>CACXMH010000012.1 GCA_902768715.1 Fibrobacter succinogenes | reverse complement strand
AGGGATTTTGTAGAAGAAGTCTCCCTTGTGGGTGTCTCTGACGGCTCTCTTGGGGTTCTGGTTTATTCCATGTACGGGAAACGCCGGGTGAAGAACCGGCTTTTGGTGAGTTCCTATGGTAAACTGCTGGGGGCGGCCCCCGCTGTTGCGGCATCCCCTAAGATGAACTCTGGAAGGTGGCGCTTTTTGCAGGGCGGTGCCGACAGGCTTTATCCTCCGTCGGAAACAATCCCCTGGATTCAGGATTTTTGCAGGAATGTGGGGGCGGACTGCGACCTGAGGTATGACCCCTCTGGGGAGCACGACTGGAGCTATTGGCAAGGCCACCACCTGGATTGGATTCGGGAAGCCCTTCCTTTCAAGAAATAATTGGGTTACCCCCTTGACAAAATGGGCTTTTTTTTCAAAATTTGGTGCACCACGCGGATGTGGTGGAACTGGTAGACACGCTAGATTCAGGTTCTAGTGCTCGCGAGGGCATGAAGGTTCAAGTCCTTTCATCCGCACTGAAGGCCCGCTGACTCGTTCGGCGGGCTTTTCTGTTTTCTTCATTCTGTTGATAACACCAGCATTGTCATGCCCGCGAAGGCGCGCATCTACTGGCGAGATCTGTGTATGGATCCTCGCCTACGCGAGGATGACGTTCCTCGAACCTCGAGCCTGTTTCCTACATTTCAGCCCATGATTCTAGACGAAATTCCCGAAACGGAACTGCCTGGCGAGCGGGTTGTTCTTCGGGTGCTGCACGAACCTGATGCGGCAGGACTTTACCGCCTGATTGATGCTTCCCGCGAGCATCTCTCGCGGTTCCTGCCCTGGCCTCCTGATTGCAATTCCGTCGAAGACGTTATGGACCGACTGGAAACTTGGGAGATGCAGGCCCAGATGGGTAACGGAGCCTGCTGGGGCATTTTTGAGAAAACCGCCAGTGGGGATAATCTTGCGGGCTGCATCTTTATCGGCTGGGTACATCCAGAGCACCGCTCGGCCACTATCAGTTACTGGCTTGGGCAGAACTTTACAGGCCGCGGCCTCGCGACGGAATCCCTGAACCTCTTGTGCAATTTCTGCTTTGAAACCCTGGGGCTTAACCGCTTGGAAATTACGGCTGCGGTCCAGAATTACGCCAGTATCGGGGTCGCTCGCCGCTGCGGTTTCAAGGAAGAAGGCGTTTCTCGGGACTTTGAATGCCTGCGTGGACAATTCCACGACCACCTTCGTCTGTCGAAACTCGCTCGTGATAACTAGCCCCTAGATCCTAGTCTCTAATTCCTAATCTGGTTACTTAGGTAAACGATAATTAACCATCGGATAGTGCCTTTGCACCCCTAGACTTCTATTTTTAGGGTATGGAAAATGGAGAAAGTGTAAAATTGACAGAACCCGATGTGCTGCAATACACGAATTTTCGCGTATATCTTCGGGACTACTACGAATACAAGAAGAAGACCCAGCCGGCCTTCAGTTTGCGTTTTTTTGCCGAAAAAGCGGGACTTTCCAGTCACGCCCACCTGAAACTGACTATCGACGGCAAGAGAAACATTACCAAGAGTACGGTCACAAAGCTTATCCACGGTCTCGGGCTTATTAAACAGCGGGCCACTTACTTCGAGAACCTGGTGTTCTTTAACCAGGCCACCGACGACGAAGAAAAGAAGGTCTATTACGAGCAACTGGTCAAGGCTAGCCCCCATTCTAAGCTCCACAAGATGGACCAGGCCCAGCTCCGTATCTTTAGGGAATGGCATCACTCTGTCATTCTGGAAATGGTGTCCCTGAAGGGGTTCCGCCCTATTCCCGACTGGGTTTCCAAGCGTCTCGATGGCAAGGTGACTCCTGCCCAGGTGCAGGAATCCTTCAACCTCCTTCTGGAACTTGGCCTCCTGGTCAAGACGGCCAACGGATTCCGCCAGCGAGACCCCATGATTACTACCGATGACGAGGTCCAGGACCTGATGGTAAAGCAGTACCACCAGCAGATGTTGGAGATGTCTAGGGATAAGTTGTCCGAACTGGCAAGCCAGGACAGGGACTTTTCGGCCCTCACTTTCAGCATAAGGCGCAAAGATTTCCCCAATTTGAAAAAACAAATCCAACTAATGCGCAAAGAACTACTAGATTTTTCAGCCGATGCTGGAGAAGGAGACGACGTAGTTCAGGTTAACATCCAGCTGTTCCCCCTAACACGAGGAATGTAATGCGCTTTGTGGGGTTTAAATTTGGGGTTTTGATGGCTATGGCGGGTGTCGCCATGGCTTTTGTTGCTTGTTCTAGTGATGATAAATCTGTGGCGGGTATCGAAATCGGGAACCCCTCCTTGGCCTTTACTGCAGATTTCTCTGTTGATTATTCCGAGGTTTCCTCCAATTCTCTTGCTAAGGCGGCAGCCAAGGATGAACCACTGCTGCTAGATTCTTTTGCTTTAGATTTCTTTGAAGTTCGTTCCTACTCCAGCTATTATGTGGCGGTGAGTATTGATGTGGCCAAGGGCGTACAGCTGTGGCCTGGCGAAAATGCACAGGATTCTTCTTTGAAGGTCTCCTTCACCAATGCGGACCAGGTGGCAGAACCCTTCAAGAATATCGATCTGGAAGACAAGGGTTACCTGAAAGAAATGGGTGTTGCCTTCAGACCGGTTGACGAAAAAGCCTGTGTACAAGGTCGGTTGTTGCTGGGAGGCAAGTATGTTCCTGTTCGCTATTCGCTTTCTTGGTTCAAACAATTTGAACTCCGATATCACTATTCTCAGATAGAAAAAGTTTCGGACAGTGTCGCGAATTTGTCTGTAGTGTTCTATCCGCGCTATTTCGTAGAAGGCATAGATTTTTCTGATGCTGAAATTGCAGACGATGGTGTGATTTACTTGGATGTAAAACGCAATACCTCAATATGGGAAAAACTGAATCTTCAGTTTATCTCTAGCTTCCGTCCTCTCCGTTACGGTTACACAACTGCCGATGGAGAAGGGGTTGAGGCATATGTTCTGGACATTTGGGAAGGTATTATCGGTTCCATGAGCGACAATACAATTTCCAATGGTGATTTTTCAAAGGATTTCTACAGCTGGATTGTGTTTGATCAGTTTGAAGGTCGGTCGAAGGCTTCTGTCGAAGAAGACGATAAAGGAGATCCTCTCGCAAAAATTCAGGTAATTCGGGGCGGAAGGTTTTCTTATAGTGTCCAGCTCATCCAAGAGAATGTGGCGCTTCTTGCTGGCAAAAAGTACAAATGCGTGTTTACCATCTGGTCCGATGTCGAAGGTCAAATTACTGCAAGAATCGGGGCGTACGATGACTACGATACCATCGGCTTCCAGAAACATGTGGATGTGGGAACTTCGGGCAAGTCTGTGGAAATAGAGTTTGTCCCGAAGGAGAGTACCCCCTTCGCCCGCTTTGAGCTGAATCTGGGCGGAAAAGAAAGGACTTTCTACATCAAGGCCGTAAAGATTTATCGCCTGCAAGAGTAAGGACTGATTGTAAAATTTCAAAAATCTGAAGATTTCTAGGCATATTTTCGGTGAAAAAAGCGTCTATACAAGTAGATGCTTTTTTTTGTGAGGAAATATGCTTGAATCTTGGTCCAATTTGGTTTTTGGAATGGAATGTCTTGGTTGTGGTTCTGCTTCGGAGAATCTCGACCCGTGGCTTTGCCCTGAATGTCGGAAGGTCCTTGTCGGGCTTTCTAAGGAGACTCGACGTCCTTCGGACGATGTGGTCTGCCTGTTTCCCATGGAGGAACTTACCCGTCGGCTGATCCACCTGTTGAAGTATCGAGGCATTCCCGGAATGGCCACCTACCTGGTAAAGCATTCCTGTGTTATGCAGGGACGCTCTGAAAACTTGTTTCCGGAATTTGTGCGGCCGCTTTACTTTGTGCCGGTTCCGCTCCATAGGGCTCGTTTTCGTGAACGGGGCTACAACCAGGCAGAAATGATTGCTAGGGCCTTGGCAACACTGACGGGTGGCCAGGTGTGTCGTTGGCTTAAAAGAAAGACCTTCAGGGTTTCTCAGACAAAACTCTCTCAACAGGGGCGTCAGCAGAATGTGGCCGGCGCCTTTGAATCGGCGCTTCCAAGAAAACTCCCTTCTTGTGGGACGGTAATCATTGTAGATGATGTCTATACCACTGGTGCGACTACGGGAGCTTGCCTCGATGCATTAGGTAAGGATTTTCCCTTGGATACGAAGGTGTGTACCCTGCTTTACGATATGCCCCTTAGCGCCACGATGGACTATGTGGCTGACCGTCGTGCCTTTTGGAAGGTGGATTAGTGATGAGTCTTGAGTTGTGAGTAATGAGTTATGAGGACTGATAACAAAAATCTATTGTTTTAATGAAAATAATGCATTTGACTTGATGAATTTTTGTGGGTATATTACAGGTGTAAACAAACAAGAATCTAATTCAAAGGAAGTACATCATGAAAAAGACATTCTTTACTGCTGCTATTCTCGCTGCCGCTACCGCTTTTGCCGCCGAAGGTTCGACAAGCTCACCAACCATTTCGCCAAATTCGACAACGGACAAGGGCTGGACTCATTTTGTGGGCGCTGGTGTTACCGTCCCCGTCTCCAAGTACGATGTAGAGGGATCAGATTTCTCTCTGGTGAGCGCTGGGCTAAACCTCAGTTATATGGGAATCGGCAAGAGCGGATTTGCCGTTCGCGCGGACTTGAGTTCCGGAGCCACGTTCACGGATGATGTCAAGTACAATGAAAAGGAAGCCGCCGATGTGGGCACCTACTTTGCAGGAGAAGTGGGTCTCGGCTACGGATTCGTGAATACGCCGGACTGGACCGTTGCCGTCTTTGCGACAGTCGGTGTTGAAGGCTCCGTGTTTACGAGAGACACGGAAACCTACAAGCATCCGGACCTCGGAAAGGTGGACTGGACAAGATCTGTGACGTTGGGGGCCCTAACCCTTGGTGGCGACGTGGTTGTCCGTAAGGCTCTCGGCGATCATGTGGGCGTATTCGCTTCCGTTGGTGGCCGCTGGGTGCCTGTTGCGGTGTGGCTGCTTACTGACGAATATGACAACGACGATGTCAATCGCAAGGATACCTTTAAGTCCGACAAGAGCGATGGCGGATTCACGGTAGTGCCTACTGTAGGTGCCATGTGGAGTTTCTAGGAGTCGTGAAGTTTTCGTTTATGACCTTCCATGACAAGGAGGTTGAAAAAGAAAAGTGCCCTTATGTAAAAAAAGCGAACAAAAGAAAAAACGCCCTCATGGGGCGTTTTTTTACGGAGGAAGAGGGACTCGAACCCCCAAGCCTGACGGCGGCGGTTTTCAAGACCGCTGACTTACCAATTAGCCTATTCCTCCAAAGGGCGGGTAAAGAATAAAAAAGTATGGGGGCTCTGTCAATACTTTTTCTATCTTTGGCGTCATGAAGGAAGAAGGTCGCAACGAGACCCTGGAGTCGGGAAGAATCCTGGATTTGCTGTTTTCGTATATGCCGAAAATTGCGGCAGAGCGGAAAATGGACAATCTCCTGATTCTCATGGCCGATTTGGGCCGGGCGATGGTGTCTGCGGACCGTTGTTCCTTATGGTTGATCGACCGCGATTCCCGCGAACTCTGGACTAAGGTGGCCCACGGTGTGGATCAGCTCCGAATTCCTCTGGACGCCGGTTTTGTGGGCTATTCTGTACGGACCGGTGAGCCACTGCTGATAGAAGATGCCTACCAGGACCCCAGGTTTGACCACCGCAGTGACAAAAAGACCCATTACCACACGACATCGGTACTGACAGTGCCTCTTTTTGATACGGAGGGGACGGTAATGGGGGCGTTTCAGGCTATCAACAAGCAGGGAAACACCCAGGTATTTTCTCGCCAGGACCTTGAGCGCCTGATCCTCACGGCAGTCTATTCCGCAAAGACGGTTGAATCGGCCCGCCTGATTGCTGAACAGGAGGCCACCCAGAGGGAGATTATCCACATATTGGGCCAGGCGTCTGAATACCGCAGTCAGGAGACGGGGGATCATATCCAGCGTGTGGCGGAAATTTCCTATATCCTGGCCAAACACTATGGCCTTTCCGAAGAAGAGGCTGAACGCATCAGGCTAGCCACCCCTATGCACGACCTGGGAAAAATCGGCATCCCTGACTCCGTGCTGAACAAGCCAGGTAAGCTTTCCGAGGTGGAATACGGGGTGATGAAGTCCCATTCCATCATTGGCGAGGAGATGCTCAAGACCTCCAAGAGGGAGCTTTTGCGGTTCGCGTCGGCTATTGCCGGTTCTCACCATGAACGTTGGGACGGTTCGGGCTACCCACGCGGATTAAAGGGGGAGATGATTCCTCTGGCCGGTCGGATTTGTGCCGTGGCCGATGTGCTGGATGCTCTGTCCAGTCCCCGCTGTTACAAGGAACCCTGGCCCGAAGAACGGATTCGTGAAGAATTTAGGACGCAACGGGGAGCGCAGTTCCAGCCGGAGTTGGTGGACCTGCTGCTGGCCCATTGGGATGAGTTTTACGGTCCGTACCGCCATTAATTTGGGGTACAATCGCCTGAATGTAAGAAAAAGAAAAGCTTCGGTCGCTAAACCGAAGCTTTTCGTGGTTCCGATTGGAATTGAACCAACGACACGCGGATTTTCAGTCCACTGCTCTACCAACTGAGCTACAGAACCAAATTGTAGCCCAAAAATAGATGAAAGTGTGCGATTTGTCAAGGGTAAATAGAATATTACTGGCATTTTTCCCAAAAAACATATAAATTTGAGTAGGATATAGAGGAATAATCATGCGTATTTGGACTTGCGTAGCGAAGGCATACTTTGCCGTGTTTGTTGCGGCGTGTTATCTTGCTTGTTCCAATGGATCTGGCACTGTGGCGGCAGAGGAGGGGTCTTCCTCTTCCAAGAGTGGCTTTATAATCGATTCCTTGACCGGGGATACCATCAGGGACACCGTGCGGGTATATCCCGATACGACCTTGCGGTATGTGGGCAATTCCGCTTTGGTTATTACCGAAATAGCTTCACTTAATTTGGACTGGATGGATAGGGATGGCGATGACCCATCTTGGGTTGAGATATACAACAGCGGTGCGGATACGGCGAACCTGAAAGGATACGCCTTGGTCGAAAACCTGAAAGAACCCAAGAAATGGGTTTTTGGTAACGAATGGATTCCGCCTAAATCTTTCCGTACGATTTTCTGTGACAAAAAAGATGTTGTAACGGTTTATGGAATCAAGGATACGGTAGATGCCGACAAGAACGTGCTGCATAGCCGTACACACACCAATTGGAAACTGGACAAAAGTGGCGGAACAATTTATCTGATCGATCCGAGCAATGCCATTCGGGATACTGCCGACTATCCGGAACTTGCGGGCGGTGTGAGCTGGGGCATTGTAGATGGAGGCGCTTGGAAGTATTTCGGAAAATCTACACCCGAAAAGAAAAATACCGAAGCCACCGCTTATGACGCTATGGCTCCGTCGGTGGACTTGAGCTCTATCAAGGCTGGCTTTTATGACGAAAAAGGCGTGACCATTAATCCACCGACCATGGAATCGGGGGTTATTCTCCGTTGTACGACAGATGGTTCGGCACCCACATCGTCTTCAAAAGAGTTCAATGCCTCCATGACCATATCCAAGAATACGCCACTTCGCTGTTCCGCGTTCAAGAGCGGAACCCTTACCAAGGAAGTTATCACCAAGACCATCTTTGTCGGAGAAACGGTAAAGATGCCTGTGGTAGCGGTAAGCGTGGATCCTGTTTTCTTCCAAAAACATTATGTGGATGCCAGCTATTGTTACAGTTCCGGCCCGTCGTGCGCCCCGAAGGGTCTGTACGAGGATGTCGAGTTCCCTGCTCATATCGAATATTTTGAAAACGGGAGCAGTTCCGATGGCCCTGCCTTTGACGTTGATGCGGGCATTTCCCTGTTTGGAAACTGGAGCCGCCTTGAAAACAAGAAATCGATAGCGGTTGTGATGCGCGAGGATTATCAGGACGGAAAAATTCACTATCCCTTGTTCGAGACCCGCAAAGAGACGGCAAACACATTCAGGAGCTTTAATTTACGCAATAACGGGAACCGCTATGTGAGCGATTATCTGGAGGATGCCATGGCGGGAGCTTTGCTGGAGGGCTCGGGTGTGGATTACCAGCGTAGCCGCCAGGTGGTGGTTTTCTATAACGGCAACTACTATGGAATCCATGACATGCGGGAACGTTTCAACAAGCATTATGTGGAAACGAATTATGGGATAGACGCCAATTCGGTGGAGGTTATCAAACATTTAGGGCACGATATTACCAGCAATACAAATTCCACGAAGAATTGGACGGATTTGTTGGACCTGGTGAACAAGAATGACGCTGTTTCGGATGCCGATTACGCTACGTTGAAAACTATGATGGACATGGCTAACTTTGCAGATTATATGTCCTTCGAAATTTATATGCACAATGGGGACTGGCCAGGTAACAATGTGCGTGCCTGGCGTAGCCCCGATCAGCCATATAAATTTATGGCTTATGATATGGACCATGGCCTGGACTGGAGCTGGGTTGCGTGTGGATCTTTTAAGAATGATGCCAATGCGGAAGGAACCAACATGTTCGACTGGATTGCAAGTGGTGGGTGTAAAGCGTATACGGATAAACGCGCTTTTGCCAGTATTTTCAACCATCTAATCAAGAATGCCAACTTCAAGCGTCTGTTTATCAACCGCTCGGCAGTCATGTTCAATGATTTTGCCAATTCCTCTCGTGTTAAATCCATTCTGGAATCCATGGCAGCCACCTTGGATGAGTCGGAGACGGAAAGGGATATGAAAAAGTTTGACCAGACTGATAGAGGTTATTACAATGTATGCGAAAAACCTTTTAGCATTTCTGGATCCTGCATGAAAAGCTGGGCGGAAAAGCGAGATGGCACGGTGATAAGTGATTATCAGAAGAAATTCGGTCTTGGAAACATGATAACCGTGAAAATCAACGCCTCTGGAAGCGGAACCGTTCTTTTGGAAGGCGGCAAGCTCCCCAGCACTTCTTACACAGGATCGTTCTTCTCTGGCAATAAGATGGAGTTGACGGCAGTGCCGAACGGTTCTGCGGTGTTTACTGGCTGGATCGATGGGGACAAGTCCAATCCTCGTATTGTTACTCCTTCGGATAAAGCAACCTATACTGCCACGTTCAAGTAGTATCCGGCTTTCTTTTTCTACATTTGCCGTGTGATTAGTCCCGTCCGCAAAATGTTTGACGGCATCGCAAGCCGTTACGATTTTCTGAACCACTTTCTGAGTTGTGGTCAGGATATCTTGTGGCGCCGCTATTGCTGCCGTCAGTTGAAAAAATACGGAGCTGGTCGTCGGTTACTGGACCTTTGCGGAGGCACGGGGGATTTTGCGGTAACATACGAAAAGCAGTGCATAATGCCCGACATGGCCGTACTTGGAGATTTTTCCTTTGGCATGTTGAAAGAAGTGTCGGAAAAAAAGACAGTGGCGATTCCCATTCAGCTGGATGCTATGCGGATCCCGTTTGCAGACGCCTCTTTCGATGTTGTTTTGAATGGCTTTGGGATGCGAAATGTGCCCGATGCTAAGGGTGCTTTGCAAGAGAGTTTCCGCGTACTTGCGTCTGGGGGCTACCTCTGCGTGCTGGAATTTTTTGCCCCTAGAAATCCGTTCAATCGGTTCTTTTACGGAATCCTTGCTCCGATTTTTATCCCGCTGTTTGGAGCCTTCTTTAGCGGCAAGAAAGAGGCCTATGAGTACCTGGTAAATTCTATCAAACGTTTCTTGCCCGTAAAGGACTTTTGCCGTATGGCGGCAGAATGCGGATTCCGGGTGGAGAAGGTGAAAAGCTTCAACGGTGGCATTTCTTACGGGGTGTTCCTGAGGAAACCCTTGGAGGCGTCCCGTGGCTAGATATATCCTTGGGGTAACTGGGGCCAGTGGGGCAATTTATGCGACCCGCACGGCCATGTATTTGAAAAAGTTGGGTCACGAAGTATCACTTATTGTTACAAAACCTGGACGCGATGTGGCGGAATACGAAGGACAGGTCGCCCTTTTTGACTATGCCGACCGGGTGTTCAATGTAGATGATTTTTTTGCGGAATGTGCCAGCGGTTCTGCCGATTACGCCGGCATGGCGGTAGTGCCCTGTTCTATGGGAACTTTGGGCCGTATTGCGGCAGGAACTTCGGATAATCTGCTAGTGCGTTCTGCAGACGTTTGCCTCAAGGAACGCAGAGCGCTGGTGATTGTTCCTCGGGAAATGCCTTATAACTTGATTCACCTAGAGAATATGGAACGAGTGACCCGTGCAGGAGCGGTTGTAATTCCGGCCTCGCCGCAGTTTTACAGCAGGCCGACCTCTATCGAGGAACTTGTGGATACTGTGGTGGCAAAAGTCCTGAAGCACTTGGGTGCGGGTTCGGCTGCGGACTGTGCGAACATTGTCAAACCATGGAAATCTCTGTACACCCACTTGTCATCTTGATCCTCTTTCGTCATCCTGAGCCCCGCAGGGGCGAAGGATCCAGTCCCAAGTCTTGAATAAGTGATGAATGATTTATGTTAAAGAAAGTATTAGAGTTCGGTCACCTGGTGCGTTTCAGTCATTCGCTTTTTGCGATGCCCTTTGCCATAGGTTCCATGTGGGTGGCGGCTCGGGGTTTCCGCGGCATGGATGCCGCAGAGGCGGTCAAGATTGTAGCGTTGATTGTGGGCTGTATGGTGACCGCCCGCAACAGCGCCATGAGCTTTAACCGCATAGCCGACGCCGATATCGATGCCAAGAACCCGCGTACCGCAGGGCGCCACCTGCCAGCCGGACGCCTGAGCAAGGCGTCGGTCATTGCCTTTCTGGCCATAAACGGCGTGCTATTTGTGCTGTTTGCGGCGCTATTGCAACCCCTCGCCGGGTTGCTTGCCTTGCCCGTGTGGTTGCTTTTACTTTCGTACTCTTACTGGAAGCGTTTTAGCTGGCTTTGCCATTGGTTTCTGGGTTTTGCTATCGGTATGAGTCCGCTTGGCGCTTGGATTGCCATTCGGGGCGAGTTTGCTGTATTCCCGATTTTTCTTCTGGTGATTCTAATGCTCTGGATGGGCGGTTTTGACATTATCTACGCTACCCAGGACGAAGAAATTGACCGAGAGATGGGCCTCCATTCGGTCCCGGCCCGATTCGGCCGCAAGCGTGCCCTGCAGATTGCCTTCTGGAGTCATGTGGCCATGCTTGCCTTATGCGTTTTCTTTGGCGTGTTTTGGAGCATGGGAGTCCCTTGGTGGGTGGTGACAGGCCTAATGACCGCGGCAATCCTCTATATCCATTTGTTCCGAAAGTCCGATGACCTGGATGCCATGAACAGAGATTTCTTTTTGGCCAACGTGGCCATCAGCGTGTTGGTAATGGTTGGGCTTATTGTGTGGATTTGTATGGGAGGTAACGTCGATGCCCTTTATTAAACGTCCCGACGGAAAGTTTAGTGTCGAAGACAAAATCAGAATGTTTCAACAGATGGGTTCTGTAAGTGCCGTTATTGCCTTGGTATTGATAGTCCTGATTGAAACGGGTGTTGCCGGCGAACAGAAGCCCTTGGCCGAAATGGGTCTTACCGCCATGATTGTGGTGCTGGCCGTTTCCCTTGGCGGAAGCCTATATTTTAAGCGGAAACTGTAGTTATATTTCCAGATCTGCACTGTACACTGTTTCGATGGTTCCGTCGTCGCACTTGAATAGCAGGCTGCCGTCATCGTTCATGTCGATGATGCGGCCTTTTTTTCTTTGCGCACCCGCGCCGTTTTCACGATTCTGGTCGGTGCAGCGGTTATTTACGACGATAGTGCCTTGAGTTCCAATGAACTGGTCAATCTTGCGCCAGGCGGCGACCCAGGGGCGGATACCGAATGCCTTGAACTGTCCAATGGCCCGCTCCAGATTTGCCATGAGCATTTGTAAGAGTTTTTCGCGGTTGATGGACTGCCCGCATATATCCTTGAGGGTCGTAACGGCTCGACCCAGATGGGCGTAATCAGCGGGATCGCTGTTCACGTTGATGCCGACTCCCATGCTGACGGTGGGTCTTGGCGTTCCATCGGCACATTTTGCGTAAACTACTTCTGCCAGAATTCCGCAGAACTTGTGCTTACCGCAGAGAATGTCGTTTGGCCACTTGACGGTTACCTTTCCGATTGTCTTGTTACCGAGGCCAAGGCTGTTGGAATCGTCTTGCAAGCCTTTGAAAACTTCGGCAAAAGTGAGAGCGGCCACTTGCGTGATTTGCGGAGCAGTAGAAAGAGAAATCCCTTCTAACGGTATCAGAATGTTGAAATAGAGGTTCTTGCCGGCGGGGGAGTCCCAAGTGCGCTCGTGCCTGCCTCGACCTGCGGTCTGTGTGTCGGCTACAATCAGTGTGCCGGTGGCAATTTCTCCCGCAGCGGCTTTTACCTTCATTAGGGAATGGGTGCTTTCAAGGGTTTCAAAAAGCAGGGCGGGAGCGCTGCCGAAACCGGAGACTTTCCAGGCTGTGAATTTGCATTCAGGTATATACATGTTAGGCGCTAATTCCGAATTCTGAAATCCGAATTCCGAATCACTCCTCATTTTGCTGCTCTTGCAATTCCTTCAGGGCTTCTTCGGGGAAGATGGCGAAGAACTCCCGCTTGCGGTCTTCGAACAACTGCAATATGCGTTCCTGTTCGAACTGCTCACGGTCGATGTTCTGCATAAAGAATTCGTCACGTGCGAAATCCCTGGTGGTCATCATCTTCTTGATGTCTTCGGAAAGGTCCACCATGTCCCACAAGATATAGTAAGACCCTACATCCAGGCTACCGAAGATGTCCACGTTGAGAAGTACCGTGTTGGCCTTGCTGGAATCCACCAGCTGGATGTTGGATTCCCGCTTCTCGGGGCGGAAAATCTGCACGTCGCTTACGGGCTTGGACAAGTCCTGAGCCCAGAGAGCCGATGCCACAAATAAAACGGCAAAAATGTGTGGAATCTTGAATTCCATACCTACAATATAAAATGAATTCTCCGAAAAAAGAACCGGATTTGGCGAAAAAAGGCGTTTGACGGAAACTTGTGCTTCCCGTCAACGCTTTTTTGGCAATTTTTAAATCATCCGCAAGATTTCTTGGGTGGTCTGTTCGGCGAAACTGTTGTCTTGTACAAAGCGGCGCACTTCGGTGGGGTTTATCCTGGCGTATTCGGACAACGCCTTGCCGATGCCGTTACGGATGTAGTATTCGTCATCCTTGGCGCAGGTAAGGCAGAACTGTCGGAGCAGTGGCCAGTCGGTGCGGTCCTTGTACTGGATCTGGAAGATGATGGCGCTACGGCGAACCCAGATGTTCGGGTCCCGAATCCAGGAGGCTATCTTGGCATGGAGCGCAGGCAAGCGCAGGGCCAGGTCCCCCAGGATGCAGGCGGCGATAGTGTCCACCGTGTCTTTCCAGGCACGGGTCTTAATCAGTTTCTTTAAAAAGTTGAGGTGCTGTCCTCCCAGCATGCCCTTGTGCCTGAACAGGTAGTCGCAGGCGGCGTACTGAATTTCCCGATAGGGCTGAGCCCACATGTCCTCAATCCGGCTCACCAGCTCCGCATCGTTCTTGGGAGGGTTCTTGTCGAATATGGGGTATGTCACTTCCCGACGGGGAACCAGTTTCACTCCGAGGAAGTCGAATTGCTCACGGGCCTTTTTGGACATTTCGTGAGATTCTTCTTCGTTGGCGATGGAACGCAGTGCCAGAAGGATATCTTGAGTGAATCGTAACATTTGAACTCAAAAATAGTCCTAAAAAAATTTTTTTTCTAGGTCTTGACAAGCATTTTTTTCAACTTTTTTTTGGAATTTTGAAAAATTTTGCGAAAAAAAGACAAAAAACACCCTTGACAACGTAAAAAAGAAATGATTTTGACGAGACCACAAAAAAAAGACCCCCTTGCGGAGGTCTCGAGAGGCAACGATCAGACTCGAACTGATGAATAAGGCTTTTGCAGAGCCGCCCCTTACCAACTTGGGTACGTCGCCAATGTGAGGCTTAATATAGGTAATGAAAACCCGTTTTCCAAGGGCAAAAGGCTAAAAAAACTAATTTTTAGGCCATGTTTGACGGTTTCAGGGCGAAAATGGCCTCTTTTCTGGTGAGCCTTTGGCTAAGGAGCCTCAGGGTTCGCCTGGAGACCCCCGAGGAGTTTGGTCCGGGTATTCTTGGAACTTGGCACAGGGATTTGCTTGCCAGCTGCGCTACCTTCAAGGACATGGGAGTCCACGCCTTTGTTTCCCAGTCCAAGGATGGGGATTTTTTTAGTGCTACCGCCAAACGACTAGGGTATATTGTCACAAGGGGGTCCGACAGCCACGGGGCCCTCAACGTGCGGCATCTGCTGGAATCTTTAAAGTCGGGACAGTTTGCAGGCATGGCCCTGGACGGCCCGCATGGCCCTGCAGGGATTGTGAAACCTGGATCCCTTTGGCTGTCAAGGAAATCGGGACGCCCGCTTTGGGAAATCCAGGTGCAGTACGGCAGACATTTCACCTTGCATACTTGGGACCGGTTTATAATTCCCTTTCCTATGTCAACAATTGTCGTGAGAATTAAGTATTTTTGTCAAAAACAAAAGGAAGATGTATCGTGATTGCTTTAGCTCCAAAATTCGTGGCCTTTGACCTGGAAACGACTGGCCTTGACAATAAAAAAGACGAAATCATTGAAATCGGTGCCGTGAAATTTACGGTGGAAACCAAGAACGGCAAGGTTGTGCCCAAACTGCTTTCCGAGTTTGAAACCTTCGTAAAGCCCAATATGCTGATTCCCGCCGAGGCTTCCAACGTGAACCACATCTACGACAAGGATGTGGAGAACGCGCCTCCTGTAGGCGAGTGCCTCAAGGGTTTTACGGCTTTCTGTGGTCAGGGTTCTATATTGATTGCCCACAACGCAAACTTCGATGCCAGTTTTTTGCGGGTGGCATACGCCAAGAATCCCCAGTTGGTGCCGGGGAATCCGGTGATTGACAGTCTTGTTGTTTCAAGGACAATTCTGCCTGAACTGGAAAACCACAAGCTGGGTTACATGGCGAACCTGTTCAAGCGCCGTAACGAGATAGCCATGAGTATCGATTCCGAAAAGATGCACCGCGCCGTCTATGACTGCGAGATGCTCATGGAAGTTTTTGTGGCCATCCTCCGCCGCCGGTTCAAGGAAAAGGACTGGGAGCTGGGGAACATCATGGCCAATATGGCCAAGTACAAGGGCACTCCGCAGTTTATCAATAAATAGGTTGTAGGTGTTAGGTCTTAGGTTTTAGGGGCGAAGAATCTGTCTTGCCAATTCTGCCCTAATACCTACTACCTACAACCTAAAACCTAAAACCTAGATAGATACACAAAACACCGCCAAAGAGGACTTTGGCGGCTTTTCAGTTTTGTTTGGCGAGAATTAGATGCCGAGTTCCTGGGCGACAGCCTGGATACCGCACTTGCTGATAGTGCGGAGACCGGCAGCGCTCACGCGGAGGGTAACCCAACGATCTTCTTCGGGGATATAGAAGCGCTTCTTCTGGAGGTTGGGAAGCTGCTTCATCAACTTCTTACGGTTGGAGTGGGAAACCATGTTGCCCACGAGGCCGGCTTTTCCGGTGACTTCACAAATACGGCTCATAATAAAACTCCGTTGTTTTTTACGGACACCAATTTTAGTTAAATGTGGGTGAATTGTCAAGACTGGGGAGTGTCTTGAAGTTCCTTTGGTAGGTTAAATTTGGTAGATTCCACCAATTTGACGAAATTTTCCACCTCTACGGGGGTATATTTCGCCTTTATCCAGTCCACAACCTCCTGGACCAGGATTTCGGGAGCACTGGCACCGCTGGAAAGCCCCACGGTCTCCACCCCCTGGAACCATTCCGGATCCAGGTCGTGGACGGACTCGATCAGGTGGCTCTTGATGCCCTGTTCCAGCCCCAGTTCCATAAGGCGGGAAGAATTGGAGGAATTCTTTGCCCCTACCACCAGGAGCAGATCCACCTGGGAGCACAGGTCCAAAACGGCGGCCTGACGGTTTCCGGTGGCGTAGCAAAGGTCTCCGGCTTCAGGCCCGATGATGTTCGGGAATTTTTCCTTCAGCTTGGCGATAATCTTGCGGGTCTCGGCTACGGAGAGGGTGGTCTGGGTGATGTAGGCGATTTCCTTGCCGTCCTGGAAAGAGAGTTTTTCGATGTCTTCTTCGTTTCGGATGAGGGTGATGGCTCCTTCAGGGAGCTGCCCCAGGGTGCCTTCCACCTCGGCGTGTCCGGCATGCCCGATCAGGATAATGTGGCGCCCGGCGTTAAAATGGCGCTTGGCGCTGAAATGGACCTTGCGGACTAGGGGGCAGGTGGCATCCACTACTTGCAGATGCTTTGCTTCGGCGTCCTGGTAGATGTGGTCCGCCACTCCGTGGGCCGAAAAGATGGCCACGGAACCTTCGGGAACCTCGTCCACTTCATCAACGAAGATGACGCCTTTGGATTTCAGGGTTTCTACCACGTAGCGGTTGTGGACTATCTCGTGGCGCACGTAAATAGGGGAGCCGAATTTTTTCAGGGCCTTTTCTACCACGTGGATGGCCCGGTCAACACCGGCGCAGAATCCGCGAGGGGTGGCAAGAATCAGTTTCTTCATGTTTTTAGCCTTGTGCTTTAAGCAGGTCTTTCAAAAATTCTACAAGTTGCTGGTATGATTCCGTAATTTTCAGCCGTTCCCGTTCCAGGAAGGACTTGACCATCCGGATGTCGGCCTTGTTCCGGTCGGCAAAGCCTGCGGTGGTCTGGAGCTGTGTCAACACACCTTCGCGGACTAGGGTGCAGACGGTTTCCCTCTGTCCTCTGGAGTAGGGACCGACGCAGGTGGCTACGCCGTTCTGGAGAGGTTCCCAGAAGTCGTGGACTCCGAGGGTCAGGCTGAAGGAGCCTCCCACTACGGCAGACTTTGACATCTTCAAGATTTCCG
Source organism: Fibrobacter succinogenes (assembly GCA_902768715.1). Classification (GTDB taxonomy): domain Bacteria; phylum Fibrobacterota; class Fibrobacteria; order Fibrobacterales; family Fibrobacteraceae; genus Fibrobacter; species Fibrobacter succinogenes_L. The sequence continues at coordinate 54,983 of CACXMH010000012.1, read as the reverse complement.
GGACAAGTCCGAATTTGGTGACCAGGGCGACGGCGCCCTTCTGAACCAGAGGCCACTCCGTTACAATCAGTTCCTGTTCCAGCAGGGCCTTGCGGAAGGTTTCCACCTCTTCGAGCCTGCGGGGAACAAGCACTACGGATTCCTGGTGCTTGATGGAAGAAAGAATCATGCGGCTGAGGCTTGCCCATTCGGCAAAGTGCAAGGACAGGAATGCCGTATCTACGGTGGGGTTCTCGGGGGCGGTGACTTCTTTGCCGGACTTGGCCCAGGAGAGCAGTTTCCAGTCGCCACCGATAAAGGCTTTTGCAGAACAGGTTCCGTCGAAGGCCGACTGGATTCGGTTTGAATCGGCGCCGGTCTGCATGGCGGCAAACCCTACGGAACTGTAATCCAGGAAGGGCAGTGCCCTGTGGAACCTGCCGGAAACGATGGCTACGGAAGGCTTCAGTGAAAGCCGACCCATGGCGGATAGGTAGCCCGGCCAGAGTTCGTTTTCTCCCAGGACAAGACCGATGGGCTTTACCTTGGAGATGAACTTCGCCAGGGAGGTGGGTGTGTCTGCGGGAGCCAGGGCGGCTTCGATATCCTTGCCCGAGTTCTTCAGAAATTGGACAACTTCCGGCTTCTGCGTCGTGATGAGAATTTTCGGGCAGTCGGGCAGGTCCTGCTGCAGGAATCCGGCGAGGGAGAGGAGCATCCGGCATTCGCCGAGGCTTGCCCCATGCAGCCAGAGGAACGGGCCTTCGGGCCAGTCGCCGTCCAGCCTTTCTGAAATATGGAACCGGTTTTCGATGGCAGGGACCTTTGCGGTGGCGCCAGCCACAATTCCTGCCACTTCGCGGACTATGCTGAATGCGTTGAACATCTACGCTCCAAAGAAAACTTTTCTACTGTACAACAGGAAAATTAACAAAATGACCCATAGCCAGGTAGAAAAATCCGCCCGTAGGGTTTGGAAAAAAGTTCTAGGTTGCACGGTTGCCACAAAATTTCGTGGATTTGGAAAAAACGCCCAGGTTTTTGCACTCCATTCTATCCATTTCTCTTGAAAGGTGTTTTTCAGGAACTGGTCTTCTGCCCTCGATAGGGCGAATTCCAGGGCGAAAAGGGCGGCAAAAAAAGGAATGGTCCAAAGGTCAAAACCAAGGTGAAAAATGATGGCTGCGCTGGCGATGAAACTGTTGGAAATGTAGAGCGGGTGCCGCATCAGGGAGTAGGCTCCGGTGGTGACTAGGGTGGGAGCGGCGTGGGTGTTTCCGCGGGTGTGTTCACCGATGGTGCGCCTTGCAAAAATCCGGAGCAGGATGCCTACGGCAAGGAGGATTGCCGCTACTATAGTGGGCCCATATTTTAACGGGGATGGGGGCGTAACGATGAGTCCTAGACCGAGCACGCCCAGAATAAGACCTCTCCACCTATAGAGACTTTTCATGGTCCAGGTCCACCAGCAGGAACTTGTTTTCTAGGGTTTCGGGAAGGCGGTCGTGGCTAGAAATCAGGAGCCACTTGCCCAGCTTTTCGCAGGCCTCCAGGAGCCTTCCCAGGATGGGTGCACGGTCGTTCAGGGCGATGCCTGCCAGAGGTTCGTCCAGCAGTAAAATCTTGGAAGGGGAGGCCAACGCCCACAGCAGGGCCACCTTGGCCCGCTCTCCTCCGGAGAGGGACTCCTTGGAAAGCAACTTCTGGATTCGGGAGGCCTCTATGAAGTCGCGCAAAAGGGGAGAAGGGTCTCGTTCCAGCCTCTTTTTCAGGATGTTTTTTGGCGGGAGCTCCAAATCCTGGGACATGAGGAAAATTCCGTCGGGACTTGCGCTTTCGGGGAGGCTCGTTTCGCCTTGACTCCATTCTTCCAGATGGGCGATGAGCCGTAGCAGCGTAGTCTTGCCGGAACCGTTTTGCCCTTTCAGGAGCACAGGTTTTTTTGCGTTCCAACTGAGATTGAGGTTTCGATAGACCTGGGTTTCGGAACTTTCGCCGTCAAGACCTTTGTACGAAAAATCTCCCTGACAAACGGTAAGATTGTCTCCGCTGGCAGACGGTGCGGGTGTTTTTTCGGGGATAGTCTCGAACTTGAAAAGGTAGGCGCAGGCGCTAGCCAGAGCGCGGAATTCCGGCAGGGCACGGGAACATTCCTTGACGGGCTTATAGCTCAGGAGTACGGCGGAACAGAACAGGATGAGCCCCTTGCTGTCCATCCAGCCCTGTGCGATAAGGATGGCGCAGAAAGCGAGGACGAACACCATGGACAGCACCGAAACGGATTCCATTACCAGGGAAAGGCCGTTCTTGCGTATAGAAAAGCGCCTTGTGTGCTCGCTGAGGTTTCGGGAGTCGCCCTGGAGTGTAGCCGAAAGGGTAGCCCTTTCTTGAGGTGCGCTCCAGGAGCGGAACAGTCGCCGGGTTATGTCGAAGTTGTTCCGGAATTTGGACTTTTCAAACAGCAGGGATTCTTCTTCGGGGCCCATGCGGTGGATTTTTCGCTGGAGAAGTGCTACCAGAGGCACGATAATCAAGAAAAGGAACAGGGTCAGGGGCCAGGAGATATAGAGCAGTACAGGAATAAAAACGAGAAGCTGCAAAATGGCCTGGGTCGCCTGGAAAAAGACGTTTCCGTTACTTTGGATGGTATGGATAGCGTCAAAGGCCATTTCTGTCTGGGTGTTGCTGTTTTGATTGTGGAAAAATCGGGGGGACAGGTTTCGGAGTTTTCGGATAAACCAGCTCCGCAAGGTGGAACTGATGGAGAATATCCAGGTCTCGTTTTGCCGGACCTTGGCGAAGAGAAAAACAAGGCGGAGTGCCGTCAATAGGACCATCAAAATCACCCATTCCGCCAGGGTAAAGGAGGATTCCTGGGAGAGTAAATCCATGAAGGAGCGGATTCCCCACAGCAGGGCGCCATCGGCGGCACTAGAGGCAATGGCCAGCGGCATAAACCGCAAAATGCCTTTCAAAAGGGATTTTTTGAGCCACTTTTTCAACATCTTCGTCGAAAATGTAAAAAAATTAGTCCCCCACCCTTTACAAAGAAATAAAGTTTCCTATATTTGGCCTTACTTAATGCCCCTATCGTCTAGTGGCCCAGGACTCGGGATTTTCATTCCCGCAACAGCGGTTCGAAACCGCTTGGGGGTATAAAAAAGGAACCAACGTTGTTGGTTCTTTTTTTTGCACTTGAATTCCCTTTAAAAGAAATTCGTGTCAAGAACAGTTTTCTTTTTGCTCTTGGGCTCTATCACGGCAGCAGAAAATTTCGCTGCGTCGAAGAGACTATTTACCGTCTCGACGACTTCGTCTTCTGGCATATTCTTGATGATCCGCTCGCTTTCCTCCATGGAGTGAAATTCTCCCAGATGCAGGATTTGTTCTGCTGTTCGGACCACACGTTTTTCAGGGCTGTCGGCGCCTAGATACATTCCGCCCAAAATGTTCGTCTTGGTCCGCTCGAATTCTCCCTTCTTGAATCCGAGCTTCAAGAAGTTGCGGGTCTCGGCGAGGCTCAGGTCCAGCGCGGTCCGGAGCTGTTGCGGTTCCGTCGCCAGAGAAACTCCCCAGTCGGTGCAGTCCCGATAGATGTCGGCGGTAGAATAGACAGAGTAGGCCAGTCCTTTGTCCTCGCGAATTTTCTGGAACAGACGGCTGGCCATGCCTGCACCCATGGCCACATTGAACAGGGAGAGGGCGCAACGCCCCCGCTCGTCCATCAGGTTGCGGTCAAAGCTCAAGCCCCAAAACAAGTTGGATTGGGCGATATCCTGTTTTTGTACAACTTTCACGCTGTTGTGGGCCTTGTATGTGTCTGCTGGCAACGGCCTGCATGTTTTTTTACAGGCGAATTTTTCTGCACAAAGCCTTACGAGTTCTTCGTGGTCCACCTTGCCCGAAGCGCACACCAACAAGGGAATTTCGTCAATCACTTGCTTTTTGTACCTAAGCATCTGTTTGTGGGTGAGAGCGTTCACCTGCTTGATGGTTCCCGTGATGGAATGGGCGATTCCTGAACCCCTGAAATGGATGGCGTTGAAAATGTCGCCTACGATTTCCTCGGGAATGTCGTCGTAACTGTGAATTTCTTCGATAATCACCCGGCGTTCCTTTTCCATCTCGCTTTTGTCCATGCGGGGGTTCATGAGCATGTCGGCGATAACATCGACGGCAAGCGCCAAATGGCTCCGCTCGATCTGTGCATAAAAGCCGGTCTCTTGCCTAGTGGTATAGGCTTCTAGGTTCCCTCCCTTGTCTTCGATGGCCTGGGCGATTTGAAGGGCGCTGCGGTTCTTTGTACCCTTGAATACCAGGTGCTCGTAAAAGTGGCTCAGACCGTATTCATCGGGGGCTTCGTGTCGTGATCCTCGCGGAATCCAGGCGCCCACGGCCACGGAATAGGCGTGGGGCATGTAGTCGGTGAGAATGGTGATGCCGTTTTCAAGTTCGGTCTTTTTGACGAGTTGTTTCATTAACAGGTTGTAGGTTATAGGTGGTAGGTATTAGGGATGATGGTGGCAAGTGCATATTTTTGTTATGGTGTTCTGCAAGGCGTCCAGCAGGTTTCCCGACGACTTGAGTTCCGGGAAAGTGTCGAGAACCTGCTGCCATTTTTCAGGATAGTTCCCGTTTTTCAGGTAGTAGATGCCGCTTAGCAGAGACGAGAGTTCCTGCATGTAGTCGGCAGCATTGGGCTTGGTGTCAAGACGCCTGTGGAACAGGAATGCATTCCATTCCCGCAGGCACTGCGTCGCAAGGGCTTCCCGGTTGGGGCTGAACCCTTCTAGAGGAGTGATACCGCACAGGACCTGGTTCCGGCAGGACATTTCCAGGAATTCCAGCGGGAAAGTTTCCAGGTTCGAGAGGGTCTCGGCACTGGAAAAAACATAGGAGAATTCTACCCCTTCGCGCAAGGCCTTCTTGCTCCAGGATTTGAGCTTGTCGACCTCCGTAGCAGAAGCATCTTTCAATATGAAGGCCACGGTCCAGGGCCTTTCCAGGGCGCTAAATCCTTCTTCCAGACAGTCCCCGTAAAGGAATGCGGAAACTAGGTTTGCTCCGAAAGTTTCCGTAAATCTGCCGGGCCAGGGAGACTGCTTTAATTCCTGAACACTCAATATTCTTTTCATAAAAACTACCTCCAGCCGAACCGTCCGTAATGGAATCGCCTGCTGGTGGAAACGGCGCTGGTGCGGCGTCCCCTTTTGTACAGGGCGTAAAACACCAGCGAAAAGATGAATGCGACAAACACCCAGCCTGCCGCATTGAGGCTGCCGGCGCTTTCAAATTCCGGAGGCTCTGTAGCCAATGTCTTGCCCTTTGCTTTTGCAAGTTCGTTTGACAGGTGGTAGGCAAGCAGTAATGTGCCCTTGTCATATCTGGCGGACTTGTATTCCGGGAAAAGGTATTCCTGTTGGAGCTTTTCGATGGTGCTTTTCGGAAGGAAAGACTCCAGATTTTTCCCGAGTTGGACATGATGCAAATGTTGCACGAAAGCCGTATAAAGAAGAATCTCGTTACTGTCAGGCGAAAAATCTCGCTTGTTCCGGCTGTCTTCCAGCAGAACTACAGACAGGCGGAATCCGGCTTTTTGTTCTAGTTCTTTGGACAGTTTTTCAAAATAATGGGTTTGGGTTGCACTTAGGACTCTATTCTCGTCATGAAGTCTCAGTGGGGCGGCTGTGGATACGCCCCAAGCGCAAAGTGTGATAAATATCAAAAAAATGCTGAAATTTCGGCCAAAAAGCATATATCTATCTCATAAAGTAAAAAAAATCAAAAAAAATGTTCTTTTCTTGATTTCACTATATATCTTTCTATAGAGAAATCCGTTTTAGGAGTGTCTTAGTAAAGGGTGATTAATCTGGGTTATGGCGAAGTCGAGTGAAAAGTGGGTTTGGTTGCCTGACTGGGCGTCGGACTTGTCGTTATGGCAAGACGACTTGACAGAAGTGGAGTCTTCTGCCGACCATACCTTTGTGCCCTACGAGACTATGGCGGACAACCTGGATGACCCTTACAAGATTCCTGGACTTTCCAAGGCCGATGTGGTGGTAGGCTCCGGTATGGGTGCGTTTCTCTTGCTCATGCACTACAAGAAAAAACCGTCGGCACAGCGATGGATTTTGCTTTCGCCTTATGCGGACTTCTGTGACGAAGACAGCGACTGGACCGAAACGAACCTGCACTTTATGGCAAGGCAGATGCAGACGACTACGGAACCGGGCCTGAATTCTTTTGCGGAACAGTTCGAAGACGAATTCGGCGAGTGGCAAGACGACTGGATGAACTGCGCCAAGAAGATGAACGCCGAGAAACTGGCCAAGGGCATTACTTATCTGGCGGGCAACAAGATTTCGACGCCTCTAGAGGATTGCAGTGGAATTGAAGTGGTTTACGGCCGTATGGACAGGGCCGTTCCGCCTGCCCAGACGTTGAAACTCAAGGATCTTATGCCCGGGGTAACATTCAAGGAACGCCCCAAGGCGGGCCACTGGCCGCCGCAGCTTTTGCTGTAGTCTGTGTTGTTTTGCAAAACGATATTCGTTATTCTCGCGTAGGCGAGAATCTCAATCGGCATCCGATTGCCGCTAGCAAGTAAATTGCAAAGAACCAGAGCAGAGCGGTTTCAAGATAATCGCCGATATGCTGGTACAGGGTGTCCCTGGTTTTCAACTGCATCTTGCGCTGGATGACGGCGTCTTCAAAAATAGGCGTGTTCAGGTCCATGTGACCATACTGATCTATAAATACGGACACTCCGCTGTTGGCAAGCCTTGCCGCCGGCATGCCGTTTTCGATGGTGCGGTAACGCACCAGGTTCAAGTGCTGGTAGGGGGCGGTACTCCTGCCGAACCATCCGTCGTTGGTGATGTTCACCATGAACCTAGAACCTGCACGGATGGCTTCCCGCACCAGGTCTCCAAAGATGGCGTCGTAGCAGATAAAAGGTGTCCACAAGAAAGGACCATAAACAGGAGTTTCCTTTCCGGGAACAAAGTCCCCTTCGCCCAGGTCCACGTAGTTCAAAATAGGGAAGATGTCGTCGAAAGGAATCCTTTCGCTGAAAGGAACCAGATGCTTTTTGATATAGCGTTGAGGAAAACGTCCGTCGTTGGGGCTGAACAGGAACGAGGCGTTGTACACCTCGTATCGACGCACGGCGCCAGGTTCCTTGATGCGTTTGAAATCAAGTGCGCCAACCAGAATGCTAGCGTTCATGCTGCTTGCGACATTGTGCAGCCTGACAATCGTAGCGGGCTGCCTACGGATGTGGTCCGGTATAGCTGTTTCTGCCAAAATGATCAGGTCAGTTCCGTCTTTGACACTGTCCCGGACCATGTCGAGGGTCTTGTCGATAATTCGGTCGTATCGCTCCTTGCTCCATTTTTCACCCTGCTGAATGCAGGGCTGCACCATGGCAATTTGGGGCGTGTGCTCCCCATCGCTTCCGTAGAAGGGTGCCGCTTCGGGAGCGGACAAGGTGATTTTTCCATGAATAAGGAGAATCGCAAAAATCAGGACGGGTAACGCAAAAGGCCACTTGGCTTTTAGACCAGGCTTGCCCAAAGCATTTGCAACCAGCATGTTGCTTGCCACAATTAGGGTGGTGTAGCCGAAGATTCCGATGATAGAAAGGGCCTGTAAAAGTTCCAGGTAGTTGCCGAACACGTAGCCCAGGTGGCTCCAGGGGAAGGCGAAGTCCCCGCGGGTGCGGGTCATTTCAAGCCCGGCATAAAACACGGGGTAGAGTCCCCAGAAAATCGGACACCCCTTGATGCGGATATCCTTGACGAGGGTATAGACGAAAGCCGCTACCACGCTGTAGAAACTGAAGAAGGCCACCAACAGCACCACGCCCAAGAAGATAATGGCCGATGGAGCCGTCTCCACGTTCATGACGTTGAAAATCCAGTAGTAGTTGATGCCGTTATAGACCATGCCCGACCAGAAGGTGGCAAAAATGGCTGAACTACGGCTGTAGCGGTTCATGGCGATGAACCAGGGCACAAGCAACAGCAGGGCGGCAGGCCCCAGGGGGAGCGGCGGAAACGCCAGGGCCATGGCGCCCCAGGCAATGGTAGAAAGCAACAGCGCTGTCCGGGAATCCTTTTCGCGAAGCCTCTTGAAATTCCACACGCCAAAACGGAACAGCAGGTAAAGTCCGAAGGGGATGAACAGCACAGAAATCTGGATGAGTCCCGCATGACCGCCTGCCAGGTAGTCTAGGGCGAGAAAGGCAAAAGAGATGAGGGCGTAACTATAGACAAAACGGTTGAACGGCTTACGCACGCTCTTGACAAAGAGAAACGGGAGGGCGACAATGAAAGGGATAAACTGGGGTTTCCAGGAGTAAAGCCCAGGCTCGTCGGGAGTGACCAGATAGAGGCCTAATTCGGCCACGAACAGAATGCCGAGAAAAATCCGGTACATTCCAGGTAATGCCCCAATCCACGATTTCAGTCTGTTCAAAAAATCAGCCATTAGTTATCTAGCCCCTAGATCCTAGCCCCTAAAACCTAATCTCACAGCCCGCTTTTGTCCTTCGGGTTGAAAATCAGCACGAACTCACCTTTGGGCGGATGGCTCTTGAAATGGGCGAGGATTTCTGCGGGAGTGCCAATCAGGTGTTCCTCGAACTTTTTGGTCAGCTCCCGCATCAGGGCAATCTTGATGTCCCCGAAGACCGTCTGGATTTCGGCAACGAACTTGTCCACGTTATGGGGGCTGGCGTAAAAAATCTGGGTGGCTTCTTCGTCTTTCAGTTTTTCCAGAAGGTGCAGGCGCTGGGCGCTCTTCTTGGGCGAAAAGTACTGGAAGGCAAAGTGGTCCGTGGGCATACCGCTACTGACCAGTGCCGTCACCATGGCGCAGGGACCGGGGACCGCCCGCACGTCAATACCTTCGCGAACGCATTCCCGGACCAGGTTGAAGGCAGGGTCGGCGATGCCCGGAGTGCCCGCGTCGCTGACCAGGGCGATGTCTCCCTGGTCTTTCAGGTAGCTCACGTATTTTGGAGTAACGGCTTCCTTGTTGAAGTCGTGGTAGGCTTCCATGGGGGTGGAAATCCCGAAATGGTCGAAGAGGATTCGCGTGTGGCGCGTATCTTCGGCAAGTACCAGGGGTACTTCTTTCAGGGTTCGGACCGCACGGTAGGTGATGTCCTCCATGTTCCCGATAGGGGTCGCTACAATGTACAGGGTATGAGCCATAACCCAAATTTAGTAATCGCTACGCACGCCCATGTCGGCGTTGTAGGGGTAGTTCAGTTCAAAGGCTAGCCTCTGGACTAGCTTGCGGTGCATATCCTTGGAGGCGTTGTTCAGAAGGTCACTGCGCAATTTGCCGTAAAGATAGGCCTTGACAGTTTCTTCTTCCTTGTATTCGGCCTGCTTGACTAGCACGCCGTCGCAATAGATTTGCGTTTTCAGTGTGTAGGTCCAGGTTTCGTCCACGGGCATTATAGGCCAGAAAGGGATTGCGAATAAAGGAATACTCCAGGGGGTGGCTTCGGTGTTCTGTGCCACTTGTGCCAGGATGCTTGCTGAACCGTTGCATTTGTCACGGGGGTAAATATCCTGGTTGGCGGCGCGGTCGTATTCTTTCCTCAGGCTTTCCGAAAGCCACAGGGTATCGTTCCCGAGAATCAGGGGTATTTTACTGAAAAGCGGAGCTGAATTCGCCGTAGCATTTACTGGTACGGTTAGAGGTTCGTTGTTTCCGTCTCCTTGTACAAGATTTACGGAGCAGGCACTTATGAAGATTGCTGCACTACATAGCAGGAATGATTGAATAGTTGGCCAAGTCCGCATGGCCTTAATTTAGAATTTGATGCCGTCGAATGCTCCGACTTGTCGGTTACGCGTCGCTTTATATTATGTATATTTGCCTTATGAGATTCTTCTTGCGTGCTTTTCTTTCCTTGTTTTTGTCGTTACCGTTTATCGCCTGTAACGAAGAAGAAATTATCCAGAGTCTAAAAACGGAACGTGCGGGCTTGCAGGCGCGCGTGGATTCCCTGAATGCCGAAATTGCATCGGCAGAAGCCCTGGTCCACAATGTCCGGGTCATTCGGGATACCGTTCGTGCGGGGGAGGGCCCCTTTCACTTGTTTACAAGGCTCAAGGCCCAGGTAAGTCATGGGGAGGAGGATCTTGGCAAGGTTTATACCGCCATGCAGGATAGCGTAGAATTCAAACTCCGTGTAGGTGAAATTTTTTATGTCTCCGTGGATTCGACAGGCAGGGTACAGCGGTTTCGTTATGCGCCGAACCCCATAACGGTTCATCTGGTGAGCAAGACGGATACTGGATTCACTTACCAGCTTATCGAAAAGCCCGTGGTCAAGAAACAGTCCGTTTACGAGGGCGCCTTGGAAGAAGGCAGCACGCTGAACGGAATCCTTTTCAAGGTGGGAATCCCTGGCCGTATGGTGGGTATTGTGAGCGGAGTGCTTCAGTGCAAGGTGGCGTTCCCGCTGGCCCGCGCCGGAGACCGGTTCCGTGTGCTTCTGGAAGATTCCTACTATCAGGATTCCATCTGGGTGGGCGGTAAGGTCATTTACGCCGAATTTGACGGGAGGATTGTGGGCCACCATGAAGCTTTCCGCTATGAGGATGAAGACCCCAATAGTTCCTACAATGCCCACTATACCGAAGCGGGCGACGCTTTGGTTTTTGACGGGCTTCGCTACCCGCTGGAACACCTTCGTATTACCAGTTCCTTTGGTTCCAGAATTCACCCCATTACTGGTCAGCGCAAGGTTCATTATGGTGTGGACTATGGCGCTCCTGCAGGCACTGTGGTTCATGCTGTCGCTGAGGGGAACGTGACCGTATCGGGCTACGATGAATATAGCGGTAACAAGATTGCCATCAAGCACAGGGATAATTCCGTAAGCTGGTACATGCACCTGCAGTCTAGGGGTGTGGCTGTAGGCGCAAAAGTCTCCCCGGGCCAGGCCATCGGGCGGGTTGGCTCTACGGGCCGTAGCACCGGACCCCACTTGCATTTTGGATTCAAGGACGCCAACGGTGCCTGGATAAACCCGCTTTCCAAGACCATGATTGCAACGCCCAAGCTAGAAGGAGCCCGCCTTGCTCGGCTCAAGAAACAGGTGTCAGAAATTCGCAAGGAAATCGAGCTAACTCAGGCTGCACCTGCTGTAAAGGCAAACGACACCACCGACGTGATGGTCCACATGCGGGTGGTGGATTAGGGGCTAGGGCTTAGGGCTTAGAATCTAGGGGCTAGTGGCTTGAGGTCGCTTCGCTTTGAGGGATGTCATCCTCGCGACCTGTGGTGAGCGAAGTCGAACCAAGGCGAGGATCTGCTAGATTGCAGTAAGCGGATCCTCACCTGTGTGAGGATGACGACTCGCACCTCACACCTCACACCTCACAACTCATAACTCATAACTCACTACTTCATCAGCGGATTCTTTATAATCTTGTACGCTCCGCCTCTAGGCAAGGCGTTTTTGGATCCTGCTTTTTTGGCAAGGGCGTTTTTGAAATGTCCCTGGTCCTTTGTACCATAACCCTTGGTTCTCTTTTCTTTTCCTAGCTTGGCTATTTCTACAGCTTTTTCCAGGGCTTTCAAGGAGTCGGAAATGTCGTAATCGGGCAAGAAACCCTTGTCGTGATAGGTTACGAAGTCCTTGTCGCTTATTCTTAAGGACGTGACAATGCTGTAGCCTCCGGCGTATGTGGGTATGTAATACTGGCCGATTCCCTTTCCGTAGGTTTGTTGACCGACAATAGGGGATTTCAGATTCCGGGTGACGCCGGCCAATAAAATTTCTGAACAACTTGCGGTTGCAGAATCTGCCAAGAATACGACATAACGCCCCTTTCCAACGCCGTCTTCGGTAGCGACGATCCGTTCTGTGATAATCATCTGGCTGACAGAGTCGGGGGCTACGGTCGTGGACTCCAGAATGACGATGGAGTCCCCTTTGGAAAGGAATTGTTCGGCGGCTCCAATGCACTCTGGAATGGAACCGCCCGGATTTCCCCTAAGGTCGATAATTGTAGGGCCACTGGTCTTGCTGAGTATCGACTGGACCTCGTATTTTGTACCCTTGGCGGAGTTTTGGTCATTTGCATCGGCACAATTGGTGGCGCTGTTGGTTTCAAAGCTTGTAATCTTGATAACGGGAATGGAATCTTTGAAACTGGCAAATACGGTAGGCTCCAGGTAGCAGAACAGTTGTGCGGAAATGTCCAGTGTATCCGTCCCTCTCAAAACGCGAAGCTTTATTTCGTCGCCGTCTTTCCCAGAAGTAAGTCTATCGAATGCTCCGACGTCGCCAGGCTCGGTAGTCCCGACGGATAGGATGGTGTCGCCCGCCTTGAGACCCGCCTTGTCGCCAGGACCGTCCTGGAAAACCTGGGTAATGAATACTTTTGAATCGATAGATTCTCGACTGACTCCCAAATTATATATGGGGTCTGTGGAAGAACTAAAATCGTATTTGCTGGCATAGTAGGGACCAAAGTACAGGGTATAATCGTCTCCCATCATGCTATACATATAGTAGATGTCGGGATATTCGTAATACTCGGGAGAAAAACCTGCTTTTTCACCTTGGCCTATATACAGGTTAATGTCATCGAGCTTTTTTTTGGAATCGATGAAATAGACGGAGAGGATGTAATAGTTCTCCAGCATTTCCTGCTCGGCGACGGAAAGAACCCTGTCATCGTCATTTATTTGATTTTCGCAGTGGTCGCCGAAGCAGGGCATGGCGATTTCGTCGTCGGCGTGTTTGACTGTACAGGCCGACCAAAAAAGGAGTGTTGCTGCCGATAGGGCATAGAAAAGAATGTTTTTCTGATTCATGATGGCCTATGGGGTGTAGGGGTAATTGACGTGGTTTATCAAGGTGTCCAGGGCTCCACCTGTCATAAGGTTCGATTTAGTTACTGGACTTGCATCTTTTGATGTCAGAAGAATGTTCTGTACGGCTTGTCGCTCTGTTGAAAGTTTCTGGAAACCCTTGTTAGCCTTGGCAGGATTTTCACTTCCGAACAGTTGGTCGATAACCTCCAGAGCGCAATTTCGTGTAGGACTTCCCGAACAGGGGTGGTCGGGATTGATTCCTTTTTTATGGTAAGAGTTACCCTTGGGTGTGAAAAATTCCAGGTTGGTAATAACGGCGAAGCCTCCCTCTATGGTTTTCCATTGACTCTGGCCAATTCCCTTTCCGAAAGTGGTTTCTCCCGCAAGAGGAATGTTTCCTTGTTCTTTGAGGGCTGCAATAAAAATTTCGGAACAGGATGCGGAAGCTCTGTTGGCAAGCATTATGAATTTCCCGTTTTCACCAGGGTCACCGGATTTTGCCATGTTGGTCGAGGTTCTTATGTCTCTTTTCCCATCTGGTGCAAATGTTACAAATTTTCGACTGGACAGAACGCCCTCTTTGACAAAAAGGTCGGCAGCGGATAGGCACTGGGAGATTAACCCGCCGGGATTATTCCGTAAATCCAGGACACGTGGAGCAGATACGTTGGATGTGGAGTCGATGTATGCCTTGAGTTCTCCAAATGTCCCGTTTTCCCTGTCAGAAGTAGAGGACTTGAATTCGGTGATGGTTATAAAAGTGACAGATGAAATGGTGTCCAGGAACACTGTCGGTGTATAGACGTCTTCCTTAATCAAGTCAAAATGGTATATACTGTCGCTGAAAAAAACCTTAAGGAAAATTTCAGCGGAATAATCCACGATGGAATCGTAAATGAATTTTGATTCTGGACCGGCAAGTGAAATGCCGTTGGCTTCAAGAATCCTGCCAAATCGGGGGACATTGGCCCTACCTGCGGGGCTGTCTGCATAAACTCTAGAAATGATGATGGGGTAATTGCTGATTTGTCCTTCTTCAATGACAATCATGTACTCCATGCCCAATTCCCCTTCCACGATAGAGGTGTTCATGTGGGTTTCGGCGGCATCGCTCTTGGAGGGAGGGTAGTATCGGGTGTAGCGGTCTTCCAGTGCGGAGTATAAAAGGGGAATGCTGTCCCCGACCGCGGGTAAATTTTTCAGTTCCGCTTCGTACAGATAGGTGTGGTTCAAAAGCCAGTAGTTGAACTCGTAGGCGGTGGGCTCCGGAGTGCTTTCCACCGGCTCCATAAAGTCCCCACAGGCTGCAAGCAAGAAGAGGGAGAGAATGGCGAAAGACGATAGACGATAGACGAAAGACGATAGACGAAAGACGGGGGTTGTTTTTTCGGTTTTCATCACAGATCCGTGCGGTTCTATCCAGATATCTTTCGTCTTTCGTCTGTAGCGACGCCGTAGGTGGAGCGTTCTCTCGTCTAAAAAGCTACTGGTCTATCTTCAACCCCTTCTTGTCGAGGATAGCCCGAGGCAGGCCGTCTTCCATGGGGTTCTCGTTAATGGAGATGGTCTCGAGGCTCTTGCAGTCGGCGAGGGCCTCGGGCAGTGTCTCCAGCTGGTTTGCGTCCAGCACCAGTTCCCGGAGCTTGGAAAGCTTGCCGAATTCCTGCGGAATCACGCTCAGCTGGTTGCCGGAAATCATCAGGATTTCGAGGCTTGCGAGGTTCCCGAGGGTGGCGGGGACCTCGGTCAGGTCGTTGTTGTCCAGGTACAGCTTCACCAGGCTCTTCAGCTTGCCGACGGAATCGGGGATGGTGGTGAGCATGTTGTCGTGGAGGGAGAGTTTCACCACCTTGGTCCAGTTGCCGATTTCGTCGGGAAGTTCCAGGAGCTGGTTCTTTGCGATATTCACCGTATGGAGGTTTGTGAGCTTTCCGACGGTGGCGGGGAGCTCCGACAGGCTGTTGTAGCCCAGGTAAAGGTGTTCCAGGGCGGTAAGGTTCCCGATGGTGTCAGGAAGCTCCATCAGGTCGTTTTCGCTGACGGAAAGGCTTTTCAGGTTTTTCAGGAGCCCGATGTCGTCGGGGAGCTCCACCAGCTTGTTCCGGTCCAGGTTCAGTTCTTCCAGGGACTGGATTTCGAAAAGTTCGGGGGGTAACAGGCGAAGTCCCTGCTGGGATAGGTCCAGGGTTTTGGCCTTTTCGGCCTTGGCTTTATTAATAATATCGAGCAGGTTCATAAGACTCTCCTATAATACTCACTTTATAAATCATAGCATTTTTGAGAAAGAAAAGGGCTTGGCCGCCTAAAATGTGCTAAAAATAGCAAAAAACTACACATTTGTTCACTAAATAGTGGTCAAAGTGGAAATTTTTTTTAAGATTTACTATTTTTTATGCCCAAAGTAAGGCTTTTGAAACTATTTTTAATGGCAAAATATGGCAGAAGCCTAAAATTGAGGAAAAAATGGAACTGACAAAATCCCAGGAACGACGCCTAGCATTCGTGGCTAGCCTCTTGAGTTTGAACCCCAATGACCCTAATGACCGTATCAAGGCCCTTCGGCACTTGAATCTGGACGAGGACGGATGCTTTCATGGCTTCCAGTACTCCCAGGGTTTCATGGAATTCTTCATATTCCTGGACGAGGATACCCCCCTCGAGAAGGTGGTTTCTCACCTGAATGCCGACCTGAAACAGCTCCAGATTGCCGTTTTCCGCACCAGCGACCCCACCAACCCCTTCTTCATGTCTCTCCGCGAAGAGGCTGACCCCTGGGCTGTCAATAAGATTAGCGATGACGACGAGGAAGAGGACGACGATACTCCGGCAAGCCGCCCCTACATGGAGACTCTGGAGATTACGGTGCTCCGCACCCGCGCTACCCGCGACATTACCGACTCTGAACTGGAACGCACCCTCAAGGACATGCGCCGCAAGCTCACCATCTGGAAAAACGAGGTGAAGGCCAAGCTGGACATTATCGCCGAACACGACGACCTGACTCGCGATTTCCGCAGCGCCGACGACAAGCTGGAAATTGTCATGGATTCCGATCCCTTGCACCTCACAAGCGATCACGGCGAACTTTTCCTCGGTTTCTGCCCCATCCGCACTATTTATGACTACCATGTGAACTTGGGTAAGCGTCTCAAGACCAAGCACAACATGGCTATCGTGAGTTCCAACATCCGTACTTACCTGGGCAACCTGACCCACACCAACGCGGCCCTGATCGATGCCTTCCAGACTATGGAACGTAACGACGACCAGAACGTGAACGTGGACGATTTCCCCTTCTTGCACAACGGTATGACCCTTACGGGTGATGACCTGCGCCTTAAGGAACGGGATGGCAAGAAGGTGCTCTACATTGAACGCCCGAAGATTATTAACGGCGCCCAGTCCCTGTTTACCTACGAACACTATGCCAAGAAGAGCAAGAAGCCGGTGAACCCCAAGGTGCTGGTGAAGGTGGTGGTGCCGTATCCTGGTGCTGACAACTTCTTGAACCAGGTGACCATGGCCAACAACCGCCAGAACCCGGTGTTCAGCTACCACCTGCGTGCCGCCGACGACCTGCAGTTCTTCATTTGGCAGCGTTACCAGGAAGAAGGCTTTACCTATGTTTATAAGGACGGCGTGCGCCTCAAGGCCCGTACCCGTAAGCTCGAAGTCCGCATGCGCCCCGAACTGGCCAAGACCCTCTTTATGATGGACGGCAAGCTCAGCGAATGCCGCAGTAGCGACTGCATCTTCGACAAGGAAACCCTGTACCAGCGTTGCTTTGGCGCCTTCGTGCGTGTGGCTCCCGAAAAGGAGAAGGACTTTGTCAGGAAGACCATCGCCTTCACCAAGGCATGGCAGCTCCTTAGCCGACTCCCCATCAAGATCCGCCGCGTGACCCCGGGCAAGGGCGTCTCTATCGAGGCCAACGACGATAACCCGCTGACCAAGATTACCTTCAATGGCCGTCTCGAAGACAAGTTTATCTTCCGCAGCGCCGTGAAGGACCTGGTGGTGGCTCTCGCCCTCAAGCACTGGCTTGTCTATGGCGATCCTATCCAGGATTTCGAATGGCTGGTGGAAAACGAACTGAACTTCAACGATTCTATCCTCAAGTATGCTTCCCGTATCTACACGGAAGACCTGAAGGGAATCCTGATTACCGAATTCAAGGACAATCCGGCCTACTACGACACCATTACCACCATCGACAAGGACAGCGGCGAATCTGTGGAACGCAGGCTCTGGAAGGGCTTCGCCAACACCGCCACCTACGAAAAGATGATGGATTTCCTGTGCAAGAAGAACAAGTCATGGGAAAAGGTTCGCGGAGGAATCGAGCTGTTCCTGTAATCCTGTAATCCTGTAATAATGCGCAAACGCAGTTTGCGCCCACGCTAATAATTACCTCCCAACGAACAGTTCCTGAGGAATGGTAATTATGAGCGTGTAGGGGAGGGTTTTAGGGAGGGGCGTTCGCCCCTCCCTATTCATATTTTTCTAATTTCCCCGAAAATCTTGAAAAAATAGTGGATTTAGGACCCCTAAATTCAGTATTTTGTGACGGAATATTTTGAAAAGGTTCTTGCATAGAACCCCTTTGGGGTTGTTCGCCTTTGGCTTGTCCATCCTGTGGGCAAGTGTTTCCCTGTGGGCTCAAGCGGACTCCAGCGGCTATGCGCCAACAGAGGCAGAACCGGACCCGGCAGAGACGGAGTGGCAACCTACCTATCAATACATGGAATTGCCCCCTTCGGCCACCCCCTTGGACGGGATACTCCCTTTCGGCGGCGTCGGGGCGTCTCCCAGGCTCATGAAGAACAACAGGGGCCAGGTCTATAGCCATGACATCGACATCGCCACCCGCGAAATGGACGTGAGCGAAAAGCGGGTGAACAGCATTTCCCGTGACACCACGACACTCTGGACCGCTCACTATCCGGAACTGACGGACTATGTGGCAGACATGTACGACGTGGGCCGTAAAAGCTTGTGGCTGAATGGCCTGGTAGGCCAGAAGGACGGCGGCTATGAAACGCCGGAAACAGGTTCTGTATTCGACATTACGGTGCCGGTGACCATGCCCGCCTGGATGAAGGATTTTGGCCTGGACAAGCCCAAGCTGATGCTCCAAGGAACCATGGACATACGCCTCAAGGGTTACGCAGAAAAGGACGACGCCCAGGGCAGCACCAACACGAGCCTGGTGCCCTCCCTTTCTTTGCAGTACGACCCGAGCTTTATGGTGAAGGGAAAGATTGGCCCTTACATCACGGTAGAGATCAACAACGTGGAGACAGGACTCGGTATCCAGAATCAGGTGAGGGTGGTCTATGAAGAATCCTATAAGGACGAGTTCGAAGACTACATCCTCCAGAGGGTGGAAGCGGGTACTACCTCCCTGACCCTTTCGGGTACGGAACTGACGGGATACTCCGAGAACCACCAGGGGCTATTCGGTATCAAGGCAGACTGGAAACTGGGGGACTGGAGGCTTACCACTATTGCATCCCAAGATGGCGGTTCCCAGGAGGAATACACCATCAACGCCAACGAATCTACTACGGAATTCCAGATCCTGGACAAGCAGTTCGTGGCCTACCGCTACTACTTCTTGAACCACGAGGCCAGGGACAACTACATCAGTGCGGCCATTACCGGACGCACCACCTCGAACTACCCGGCCACGAACCTGAAACTCTTTAAGCGCAGCAACCTGAACAACGCCAAGGACGTGGTGGACAACATCACTGTAGTGTATAAGACGCCTGGTGGCAAAACCATCACGAAATTGGTGGAGCGTATGGAGGAAATTCCGTCCAGCGATTACACTTATGATCCCAAGACGGGTATTTTGAAAATCAACGGGGTGAACCGCAATACCCTGGTGGCCGCCAGCTGGAGTAACGACGGTAGCGGACGCACGGGAACTACCATCAGGCATGGTTCCAGGATGGTGCTTGTCCAGTGGGACGCCACCCTTTCAGAACTGACGGACATCGACAAGCTGATGCTCCGCAACGTTTATTCCGTGGGAATTTCTGATGCAAGTTCCAGCAGTTTTGTGTTGCGTCTCAAAAACAAGTCCGGCATGACGGGCACTTACCTCAAGACACTTGGGGTGGCGGACACCTCCACCGGAAGCCCGCTGGTGAACGACGCTACCATCTTCAAAAAGGACGCCTCCGGAAACTACACCGGCGAAATGTGGCTCCCCTGTAAGCCCCTCTCCCAGTATTCAGGAGCGGGTGCTACGGAGCGTGCTCGAGAAAACTGCTTGGAACCTCTTCGCCTGCTGGATTCCACTGGAGCCATGGCCCAACTTTATACATTGCCTGTTTACAAGCTCAACCGCTTTACTAGCAGGTTCTACTTTGAATCCGTGGGTAAACGCCGTAACTCCATTATTAGCGTCCGGGATCCGAATTCTAGCTACTCGGTGAGTGCGGGTTCTTGCATGGATATTTCTCCGGGCACAGAAAAGCTGACTGCAGGTTCTACTACCCTTATCCGGGGAACGGACTACGAGGTGAACTACGAGCTTGGCCAGATTGAGCTTTTGAGTGAGCGCGCCCTGGACCCCAACAAGGAAATCAAGGTTACCTTCGAATGTGAGCCCTTGTTCGAGATAGACAACAAGTTGCTGTTGGGCGCGCGAGCGGAACTCCCGCTGGATCGCTACGGTTTTGGCACGGGATCTCTGTTCGGTGTCACTGCACTGTATAAGAGCCAGAGTACCACTGCCAAGACCCCGACCCTCGGGAACGAGCCTTTCTCCAGTGTGCTGTGGGGCATGAACCTGCGTCTGCAGGACACGGTGCAGGCTCTGACGGACTTCGTGAACTTGATTCCTGGAATTGAGACGGAGGCAAAATCCAGCTGGCGCTTTGAGGCGGAATTTGCGGCCAGCCGCCATAACGCAAACACCAGCGGGGACAATGAAGCCCTTGTCGAAGATTTTGAATCTACGGTTTCTGGCCTTACTTATCCCCTTACCAGACTTTCGTGGTACCCGGCGTCGCCTCCGGGAGGTGTCGCCCGCCAACCTTCGACCTATATCGAGAACCAGGACTATCGCCACAAGGGTGAATTCGTTTGGCATAGCAATACGACGGAACTGTACAAGTACATTTATCCTAGCGTTGGTAATTCCGATGTAGATAATCAACACCTGACAGTGCTGAAGATGACCCTTCGTGCCAACGACAACTTGGTGGGCAACTCTTGGGGTGGTATCATGCGTCCTAACAGTTCCTACTACCAGGACCTGAGCGAAATGAAGTACTTGGAAGTGGTGGCTCGAGGAAACGTAGGCTCTATCTACTTGGACTTGGGGCTCATGAGCGAAGACATTTCCATCAATGGCTATGAACCTAATGAGGAATATGACGGCGAAAACGATTTGGGTACAACCGTCGCCCGCACCGACAATGGCCTAGATAAGGTTTCTGGTTCTGACGAAAAACGCCTGGTTTGGGACTGCCGTATTTCGGGATGCATTTCTACGGAGATTACGGCTGCAAATTCGGATGCTTCTGAAAAGGATATCGCCCGTGATAATTACGACGAAGACCTGGAAAACGAAAGCGATCCGTCGGTTCATATAAACGGTACCGAAAACAATTCTGGCGAACGCTTGTACGATACCGAAGACATCAACAAGAACGGGTCTCTGGACACGGACATTAGCTTTGTGCGCTACCGCATCGATTTGTCCAAGACAGACCACATGGATTACGAAGACCTGAAAAACGGCTGGCGCAAGTGGCGTATTCCCTTGAACCAGTACGATACCATTGTTTCCCCCGCAGGAAGCGACTACAAGACCATTCTAGCCGAAGCCCTCTATTCAAGACTTTGGATTGGTGGCTTGAATCCGGGTGTGGCTGAATCCAAGGTACAGATTGTAAGTTTGGCTGTGGTGGGAAATTCCTGGGAGGAAACCACGGTGGCCGACCTCTACAAGACCAGCTCTACGGAAAATTCCCAGGTGGTGGAAGTGAACGGCGTACCCACCCAGGTACAGGAATCTATGGACACCCGTGACACTAGCCGCATCAAGGTCACCACCATCAACAACCGCGAAGATTCCAATATCTATACCAAGTCCCCCAACACCAAGACGGAACGTGATTCCGAAACCAACGCCCCTCTGAAGGAAACCGCCTTGGTTCTGGATTATCAGAATTTGAATCCTGGTCAAGAGGTAGGGGTAACCCGCGTCTTTGAAAACGATGTGAAGGATTTGTCCAGTTATAAGTCCATCAAGATGGAAATTCATTACACGACAGAGGCGGCGAAAGTCCCGGTGCGGTTTGCCATCCAGTTCGGTGAAGGCTCTCTGGACGGTTCCAGCGATTATTACGAGTGGAGTTTCCGTCCGGTCCGGTACAACTGCAATTCGGGCGACCGTGCAAGTGACTGTCACGAACAGAACTGGCTGGACAACGCCTTTGCTATGGATTTGTCCGATTTTTCCAATATGAAACGGGGACGCAAACCGCCCTTCTTGGAGCCTACGATCCGTAAGGTGGAGGGAAGTTCCCGTGATGAACAAATCAAGTTGGTGGGTAACCCCTCTGTGACGCATATTGACTGGATTCGCTTTGTTGTCATTGCCGACGCCGACGCGTCCCCTGCAGACTTGAAGGGTACATTCTGGATTGATGATTTGCGGCTTTCCAGCATGGATACGGAGTGGGGCTATGCTGCACGAACTTCTGGTCAGGTGGAGTTTGCGGACTTTATTTCGTTGTCCGGAGCAATACGCTATCAGGATGGTGATTTTGCAACCCTTTCAACTACAGGAGGCTCTCCGAAACCAAAACTTTCGGATGCAGCGTCCCAGTTAGATGTGGCTGGAGATTTGAACCTCAGCTTGAATAAGTTCCTGGCCGATAGTCTCGGATTCCATATTCCCATGAACTTCGGCTACAGCAGTACTACCAAGCGCCCCTACATGAAGCCTACGGATGACCTTCTTTTAAAGAAGAGCAGTTTCTCGAATTTGACCAAGGATATGTTCCAGAACGACCTGTCGGTAACCTCCAACAAGAAGGAACAGGAACTACGGGATGAAACCGAATCCAAGGGCTATGAATCCTATGTGCGTGAAAAGAGTTTTAGCGTAAGCTATAGCAAGGATTACAAGGCTTCGGATTCGAAGATAGGGGAGGCTCTATCCCAAATTTTCCTGGAAAGGCCGGCGGCAAGCTATTCGTATGCGGAATCCGAAGGTCGGGCTACTACCAGCGCTGACTCCACATACTCCTACAGGACTATTTTGGAGTACAAGTTGGGAACGTTTACCCTGTTCCGAAAAAAGCCGTTTGAAGGACTTTCCAAGTTTGACAATGCTTTCAGCAAGACCATGGCGGCAACGGAGTTTGAGCCCTGGCCCCAAACTTTTGATGTGACATTGTTTGATTTCAATTATGTGCGTTATGTGGATCAGGATAGAGACCCTGACTTCGTGGAACCCCAGGTGGCCAAGGTGGTGACTTACACGGCCGACTTGAACCACAAACTGAACATGCGATGGAATATCCTTTCTTGGTTGAACACGTCCTACTCCCTGAACATCTCCCGTGACATGCAGGGGGGTGGCGACCGGGAAGGTTTTGTGAAGGAGAATTTCTTTACCACAAAAGAAGGCGGTCTTTTTGCCAGCGATTACGTATTCGACTATGACCATACGGACCGCAAGGTCTATGTTTCCAAGGACAGCGTGGTGATTGTGCCTCGGGATACGATTGCCAGGACTATGGAAGATGGCAGAGAGTGGGCAATCGACATGCAGAATCCGGAAACCTACGAAATCCGCTACGATACTTCTGCGTTCTACCGCGTGGACAGTGTTGGAACGCGTGAGTACGGACGGTCCTATGGAATTTTGCGCAATGAACGGGCTCGTACCCAGCAGTTCAAGATAGGTTTCAACCCGAGGCTTATTCCGTTCATTCCGTTCAATACATCCTTTTCTTCGGACTTTAATCAGCAAAAGACCATTCCCGACGAGTACGATTTCTTGGATGCCAACGATATCGAGAAGAACTACTGGACCATTTCCCAGACGAACCGGTTTGAGTTCAGCCCAACGTTCCGCATTATCGATTTCTTCCAGAATTTCGGCAGGGAGAATGTGGTGGTTACTTCCCTCGACAAAATCAAGTGGAATGAAATACGCATGAGTTGGCAGACCACGACGAACACCGTGGGTGAAAACTTTACGCTTTCTCAACTGTACGAGGAACAGGGCGTGACACCGATGGAGTATTACCTGTATGGCCTAGGCCTGGGCAATGGATACCGCAATAGGGGCTTCTGGAATATTGTTACCGGAGATATGGGGCTTGACCATCGTGATGATTTTACACGGTTTGCCCAATATCGCAACCATCATGTAGATACCCTTGTTTATCAGGGTAATTTCAGACATTCTGTGTCTCGCCAGTTCCAGATAGGGACGGGCATTGTGTTGCCTATCTGGGATATTAGCGTTACAGGAGACCTGATGTGGCGTGAAGAATTCAACCAGTCACGAGAATATCCCCTTTACCTGGATACCACTACGGTGTGGCCGAAGATAGGCATTGGCGTGAACGTGCCTAATTTCTCCCAGCGTGTGTCGTTCCTGAACGGTTTCAAGAGCGTCAGTGCGGCCCATCGGTTTGATTATACCAGGACTACCGTGGTACGGCCTTTCCAGAGTGCCGAAGATTCTTGGGCCCACCTATGGAACTTTAATCCGCTGGTCCGCCTGTCTTTCTTGACCCAGAGCAACATGAGGATTGACAACGCTGTTCGTCTAAAGATTGAATCGACGGATAGACGTCCGAAAGAGGAGGTTCTCGATAGCCCTTATTGGCCCAATACTGACGGCAATACCAAGGATACAACGGACTATTTCTGGGATACCCCCTGGATTCATACCTCCCTGTACAACGACTTTGCCATCAATATCGGAAATGACCTGACCATTTCATACCCGCTGAAGACCAAGCGCGGGTTCCAGCTATGGAAATGGTATTTCAAGCTGGAAAACGATATCGACCTGAAGTTTACCGCCGGCTACGACTACAACAAGACCATCCGCAAAGAGTACGACCCTGACCCGGGATACGACATGTGGAACAAGTCTAGCGTCACAGATGGAGTGTTCAGGCAGTGGAGTATCGACGGATACGATTACACGGTCTATAAGCCGGAACTCCACAAGACAGACCGTACGGTACCCTCGCGCACACACGAATGGTTCGTGCGGCCTAGCGCAGGTTACCAGTTCAACCGCATCGCTTCTATGAGCAGCTACATCGAGTACCGTCAGATTCACGAAAAGCTGGACGACGAGACGCCACACCTGCGGCAGATATTGCAGTTCGAAATCGCGCTGATGTTACGGTTTGATTAGGATCTAGGGGATAGGATTTAGGATCTAGGGGTTAGGGGTTTGAGGTCGCTTCGCTTTGAGGCATGAGGCTCGAGGTTCGGGATTGCGGATTTCAAGATTTGTCACCCTCGCGGGCTTTTCTCGTCATCCTCACGAAAGTGAGGATCCGCTAGATTGCAGTAAGCGGATGTTCGCCTGCGCGAACATGACGAATTCTTTTTCCATACCTCACAACACACAACTCACAACTCATAACTACTCCACAATCCCTACGTCGGAGAGCTTGACGAACCCCTTGATTTTTTCGCCCAGCTGGATTTCGGCGAAATTTCCTTGGGTAGAAAGCACCTGGAAAGAAGTTCCTTCGGAAAGGGTGTTCAGGGTCTGGGACTTGTCGCTTGGAGCGCTGGTCACGTCGGCGTCCTTTGCGGTGACAACTCCGGTAATGTCTGTTTCCAGGACAAAAATCTTGTAGCCGGCACTGGCGCCAAATACTCCTAAG
Source organism: Fibrobacter succinogenes (assembly GCA_902768715.1). Taxonomy (GTDB): domain Bacteria; phylum Fibrobacterota; class Fibrobacteria; order Fibrobacterales; family Fibrobacteraceae; genus Fibrobacter; species Fibrobacter succinogenes_L. The sequence continues at coordinate 30,261 of CACXMH010000012.1, read as the reverse complement.
ACGATGGTAAGCGCAAAAATGATTCCGGTGAAAATGTTCCGGGCCTTTTCACGCAGGCTGATTCTGGTCAGCACGGCGGCAATGGCTATGGCCCAGAAAATGCCGAGCATAATCCAGAGCTGCGTCTTTAGAGAAATGGCGTGATGCGCCTGGAAAAGGGCGTTCAGAATGGGGTTTTCTTCGGAATCTTCTTCCACCTTGTCCCGGGTCATGGCCTGGGCGTATTTCAGGTTATGCTGGATATCGCTGTCGTTGGCCCTAAGGCGGAGGGCTTTTTTGTAGTAGAAAATGGAGAATCCCAGCTTTCCGCTCCTGAAATAGGCGTTCCCAAGATTGTAGAAAAGGTCAGCATCGTTAATGCCGCTGTCGGCACAGCTTCGCCATTCGTCAACGGCTCGCTCGAAATCGCCTTCGTTATAGGCCTTGGTGCCTGCTTCGATACCGGCACAGGTTTCCGCAGCATTAGAGGTGGCGAATGCCGTTAGAATAGTAATCAGAATAAATACAAAACTTTTCATATAAACCTTCTCAATTCCGAACTCCGAATTCCGAATTTCGAACTATCTAACTTTCTCGCATAGCTTTTCCACATCGGCAAGCATCTGCTTTTGCTCTTCGGGCGTGGCCGTCACGGGAGCGTAGCGCACGAAGGCGCATTTTTCGAGCCAGCTGTCGATGGCGGCAATGGTTTCTTCTTTCACGCTGAGCCTTGCCAGTTCCTCTTTCATCTGGGGGCGAGTCATGCCCTTGAATTCCAGGTTGGTGGTGTCGCTCAGGTAGTTCAAGAGCCCGTTTTCGAGTGCGGCGAAGAATCCCTTGCCGTCGCTTGCTTCGAGAGCCTTGCGGGCCTGGGCGAACTTTTCCTTGAGCTGTTTGTTGGCATGCCCCTTGCGGACCAGAGCCGCATTGCTGTTACGCTTGCGCCGGATCTTGACAAGAAGGGTGGCGATGATGTAGAAAGGAATGGCTGCGGTAAAGAGAATCCAGAACAACACGCTCTTGTAGGGAGCGACAGTGTCCGACTTTGGGGCGCTGGTGTGGATAAACCGGATGTCGGACCCGAGGGATTCGATTTCCTGTTTTTGCACGGCGCTTGGGCCTGCGGACCCTGCTACGGGACCCTGGAAAATGGCTTCGGCACCTGCGTCCCCTTTTTCCACCTCGATGGTCCAGGGGCCTGCGGTAGCCGTTTCATATTTTTTCTTGGCGGGGTTGAACCAGGAATAGTTTATGGCCGGAATTTCAAAGGTCCCCTTCTTTTTGGGGTAGAGGAAAACCTTGATGTCCTTGGTGGTGACGACCTTGTTCCCCGTAACCTTTTTGGAGATGTTGTTCTCGGGGGGTACGGAGCGGAACTCGCTGAAATCGGGAAGTTTCGGGTCCGTGATGGTGCCTGGCGTTCCGTCGCCCTTGATGTTTATGGATAGCGTCAGGGCTTCGCCTACCTTGAGGTTTGTGCGGTCGAAATCGGCGCTGAACTTGTAGTCGCCAACCATGCCGCTAAAGTCTGCAGGCTTGCCCTGGGCGGGTAAAGGCTTTACCGTGATGTTTACAGTCGGGGTCTGGGTTTCGGCTTCGATAGATTCCTGCTTGATAGACTGGCTGTGGAAAGACATACCGCCCATCTGTTTTTTTTCTTCTACGATTTTCGGTTCGCCACGCTTGGTGTATTTGAACTTGAAGGGCGGAATTTGCAGTGTACCGTTTTTGGTGGGAGAAAGCCAGGCGAACTTGGCGCTGGCCTGCATTTCGCGGCGGGCGCCTTCGACGGGCTTGAATTCCATGGTGGAAAGGTCGCCGCGGTGGACGATAAAGTCGTTGCCGGTGCTCATGTCGGTGGCCTGCAGGCCTCCTTCGAAATGCTCGTAGGTGTGGAACCCGAGAGTGACGTAGAACTGTTCCCCTTCGTAGATGGATTTTTTGCTGGGTGTGAGGCTTACGGATACGGCTTCGTCGCTATAGGCCCGCTGTACATCGATAGGGATGTCGCCTGTAAGGTTGCGTTTTTGCCCTTCGAGGGTCATGAAAATTTGTCCGGCGCTGATTCGTCCGGTCTTTTTGGGAGCTTTCAACTTGAACGTATAGATTCGGGCCTTGTATCCGCCACGGCTTCCGCCTCCAAAAAAGGAGTTGAACATGTCTTCCATGCTGGGGCGGATTACCTTGTCGGTACTATCGATTCCGACGAGTGTGAAACCGTTTGCGGGTTCCATCTGCAAATCGCTGCGGTTTTCAGGAAGTTCTGCCAGGGGGTAAACGAGCTGCAGTCCGAAGGTCTTGCCCGATTCCACTCGATCCCTGTCCAACTGCAGGGATGGGCGGGCCGTTGCGACCGCCGCCAGACAGAGAAGAATCAACAACAATCTTTTCATGGCCCCAAATTTACAAAAATTGAGGGGTGTAGGTGTTAGGTAGTAGGGGGTAGGATTTAGGGGCTAGGATCTAGGGGTTAGGACAGACGGTCTCAAGAGGTGTCATCCTCGCGGAGGCAAGGATCCGCTTAAGGTGTTAGGGCTAGCGGTTTCGAGGATTCATGTAAGAAAAATAAAGTAAAAATTCCTTAACAAACGCCTTGCAAGTAAGGTAAAAATTTGTTATCATTGGCCCGCGCTGTTGAGAAAACGGCAAAAATACACCAAAAACGCAAAAAAGAGAAAAAAATGTACTGCATCCTCGCCGCCCTGTTGGTCAAGAGCTTCAGAAAACGCTCCAAGCGTGCCTAGTCTATGTGATAAGGGGCACAGCCAGTCTAATTAACGAAAAAATAATATCCTGTTTCCGCAAAAGAATTTAATTTTTTTTGTCGAAAAGTCAGGTTTTTTCATGAAAATTAGGTTGAAATTTTGTGTCTTGCTTTGTTTGACGGTTTTTTTGACGACTTTTGCCGCCGAATCAAAAAAATTTTGTTTTAAGGAAATTACGGGGGGAACTCCGGTTTTGGAGTTTTTCCAGAAGACGGGGGCTGCCGAATCCGGTGAGTCCTGTTTTGACTCGTGGTATAGTGACGGCGTTGGCGATGCCGTCACCTACTTGAACGCATGGCTTGCCAGCAATTCCAACGGCATTGTCTCTGTAACGTCAAATATCGAGTTTGCTGGCCGCATCGGGGATGCTTGCAATGACGGGGCAACGGCGTTCAAGGGAAAAACCATCGACATGAGCGGAAGCCAGGTTTTGCAATCTGGCACGGGTGGCCCCTATACCATATCGGGTGCCTGCTACGTGGGTGTATCTGATGTGGACCGAATTATAGGCTTTGCAACATTTGCGGGGGGATCTTCGGGCGGTATCCGCAATTTGAAATTTAGCGAGGCCTATTTCAAGACGTCCGCTTCCAGCGCCTATGTGGGAATTATTCCGGAACTGCAGTCCTGCCCCACGGCCACGGTGGCTTTTGAAGTGGAAAATTCGGAGTGCAGGAGGCGCCTTTGGTTATGCCATGAATATCAAGGGTCTTGAAAATATCAAGGTGAACTCGGTTACGGTTAGTGGGATAGATGAAAATGACTGGCTGGACTGCTTTTTGGGCGGTGTTTCTGGCCGATTGCAAATGGCTTGGGAAAGCGGAATATCCAATGTGAAAGTGGACGGCGTGAATGCGCATTGCGAGGCTTCTACAGGAGTTTCTTATATCGGCGGTATTGCCGGCTATTTTACCCATGATAATGGGAGCAGCCCCTATGTGGGTGATACGGTTGTCAATGCAACTTTGTCCGGTGGCGATTACATGGGTGGTTTGTGGGGTGTTTCCATATACAGCGGGAATGGGGCTACGTCTCTGACTATAGAAGACGCCCTGTTCCAGGGTTTGATTACCGGAAATTGCGGGTCGAAGGCCGGCGGAATTGTCGGTGAAATGCAGGAAGGATCTTCGGCTACGGATAATGTTACCATCATCCATTCGTCTGTCGTTGGCGATATTTCTGCGGGGTGCAGTGACGGTGTGGTTGACACGACACAGGTCGGCGGACTCGTCGGCAATTTCAGAGTCATTGACGGCCGAGCTCCCGAAAATTCGGCGCTTTCCATCGAGAACACCTATTCCATCGGAGATATTTCCGGTACGGGTAACGTGGGTTACCTGGTGGGGAAGCTGGATGAAAACCTGGGGGACAACAATTTAACATCCATAAAAAACAATTACCATTACGGAACACAGGATGCATCAACTTCTTTGGGGATCGGTTCCTACACTCTTTCCGATTGGCAAAATCCTGCCTCTGCCAATGTTTACAAGAATGTGAGAAACGGAGTGAGAGGTCTTGATGTCGATGGAACGCTGATAACCGATTCCGACAATAAGATAATCTCCACCAATGCTGGCGGACAGTTGGCCAATGGCGTTGCCGATTCCGAAGATATGAAATCGGGAGCCCTTGCCCAGGCGTTCAATGACGGAAGTGGGGTATGGAATCGGACGGACAATGTAAACGATGGTCTCCCTTATTTCGAAGGTTTCGCTCCGACTTCTTCAAATTCCGGAAGCTCGAATTCAGACAAACCGGTGGAAAGCTCTGGATCTACTTCGCCGACTGGGAGCTCGAATTCAGACAAACCGGTGGAAAGTTCCGGATCTACTGCGCCTGCCGGGAGCTCGAATTCCGAAAATCCTGAAGGAAGTTCTGGATCCACTGCGCCGACTGAGAGTTCGAATTCCGACAAACCGGTAGAAAGTTCGGGATCTGAATCAAAAGACAGCTCTGGCAGTGGAGACTTGCCTGTTGAAAGCAGCGCCGGCGGTGCTGACCACCACGAAGGTGATTCGACGGAACAGCAACCTGATTACACCATTCCGTTAGAGATTGTCCGTGCCGAGATGGAGCAAACAGGCCGCGCGCTGCAAGTTGCCTTCAAGGGTTCGGATTTTGATGCAAGGCGTAAGGTAACTGCCCGTATAGAAATCAAGAATCTTCGTTCAGGGAAGCCGGTGGTGGATTCTCTGCTGGGAGATTCCGTAGCCTCCGCAATCGAAAAAACTCTTGTTTTCCGTATGAAGGAAATGGGCGAGTTTTCCGTAAATGTTTCGCTAAAGGACTCAAAAGAAGATGCCGTTTACAGCGACACTTTGACGGTTGAAAAAACGCTAGGTGGTGAACCCAATACGTGGTACATGGTCTCGCTGGCATCTGTCGATAAGTCCTCCTTCCATTGGAACGATGACCAGCACTTGTATTGGTGGGATGATGGCGATACGGGAGATTTCTGGCGCTACAAAAAGCTTGAAAAGGGCGATAGCCTTGTCGGTAATCGCGGCTTTTGGTACAGCTCCCTAAAGGGTGAGCCGCTGGTTCTTAAAGCAGGAAATGACGAAAAGAAAGCCGTTGAGTGGCTTCTGGACAGTTCCTATACCGGGTGGAACATGATTTCCAATCCCTATGGTTGGCGCATAGACCTATTCTCGGAAAATCCAGGGATGGTTGAAGGCGATTTCGGCTCGGAAACGGTTTTCTGGCGCTATAATCCGAAAACATACGATTACGAGGAAACCCGCTATTTGGAGCCCTACGAGGCGGCTTGGGTCAAGGTTTCGAAGATGATGACCTGGAAAGCTTCGACGACTCCCGTATTTTTGGAAGCTCAAGAAGATGACGAAAATCAGAGCTTTGTCGAAAATGAAAAATCTCTGGCGAAAGCGGAGTCCCGCAATGGTTGGTGCTTGCAGCTAGTTCTTTCGGATCGAAATGGCCGTCGCGATGCCGGAAATACGCTAGGCGTTGCCAGTCATCCTTTTGTGGTTGATGAGCCGCCTGCTAGCATGGGCGAACGGGTAAACCTGTCTATCGTAGAAGACGGTCGCCTGCTGGCCAAGTCGGTCCGCTCTGCTGGAAATGCTCAAGAATGGACACTTCGTCTTGACGCTAGTGATGAACGTGCGGGATACATTTCCGTCAACGGTGCAGAAAAACTATCCGCTTTGGGAAAACACGTGTATGTGACTGTGGATGGTGCAACTACGGAACTGAAAGCGGGCGATTCTTTGCAGGTGTCTCTTGGAAAGTCGGCAAAGAACGCTACTGTCCGGGTTACGGACGAAGCGAAGGCCTATGCGAAGGCTTCGTTAGGTGTTTTGCACACGGTAAGGTCTGGAAACCGATTGCAGGTGTCATTCAACGCCTCCGGCAATTTGGAAGGAAAAATGGCCTGCGTGGATATTTTGGACTTGAAGGGTCGGGTTCTTGCCACAAGGTCTGTCCTTGTTCATGGCGGTACGGCGAACCTTTCAATGGATGTTCCTGGCTCCGGTTTATATGTTGTTCGCGCCCGCGCTCAAGGGATACACCGTTCGGAACTGTTCTCGGTAAAATAACCTGATTGTAAGCCGGGTAAAAAAAGTTTTTTCCTGAGTTATGATAAATTGCCTCTGCCCCCGGGTGTCCGGGGATTTTTGCTGGCGATGGCTGGCAAGGAGGCTATATGCTTTTTTACGATGTGGCTCAGGAATACTTGGCGAAGGAAAAGGAAAATCTTGCGCCTCTTTCTGTGCGGACCTACTATTGGAACCTGAAAAAAATCCAGTATTTCCGCCCGGATTTGGAATGTGACGGAATCGATGAATCCGTGATTCGGGAATTCCGCAACCACTTGCAAGAGCGGGGCGACAAGCCCTCTACGGTAAACAAGGCTCTTTCAGTGCTTCGAATCTTTACCAACAAGATGATTGCCGACGGGCTTGTAAGCGGGAATCCTTTCGAAAAAGTGAAAGTTGGCCGTGTTTATACCCGTCGCGGTTTCTTGACGGTGAGGGAGCTGAAGAGCCTGTACCTGAACTTCATGGACCGCAGGCGGTTCTTGACCGAAACGGAACAGGACGTGATGCGGGTGTTCCTGTTCAGCTGTTTTACGGGGCTGCGCTATAGCGATTTGCTGTCGCTGAACGCAAACGAAATTTTTGACTGGAAAATCCGCAAGCAGATGCACAAGACCGGCGACCCGGTCTATGTGCCCATCCCGTTGCAGGCGAGATTGTTGTTGCCCGAAAAGATGCCTGACGGCCCGGTGTTCCGGGTGGTGGAAAATTCCCATTTCAACCGAACCTTGCGTAGTGCCGCCAAGAAGTTAGGCTACTACAAGCATATCCACTGCCACCTGGCAAGGCATACCTTCGCTACCACCTGCATTACCCTGGGCATTCCCCTGCCGGCCACAAGCAAGCTGCTTGGCCACAGAAACCTGGATACCACGTTAATTTATGCGAAATTCGTGGATACCTTCCTGGACAAGGAAATGAAGAAGTGGAACCGGCTGCAGTAGAATGAAACCAACTGCACTAGATGCCCAGGGTGCAACAGAAAAGACCTCCCGTAGGGGAGGTCCTTTAAATTTGTGTAAGGTAGGTTTTAGGGAGGGCGGAAGCCTTCCCTAATCGCCTTACTCGTACTTGATGACGCCGGCGGGGCAGGAGTCGGCAGCGTCCTTGATTTCGCTTTCGTAAGCGGAATAGTCAACGCCTTCCTTCACCTGCATCTTTTCGGGAACGCTGAACACTGCGTCGCAAGTAGCTTCGCAGGCGCCGCAAGATACGCATTCGTCGCTGGATTCGTCCAGCCAAACTTTAGAAATAGCCATAATTTACCTCTTGTGTATGGTTTGTGTCTGACCTAAAGATATAAAAAAATAGGCGAAAACGTGGAAATTATGTTGTGAAATTGAGAAAAATTGCCCAATTGACAAATGTTGTTTTTTTTTTACATTCCGGAGGGCTGCCCAGAATGGGTTCGGGTAGTTGATTCTTCAAAAGAGAGGATAAACTATGAATTGTCGAATTTTGGCGGTTATGGTTTTACTGCCGTTAATTTCACTGGCTTTTGGTCAGGATGTGGTTCGTTTACATAAGGGAGATTCGCTCACCGTGAAGGTGACTGAAATAGGGGAATCTCAAATTCAATATAAACGTTTGGATAATCTAGAAGGTCCTGTATATACAATCAAGAAGAGCGATGTTGAAAGTATAACCTATTCAAACGGAAATACCGATAGATTTGTCTTGGTTTCTGAGACTAAAGATTCCAAGGCTTTAGTTTATCATGTACTTGATACAATGATGGTATCTATCTGTTCTAAGCCAGAAGCTCTTAGTGAGAAGATTTTTACTATCAACTATGGTGAGAATGTATTTAAGGGACATAATATTTCCGTATCGGGAATATGTAAGAGCGGCTTGCTAGGAAGAAAACTGATGAAACATGGACAATTCAATTTTTTTGATGGAGACAAATTGGTGATGAAAACGAAGTATGTTAAAGATTCAGAAGTGAAAACAGATTGTGTTTTTGATGAAAAGCATCGCCGAAATACGTCAAAAGCATGTTTTGATTCTTACTTCAGTCGTTAATTCCTAAATCGGGGTTTTAGGGGCGGAGCCCCTAGGCGAAGGGGTGATGGAAGCCTCGGCTAGATCCTTCGACTTCGCTCAGGATGACACCGCTGAGGCTGCAATCAGGGGGATTCTTCCCCCTTTTGTGTATTGAGTCATTTCCCACTGACTACTTTTTCTAAATTTGTCTCCGTAAAAATAAAACGAGAGGACCTCGCAAAAAATGAAAAAAGTGGTTGTGAAAATTGGTGGCAGCCTGGCAATCGACGAAGTCAAACTGGCTGATTTTGTGTCGGCAGTCTCTACACTCCCCGGTAGTGGCTGTCAGGTGGCCGTGGTTCACGGCGGTGGCAAGGACATTAACGAGAATATCGCCTTGCTCAAGGAACAACCTACATTTATCGACGGCCTCCGAGTCACGACCCCTGGCATCATGAAGATGGTGGAGATGACCCTTTCGGGCCACGTGAACAAGAAGCTGGTGCGCATGTTGCTGAATAACAACTGCAACGCCATCGGTATTTCCGGCGTGGACGGCAACCTGTTCCAGGTCGTCAAGAAACAGGGCAAGGTGGATCTTGGCCTGGTGGGCGAAATCAAGCAGGTGAACCCGAAGATTGTGGCCGACCTGTGGGCCGCCGGATGGACTCCGGTGGTAAGCCCGATTTCCATCGGTGACGGCATGAGCTGGAACGTGAACGCCGACACGGCCGCAAGCGAACTGGCTGTGGCTCTTGAAGCCGACCAGTTTGTGCTGGTGAGCGACGTGCCGGGCGTGATGGACGAAAACAAGAACGTGATTCCCGAACTGAGCGAGGCGGACGCCGAAAAGCTGATCGAAGCTGGCGTCATCTCCGGCGGTATGATTCCCAAAGTCCGCGAGAGTTTCAAGTCAATCCGACGAGGACTCAAGAGCATCCATATTGTTGGATGGAAAGATGCGGAACACTTTGGTAAACAAATTAATGGAGATTTAAACTATGGCACAATCTTGCGCTAACCTGCTAGAACAGGACAAACAAATTATCGCGCCGCTCTACGGCAAGGCAGACATCAACTTCGTGAAGGGCGAAGGCTCTTACCTCTACGACGACCAGGGCAATAAGTACCTGGACTTCGTGGCTGGTATCGCCGTGAATGCGCTTGGCCACCAGAACCAGGCTATCAAGGATGCGGTGGTGGAACAGATGAACCACTTCAACCACATCAGCAACCTTTACCCGAACTACCCGCAGATCGAACTGGGCAAGGCCCTCCTTGAAATCACCAAGTTCGACAAGGCCTTCTTCTGCAACTCTGGTACCGAAGCCAACGAAGGCTGTATCAAGTTCGCACGTAAGTACTTCGACCGGAAGGGTGAAAAGAACCGGCAGAAGATTATCACCTTCGTGAACAGTTTCCACGGCCGTACCTATGCTGCCCTGTCTGCAACGGGTCAGCCGGCTATTCGCGAAGGCTTCGGCTCTATGCCGGGCGACTTCGTGCATGTCACATGGAACGACTGCGCTGCATTGAAGGCCGAAGTCAACAAGGACACTTGCGCTATCATGCTGGAAAGTCTCGCTGCCGAAGGTGGCGTGATGACGCTTTCCGCTGAAATGGTTGCAACCATCAACAGCCTGCAGAAGGAATTCGGCTGCCTCGTCATCGTTGATGAGGTGCAGGCTGGCGTGGGCCGTTTGGGAACCTTCCTCGGTTTCGAAAAGTACGGCCTGAATCCGGACCTGGTTTCTTTGGCCAAGGGAATCGGTGGCGGTCTCCCGCTGGGCGCTGTGCTTCTGCGTCAGCACATTGCCGACCAGCTCAAGGCCGGCGACCACGGCACCACATTTGGCGGTAACCCGATTGCATGCGCTGCAGGTCTCGCTGTCGTGAAGCAGATTCCGGGCCTGCTGAAGAATGTGGCTGAACGTTCCGCTCAGATTAAGGCTGGCCTCAAGGCTCTTACCGAAAAGTACAGCTTCGCCAAGGAAATCCGCGGTGAAGGCCTGATTCTCGGTGTGGCTCTCGACGAATCGATGCCGGTTGGCAACATCATCTCCGCTGCTCGCGCTGAAAAGCTCATGGTGCTTTCTGCTAAGGGCAATGTGCTGCGTATGCTCCCCCCGCTGAACGTGAGCGCCGCCGAATGCGACGAGGCCCTCGAAAAGCTCGGCAAGGCGTTTGCTGCCGCTGCTGCAAAGTAACCCGAATGTCATCCCGGACCTGTTCCGGGATCACCTTTTTTGACGATTGCCATGCCCGCCTAGTGCGGGCATTTCCTTTTTGTTGTATATTGTATCAAGAGGTTCTTATGAATAAATTTGCCGTTCCTGCTATTGTGGCACTTTCTGCCATTTCTGCCTTTGCCGCCCAGAATGTTGTCAAAGTCGATGACCTGCACCCCGGCGTTGTCATCAACAAGGACAACATGATGTCCGCCGATCTGGCGATTTGGAACCCGCCTAGCCGCTTCTATGATATGACCCCCGCTTTCGTCGATGGCGGCTACACCCTGTTCCGCTTCCCCAACGGGAGCCTTTCTAATGATTACCACTGGAACGGCATCGGCAAGTACGACGAGACGGGGCTCTGGACTCCCGACGAGACCAAGTGGGCCCGGGGCTTCTTGGGCGAGACCGTTTATCGCGGCACTACCAAGGACAACTACGGCTTTGTCCGCCGGAGCCACCTGGCCGATGGCAAGATGGAGACCATGTGGTGGGGCGAAATTTTGGACCCGGTGGACCCGCCCTGGATTGTGGTGGAATTCCCTGAAAAGGTGAACCTGGATTCCATTCAGATCGACTGGGGGAGTCTCCGCCCTAAGGCTTTTGAACTGGCCTACTGGACGGAGGATTATGCAGAATATCCCGGCGTACATCAGGCTCTCGAAAACAAGCTGAAGGTAGAAGCCACGGTGCGGGTGAATTCCGCCACCACAAAATACAAGTTCAAGCAAATCAATACCCGCTATGTGGCTGTCCGTTTCAAGACTACGGATTTGCCGTCAAAGGGCGTGCAGATTTGCGAGATGAAACTCTACAGCGGAGCGACGGATTTGCTTGGCGGCAACAACTACAAGTTCTACGCCATGTCCACCAGGAACGGCGACATCGCCCGTACGGACTGGACCGACATCAAGTGGGACTTTGAAGAATTCATGAAGTACATCAAGACGCTTCCTAACGCAAGACCTGTCATCTGCGTGAACGCGGGTACGGGATCCTCCAAGGAGGCCGCCGCCTGGGTGCGTTACGCCAACAAGGTGAAGGGCTACAACATCAAGCAGTGGCAAATCGGCAACGAACTGGATGGCGAATGGGAGGAGTCAGGCCCTATTTCGGCAAGGCAGTACGCGGCCCGCTATCTGGAATACGCCCGCGCCATGAAGGCGGTGGATTCCAGCATCCTCTTGCACGGCCCGCTGTTCAGCACCCACAAGATGCAGCAGAAGGGCGCGGGCCTTCTGGATGGCAAGTATTGGATGGAAGAGTTCCTGCGGATTGTGGGGGAGGCCGAAAAGAAAGACGGCAAGCGCTACCTGGATGTGGTGGACCTGCACAACTACCCCTACTGGACACCCAACGACCCGAAGCCCGCCGACATGCTCAAGTCCATGCTGGACGTTGGCCCCAATATGGACACGCTGGACTCCTGGATGAAACGCCACCTGGAAGGGGAACGCCGAGTGTTCCTCTCGGAGTTCAGCACCTGCGTGCAGGGCTTTAGCCTGCTTATGGATTACCCCCAGGCTTCTGCGGTGGCCATGATTTTTGCACAGCATGCGGTGCGGTTCGGTAATCGCCTGCAGGTGCTCCCCTGGGACGCTTTCGGCAACCTGTTCAAGGGACCCGACGACACCTGGGGAACCATCAGCATGTCGGCGCTCCTCAAGGAAGGTTCCTGGAACCACTGGAAATCCCTGGAACCTACGGCGGAATACTATGGCGTTTACATGACCTTCATGGACTTTTTGGAAAGCGGGTTCGCGGTGTTGCCGGTAGAGAGCAACAGCCCCGATGTGGTGGCTTACGCCATCGGCAAGGGGGATTCTGCCCGTGTGATGCTGGTGAACCTCTCCGACGTGACGCAGCTGGTACAGATTGATCGGGCGAGCGTCGCACAGGTCGCGGACAGTTCTGCCCCGCAAAAAGCAGACAGTTCTGCCAATGTGACGCCGACTGTAGGCAAAGGTGATTTGGTCAGGACACAGGTGGAAATATTCGGCGAAGAACAGTTCAAGTGGAACGGCACGAACCAAAGCGCCTACCCTTACCCGAAAATGGGCCCCAGCGGACGCCGCATCAATCCGTCCAAGTCCAGGGATATTACGGTTCCGCCCTTTGGACTTGCCGTTGTGCAGATTAACCCGAAGGTGGTTGGTCTGGATGCGGCGACGAAAAGTTCTGCGGCAGCCCCCAAGGTCATTGCCGCCTCCATCGAAAAGAAGGTCCTGCTTGCAGGTGATACCCTGGATCTGTTCGCCACCGCTGTGCAGCAGTACGGCCAGCTGACGGAGGGCAAGCTTGAAATTCCGGAATTGGGCGTTGTTGAATGGTTCAAGCCCGATGATGGTCTGTGGAATGCCTCTATCGAAAGCTTCCATGTAAAGGTCCCCATGCCCGCCAATGTAAAGCTCGGACCGGCAATGGCCACGCTGAAAATATCCGGCCTTGGCGGCAAGGTTACGGAATTCAAGATTCCCTTCCGCACCCGCGGGGCTTACCGCACCACCAGCGTCATGCAGAACTTCGACAACGGCCTGGATGCGGTAGATTGGTACCCGGTGGCCAACGGCGATAACGCTACCAGTATCGAGGCCAAGGTCTTTAACGGCGCGCCCCCTCACGGCGGATTCATCCGTCACGACTTCATGATTGAGCAGCCCCCTGCACAAGGCTGGCCCAACTTTGCTGGCGCTTACTACGTGGTTCCTCCCGAGGTCAAAAACTCAGTAGGAATCGTGTTCGACTACGCCACTAACCACAACAATCCCGACGGCTATTTCGAAGTGCAAATCGCCAGTGAACAGGTGAAGGACTACGACGAGTTCATGGTCCGCCTGAAAAATACCCGCGGCTCCTGGGTCCGTGACACCCTCATCTGGGAAAACATGGCTCAGGAAGGCTGGGGTAAGACTATTCCGCAGCTGGACCCCAAGCAAATCAAGAATTTCGCTTTCCGAGCCCGCTACAGCGGCAAGGGCTACATCAGCCTGGACAACATCTACCTGTTGCAAGAAGACGGTACCGAAGTTCCCATGCCCAAGGGCCTGCGCCGCCTGCGGTAAACGTTTTCTAAACGAAAAAAAAGGAACCCGTAAGGGTTCCTTTTGTCATATTGTCATTGCGAGCCACGAAGTGGCGTGGCAATCCAGTTCTGGTCTGGATCCTTACTTGATGATCAACATACTGTCATCCCAAGCTTCGTGCTTTTCGAGGCCGAGGAGGTTGGCCGTCGTAGCAGCGATGTTCGACAGACCCCAGTCGCCTTCCTTGAGGGAAAGCTTGCCGCCCGTTACGTTATCGTAAAGGATGCACGGAACCTTGTTCAAGGTGTGGCTCGTCTTGGCCTTGAACGTACCGTCCTTGTTGACCTTCGGCATGCCGGTCTTCTTGTCGATTTCGTACATTTCGTCGGCGTTACCGTGGTCAGCCGTGATGATGGCAACACCGCCGAGGGCGTCAATCACCGGGAGCAGACGTGCAAGGCCGATATCCACGGCTTCGATAGCCATCGTAGCGGCGCGGAAAGAACCGGTGTGGCCCACCATGTCGCCGTTCGGGAAGTTGCAGCGGAGCGTCTGGTACTTGCCGCTCTTCAAAGCTTCGATCATGGCGTCGGTGATTTCGGCAGCCTTCATCCACGGGCGCTGTTCGAACGGAACAACGTCAGATTCGATTTCGAGGTAGGTTTCGCCGTCGAACTTGCTGGAACGGTTACCATTCCAGAAGTAGGTCACGTGGCCGTACTTCTGCGTTTCGGAACAGGCGAACTGCTTGACGCCCGTTTCGGCAAGCCATTCACCGCTGGTTTCCTTGATGGCCGGAGGCGGAACGAGGAAGCGGTTCGGGAGCTTGAGGTCGCCGTCGTACTGGAGCATGCCGGCGTAGCAGACGTGTGGGAAGCGCTTGCGGTCAAATTCGCTGAAGGATTCTTCTTCGAAGGCGCGGGTGATTTCGATGGCGCGGTCGCCACGGAAGTTAAAGAACACCACGGAGTCGCCATCGTTGATGGTACCGACTGGCTGGCCATCCTTGGCAATCACGAACGGGGGCAAGTCCTGGTCAATAGCCTTGGTTTCGCCACGGAGGGTTTCGATAGCCTGCGTAGCGTTGTCGAAGTAGCGGCCTTCGCCGAGTACGTGGGTCTTCCAGCCCAGCTCCACCATCTTCCAGTTGGCGTTGTAACGGTCCATGGTGATCTGCATACGGCCACCGCCGCTAGCAATGCAAACGTCGAATTCCGGAGAGCGGAGTTCGTCGAGGAACTTTTCGAACGGGCCAACGTAATCGAGTGCGGAAGTTTCCGGCACGTCACGACCGTCGAGCAAGATGTGCACGCGGACCTTCTTGAGGCCTTCCTTCTTGGCCTGGGCAACCATGGCCTTCAGGTGAGAAATGTTGGAGTGGACGTTGCCGTCGCTGAAGAGGCCGATGAAGTGGAGGACGGTGTTCTTTTCGCGGGCGTTGCCGGCAATTTCCTTCCATGCGTCACGTTCAAAGATTTCGCCGGAGACGATGGAATCCTGCACGAGGGCTGCACCCTGGTTATAGACCTGGCCAGCACCGATGGCGTTGTGGCCCACTTCGGAGTTACCCATGTCTTCGTTGGTCGGCATACCCACGGCGCGGCCGTGAGCCTTCAGGAGCACGTTCGGGTACATCTTGAAGAGGTTGTCGAGGGTTGGGGTGCGGGCGGCCTTGATGGCGTTGCCTTCGACTTTATCGGTGATACCAAAACCATCCATCACGATGGTTACGACCGGTCCCTTGATGCCGGGGAAATTGGAAAGCTTCTTGAGCATGATTTACTCCGTGTTTAAATTTACGGGCGTTAATTTAGAAATTTTTGCGTAAGGCGAGTGAAACGGGACTGTTTACAGGCCCACTTCCGAGCCTAGCAAAAGACACTCGAAGAGTGTAAAATGCGAGCGCAACGCAAAAAAAAGACCCCCTTTCGGGGGTCGATATCATGCAGGAATTAGGCTAGTTGGTCTTCTTGTAGTAGATGAAAGATATATTACCTTCGGAACCATTAACCTGCACTCTTGTGGGTCGAATCGGGAAATTCCCGTCAGCGGTAAGGACCATATACCACTGGGTGCTTTCTTGCATGTTGACTTTAGTTGCCGAATTGCCTTCTTCGTCAAACCTGGGAGAATAGGAGAATTTTTCGAGGCATGCGGGTGAGGCCGGCGCAACCCACATTCCGCTGCTATTGTCATAGGAGTCTATTTGCTGGAAGGTTACGCCACTTGCGGCCACGAGATAACCGACACCACCTTCAAGACTCATTGTCACATGGGGGTTCTCCGCGGCGCCCGTAGCAAAGTTGATGGCCTGCTTGGCTGTGATTTTGTTATACTCGTTGGAGAACTCCACGGCGACGGAGTCCACCTGCGTACACACTTCGGCGACGCTAGAAGAAGAAGAAACTTCGGCAGGCTTCGGCAAATCAAATTCAGCTTCTAGACGGGCAGTAAAAGCGTATGTCTTTTCCTCTGTACTGCCACTCATATAGACGGTGATGTACAGTACAAAATCTCCCCAGCCGATGCTGTCCTGGTTCAGAGGTATTTCATCAATGGCAAAGAGTGGATTGAACTGTTCCTTTGGAAATTTAAAGTCGCTTCTGACGGGAACGGGAAGATTGCCGACCCTGATTACCTTACCGTCTTCCTTTCTGCCTACATCGAAAGAAAGGCTATCAACCATATATGTTATCGGGTCGCCGTCGTAGCCCGGGGTTTCAAAGGCATCACTTTCGGTAGCGATATTTCCCGTGAGCTTCAGAACCCAACCGCCCTTGCCGTCAGCGGTACGTTTTGCCTCGACCTCGGAAAAGTCCGCCAAGGGCGAAGTCTCGGAGACCGAAGAAAGGACCAGTTCTTCGGCAGAAGAGGAGGAGTCTCCATCGCCGGCGCTGGAACTGTCGTCACCGCAAGCGGTAAGGCCGATTGAACCCAGGGCGAATACAGAGCCCAGGAAAAGTTTCTTCATAAAATTCATAGTTGTTCCCTCATAAAAAGTTTCTGACTCTGAAAATAAACAAAAATGGCCGAAAAAGCAAACGAAAAAGCGAAATTTTCAAGGAAAACGGCATTTTTGGGCGTTCCCCGCCCCAAAGATTGGCGCAATTCATCACGAAGGGCGGGTCGGGCCATACTCGCCGTGGCGTTCCGCCCCGTCTCACCGAGCCCGTCCGTTGTCCGGTCTCGTCCCCTTACGGGGTCACTGTCCCTAACGCATATTCCGGATAATGTCCCGCAGCCGCGCCGCTTCCTCGAAATCGAGGCGCGCGGCGGCTTCCTTCATCTGGCGCTCCAGGTCTTCCAGCGAACTTGTCATCCCCGCGGAGGCGGGGATCTCCTTTCTTACATCGTGCCTCGAGCCTTTCTCTCGTCTCTCGCCTGTAGCTCGCTTGCGAGCGTTCTCTCGTCTAAACTTGGAGGGCTGCAGCGGTTCCATCGGGCGGATGCCCGGTTCCCCATTTGTCATCCCCGCGACCTGTGGTGAGCGTAGCCGAACCAAGGCGGGGATCTCCTCGTCCTCATCGACGGAATCGTCACCGTCGATTCCAAGGGGATCCGCGATTCTCAGGTCGTCTTCCAGCTTGCGGGTCACAGATTTGGGCGTAATGCCGTGTTCCTTGTTGAATTCTTCCTGCACGGCTCTGCGTCGGGCGGTCTCGGTGATGGCCTTCTCCAGGCTGTCGGTCATGTTGTCTGCGAAGAGCAATACGGTGCCGTTCACGTTACGGCTTGCGCGGCCCATGGTCTGGATGAGGCTGCGGTAATTGCGCAAAAAGCCTTCCTTGTCGGCATCGAGTATGGCCACCATGCTCACTTCGGGCAGGTCAAGGCCTTCGCGCAACAGGTTGATGCCCACAAGTACATCAAATTCTCCGGTGCGCAAGCCCCGGATGAGTTCGTGGCGCTCCAGCGTCTTGATGTCGCTGTGCAGGTAACGCGCGCGGATGCCCGCTTCCACAAAGAAGTCGGTGAGGTCCTGCGCCATCTTCTTGGTGAGCGTCGTGACCAGCACGCGGTCGCCGTTCTTGACGACCTCCTCGATGCGGTACAGCAGCACGTCCATCTGGCCCTTGATGGGGAACATCTCGATTTTCGGGTCCAGAAGTCCGGTGGGTCTGTTAATTTGTTCGGTGACAACGCCACCCGTCTTGGTGAGTTCGTAATCGCCGGGAGTTGCGCTCACGAAAAGCACCTGCTTCGGGTACATGTACTCGAATTCGGCGAAGTTCATCGGGCGGTTGTCCAAGGCGCAGGGGAGGCGGAACCCGTACTGCACCAGCGTTGTCTTGCGGGATTTGTCGCCTTCGGCCATGCCGCCCACCTGCGGAATGCTCACGTGGGATTCGTCCACCATCAAGAGCCAGTCGTCGCCGAAGTAGTCGATGAGCGTGAACGGGCGTGTACCCGGTGCGCGGTTCTCGATGATGCGGGAGTAGTTCTCGATGCCGCTGCACATGCCGGTCTCGCGAATCATTTCCATGTCGTAGCGGGTACGGCTCGAAAGACGGGCTGATTCCAGCACCTTGCCTTCCTTGTCCAGTTCCGCAAGACGCTCGGTGAGTTCCATCTGCATGCGTTGCAAGATTCCCGCACGTCCTTCTTCTTTAGTCACGAAGTGCTTCGCCGGAGCGATGGTCATCTCGTCCATTTCCTGCGTCACTTCGCCGGTAACCATGTTGAATCGCACGAGACGGTCCACTTCATCGCCGAAAAGCTCGATGCGGAGGCCTTCTTCGTCGTAACTTGGGTGAATTTCAATCACGTCGCCGTGTACGCGGAAACTGCCGCGTTCTAGGCTGAAGTCGTTTCTCGTGTATTGAATGCGCACCAAATCGTGCAGAATCTTGTCGCGGTCGTAAACGTCGCCTTTCTTGATGCGCACCATCAAGTCGAAATATTCGCTGGGGCTACCCAAACCGTAGATGCAACTCACGGAGGCGACAATAATCACGTCGCGGCGGGTCAGCAAGTTCGCGGTCGCGCGCAGGCGGAGCTTGTCGATTTCGTCGTTGATGCTTGCGTCTTTCTCGATGAAGGTGTCCGTGTGCGGAATGTACGCTTCGGGCTGGAAATAGTCGTAATAGCTCACGAAGTATTCCACCGCATTGTGGGGGAAGAACGCCTTGAATTCCTGGTAGAGCTGCGCCGCCAGCGTCTTGTTGTGGGTCAAAATCAGCGTCGGCTTGCCCACGTTCTTGATGACGTTTGCCATCGTGAAAGTCTTGCCGGAACCAGTCACGCCAAGCAGCGTCTGGAACTGTTCCCCGTGCTTGAAACCTTCGGTCAGTTCTTCGATGGCCTTCGGCTGGTCGCCCGCCGCCCCGTAAGGGCTCACGAGTTCAAAGTTCGCGCGAGTGGGCGACTGGAACTGCTTCAATTTCCCCGGCAAACTCTGCTCGGGCGGTAGCGGTTTCGCTATCGGTTTCGCATACGGGTCGGGTGTGATTGTCTTACGTGCGCGGGCCATTTGCTAGGTCTTAGGTTTTAGGTTATAGGTTTTAGGATTGCCTGTATCAAGAAGCTTTTAATACTTCTTGATCCCACCAGCCCTAAAATCTACTACCTATTACCTATCTACTTTACCCACAAAATAGTAAATTTCCACTATGGATCACGAGTATAGTATTTCAGGTCGGCTTTGGGTCGATAACGCCGAATCGGTATTGTCTGGTTTGGATTGCCGGGAATACGCCATAGACGATATCGTGTTCCTGCTTTTGGCAGCGGATGCCAACGAAGTTCAGATAACCCTCAAGGACAAGTCTATGGCAATGTCAATTTCTGACGATAAAATTGCCGCTTGCTGCGCCGAGCTGTCCCGCAAGTTCGTATGCCGTGTCCGTATGGAAAAACTTCACGAAGAGTATGGCAACGCTAACGTATTTAACGGCGGGTCCGACTACGAGGTGGTCTGCGCCGACAGGTTTGTCTGCGAATGCCTAAACGGCAAAGAAATTAGTCGCGTAAAAGAGGTCTTTTAAGCCGAAAAACGCAGAATTTCAGCCCTTTGTTCCGTACAACCCTTTCAAAAAGTGTATTTTTCAATGGTGAAAAGTACCATTTTGAGGTATCAATGAACAAATTGATAGTTTTGACTTATGTCCTGCGTGGCTTGGGCTTTGTGTTGGTGATTTTGAGCCTTTTTGGCCATAGCGTTTTGTTGAACCTTTTCCCGGGGTTAGAAGGAACCTCCATCAACCCCTTCTTCTATTCAGGCCTTGCGGTGTACCTTGTTGGCGCCACCATCTATTTTTTCGTGAACAAGAAGATTCGCGCCGACAAGCGCCGTCGCGAAATAGAAGAAACTGAAAGCCGGATTTTTGGAAAGAAAGACGATCAAGAGTAGTTTATGATTCAGATTGAGCATTTGCACAAGACCTACAGGAGCGGTTTCTTGATGAAACCGAAACTGGCGCTGAAGGACGTGAGCCTTCATGTGGAACCGGGTCAGATTTACGGTTTTATCGGCCCCAACGGGGCGGGCAAGTCCACCACCATCAAGGTGCTGACCGGCCTTTTGAATTTCGATTCCGGCAAGGTGCTGGTAAACGGCATCAGCCCCCGCGATGTCAAGAGCCGCCGTTTTATCGGATACTCTCCGGAACAACCTTATTTCTATGACTACCTTACGGGTCGTGAACTGCTCCAGTTCTACGGCAAGCTGGTGGGGTTAGAAGGGAGCCTTCTGAACGAACGCATTACCTGGGCGCTGCAGTTGCTCCACGCCGACAAGGACTGGATTGACCGCCGTCTGCGTTCGTACTCCAAGGGCATGATGCAGCGCGTGGGAATTGCCCAGGCCATTCTCGGCAAGCCCAAGCTGTTGATTCTGGACGAACCCATGAGCGGACTGGATCCCATGGGCCGTCGCGATGTCCGGGAGGCCATTCTGGAACTGAACCGGGACGGTGTGACCATCTTCTATTCCAGCCACCTTCTGAGTGACGTGGAATCCATCAGCCATCGGGTGGCCATGATTGTTGACGGTCGTATCGTTCGCGAAGGAACCGTGGATGAAATTACGGATTCCTGTGGTATCGAATACCATGTGCGGACTCGGGAGGTTATTGCCGTCAAAGATCTGCCTGAAGGTGTCGCCTTGGCGGGGCACCCCCAGGAGGTCATCTGCGCCGACGATGCCGCTCGTGATCGCTTACTCCGCTATTGCTTGGATAACAGTATTGCTGTGGAACGCATGGAACATAAGCGTCCCAGCCTTGAAGATGTTTTGACCGAGGAGATTGCCCGTGCAGACGCTTAAGCATATCGGTATTATTGCCCTCAATACCTTCCGCGAATCTATCCGTGACAAGATTCTTTATAATATCGGTCTTTTGGCCGTTGGCCTTGCCCTGTTCAGCATCGTTCTGGGCGAATGGTCCGTATTCGATCGGGCATACGTCATCAAGTCCACCACACTGTCGGTGATGAGTCTTTCGGGCCTTTTGATTTCCATTTTCGTGGGCATCAGCCTGGTGCAAAAGGAAATCCAGCGGCGGACGGTTCTCACCCTGTTGTCCAAGCCCATCAGTCGTGCCACCTTCATCGTGGGTAAGTACCTTGGACTGTTGGCGGTGGTGGCCGTCCATTTGGCGCTGCTCACCTGCATCTACTACTCCATTCTGTTCCTCACGAATTCAGAACCTACGGTAAGCTTGCTGACGGCAATTTACCTGATTTTCTGGGAACTGGCGGTAGTGATTGCGGTGGCACTTCTGTTCAGTAGCTTTTCTTCGACCACTTTGAGTGCGTTGTTTACATTGGGCGTTTATTTTGCGGGTCATCTGAGCGACCAACTTCTGGAGCAAGTTCGTTTTGTGAACAAAATGCGCGAGGTGAGTGACTCTTCTGCAGCCTTGCTTGAAAAGCTGGCCATGGTGATTCACGCCGTGTTCCCTGGGCTGTACCGCTACAACGTGACCAGCTACGTGGTTCACGGGCTAGCCCTGCCGGACATGTATCTTTTCTGGAATACGGTTTACGCAATCGGTTATGTTGGTGTTTTCTTAGCCATCGCTAGTTGGTGGTTCAGCCGGAGGGATTTCCTATGAGAAATCAGTATATGGCACAGGTCCTCGTCCACAACAAGGTGGTTTCGGAGGACCAGGTCAAGGCCCATTGGGGCGAAATTACGGAATCTATGGATATTGGCCAGGTCCTGGTAAAGGCTGGCATATTGCAGGAGGCCATGTACGCGAAGGTCCTTGCCTTTGTGCAGAACCTTGAGGCGAAACATGCAGCCGCTAACGCTGCGACCCAACCTGCACAGGCTGCACCAGCTGCCCCTGCTCCGAAGCCAGCTCCAGCCGCAGCTCCGGCACCCAAGCCCGCTCCTGTAGAAGCGAAGCCCGCCGTGGCTGAACCTGTAGATGATGAGCCTGCCCTGCAGATCGAGGGCAACAACATTTACGGCGAATCCTCTTCGTCCAACATGGTGGTGGAAAAGGTTTCCGGTCTGGAAACTACAAGTATCTCGACCATCGCCCTTGCCGAGGAACTAGGCGAAGATTCGGCCGAAGAAGGCGAGCAGGAACTGCCCCGCCAGTTCGCCCTTTCTTCTGGAGAGGGAACGGCGGTAGAAGCGCCCCAGACTCTGCTCCCCATCATGTCCTTGAAAAAGATGATTGCATTTGCCCGTCAGTACGGCGCTACGGACATCTACCTTTATTCCAACCGTCAGGTGGTTATGCGCCAGTCCGGTGCGCTGTTCCCGGCCACCGAACAGGTGGTAGATAAGACCCGCATCTCTGAACTTTTGGCCGAAGCCTCCGAAGGTTTTGCCGACGGCTACCAGGTGGTGGCCGGCAGGAACTTCAGCAAGACCATCGCCCTCGCCGGTGTGGGTCGTGCCCGTATTTCCGTAACCTGGAACGGGGTCGTTCCCAGCGTGTCTATCCGGGTGATTCCTACGGAGGCGGCGGCTCTGGATTCTCTGAACCTTCCGCCTTTCTGCACCCAGTTTGCAGAACTCAACAGCGGCCTTGTGCTGGTAGCTGGGCCCTCGGCCAGCGGGCGCACCACTACGGTGAACGCCTTCGCCGAAACCATTGCCGCAAACCGTCCGTGCTACATCCAGACCATCGAACGGCCTATTGAAAGAATCTTGCAGGGCGGTGGTGGCGCTTTAGTCCAGAAAGAGGTGGGACTCCATGTCCGTACGGGGCTAGACGGAATCGCCCTTGCTATGCGTGACGGTGCCGACGTGATTTGCTTTGACCATCTGGAAAACGTGGATGAACTGAACCTGCTTTTGCAGGCCGCCAATTCCGGCGCTCTGGTGTTTGCCGTTACCCGCGGGAACAACATCCACGCCCTGCTTTCGAGACTCCTGGTTTCTGTTCCCGAAAGCGGACGGTCTTCTTTGGCCGGTTCCCTGGCAGACCAGCTGAAGGGCGTTATCGTGCAGCACTTGGTTCCTGTGGTAGATAACCAGGGCCTGGTTCTTGCCGCCGAAGCCGTGCGGGTGACGCCTACTATTGCGGGCATGATCCGCAAGGGCGACCTGTCTCAGCTGAATGCCGCTATCAGTAGCCAGCGGGACCAGGGAATCACTTTGGACGATTCCCTGCAGAAATGCGTGGAAGCGGGTTACATCGACGGTGTAGAGGCCTGGAAACGGGCAAACGACATTAGACGCTTTGCGGCGTATCATCCTGCAGGCGGGGAGGCATAAAGATGGCTGCAGAAATTGAATCTCTTTTGGAATATGCCGTCAATACCGGCAGTAGCGAACTGATTATAACCGAAGGGGCTGCCCCCGCAATCCGCTTGGCGGGGCAGGTTTGCGCCGTTCCCGACGCTCCGGTTATTCCCTTTGGTTCCTTGGCTGAATTCTTGGGCTCCCTGGAAGGGGAATCCGGCTCCATGATTGGCGGGCCCTGGCAGGGCATGCGCTGGCGCGTACGGTATTTCCGTGAGGCGCTCGGCAACGGGGCCGTGTTCCGCCCGCTTTTGAACGAGTGCCCGGAATTTAACGCCCTCGGAGTTCCTCCTGCTGTAGAGAATATGCTGGGCTTCAGTTCCGGCCTGGTGCTTTTTGCAGGGCCGGCTTGCTCCGGCAAGACTACCAGCGCCACGGCTTATGTGGGCGCCCTTTGCGAATCCAAGATTTTAAGGGCCTGCTTCTTGGACAAGGCTCAGGAACTTCCTGTAAAGCAGGGCAGCAGCCTCATTTTGGAGGATTCTGTCGGTGGCGTGGCCGAGAAGGTGGATCAGGCTATTCGCAGCGGGATAGATTTGCTGTGGATGGGTGACTTTGACCCCAGTTTCCTTTTGCCTATGCTTCAGGCCGCCGAGGCAGGTGCCCTGGTGGTGTGCAATGTTACTGCCGGCAATTCCGCAGGTGCCCTGGACGCCCTTGTGGCGGCCGCCAAACCCGAAGACAAGGCTCTGGTCCGGACCATGCTTTCTTCTGCGCTGAAGGCGGTGGTGGTGCAGCGCCTGCTTCCGGGGGCTGCCGAAGGTTCCGGTGCCGTTGCCGCCTGGGAAGTTCTTTTCAATTCTCAGAACGTGGCCATGTGTGTCCGCACCGGAGACCATTTCAAGCTGCCGTCGGTCATTGCGGCTTCGGCTTCCGAAGGCATGATGCTGATGGACGATAGCCTTGCAGAACTGGTGCGCTCCGGCTACGTGGCTCAAGAGGTAGCGGCTAAGTATGTGGCCAATCCCGCAAGGTTTGCCTAGGCGCTTTTTGCCGAAGGTAGCGGCCATCCTGTTGGTCGCTTTTTCCTTGTTGCCTGCAGAACCTGCCGACAGTCTGCTGTCGCAGATGACGGCTGCCCAGGATTCTACGGCGCAGGCTCCTGCATCTGAACCTCAAGCCCCTCAAGCGGATCCTCGCCTACGCGAGGATGACGTTCCTCGAGCCTCTAGTCCTGACAGCGGGGGCGTTGTGGGGGTGTCCCCCGCAGAGGGGGTAGCGGACGCCGCAGAAAAGGGAGAACTGATAGGGGATCCTCGCCTACGCGAGGATGACAAGAGAAAGTCGGAGATGGCATGCGGCGGGAGCGAGGGGGAGGCTTCCCCCGACACCTCGTGGAAATGCGAAACCATAGATTTGACGACAGGCGAAACCGTTCCTTCCGATTCAGACATTCCGAAATCCGAAATCCGAAATCCGAATTCAGGTCCTAAGAAATCCGTTCTCTACCTCAGCGGCGGCGAGCGTTCTCCTTGGTTCCACCTGGGTGTGCTTTATGCCATCGAAACCTACAAGGTCCGCATTGATTCCGTGGTAGGTACTTCGTGGGGCGCTTTTGTGGGCTACCTCTGGACCCATGGTATGACGCTAGACGATATCCAGCGAGTGCTGCTGGACCCGTACCTGCAGGGCTACATGGGCCACAATATGTTCGACGACCTGTACAATAAAAAGCAGGAGCAGGCCAGGTGGCCCATTTCTCCCGACGGCGTGCCCAGCCTGCGCTACCGTTATGCGTTGCAGCCGGATTCGTCCATGACCTTGCGGAAAATTCCCAAGTCCTTTGAACCGGATACTTCCGCCCACAGATATGCCCTTGCAAAGCTCCGCTTTCAAGAAGCCATGAACCGCGTGCCTCGCGGGGCGGTGATTCCCTTTACGGTGCTTGGCTGTAACGGCGAACAATGGAATACTTCGGAGTATGTGTTCAAGAGTTTGCCCTTGATTGAAAACTACAACTCCGGAGAACTGTGTCCGGGCCTTGCCGTGCCCTTTGAAGATGTCTATGAGCAAGTCCCCATTATCTCGGTAGGTATCCCTCGGGTGGCGAAGGCTTCCGTGTCGTCCTGGAATTCTCCCTGGCAGCGAATCCTTTTCGAAAAGCCCCTGCAGAACTTGTCTTACCAGGAGTCCGGTGTAGTGCTCCGTGCCCATTATGCTACGGATTCTGCTTATACGGCATGGATTCAGGCGGGGTTCTCTGCCTTGGAACGACACGCTACGGAACTGATGCCTTTCAGGAACGATTCCCTGGATTATTTGACTTTCAAGAAGGTGGCTGCACCATGGTTCAAGTTCAAACCGTCTTTTGACAGCCTGTCTGCAGAAACCCATTCCACTATAGCCTCTTACTGGAACGAAAGCGACACGGGCATGGTGGCGCCCGAAAATTTCTTGAAAGAAATTTCCAAGGAGCCTGCCTACGATTCCGTTTCCTTTGACATGTTGCCGACGGGGAACGTGCTGGTGGGGGCAAAGGTCGCCCCGACGGTAGATATTTCTGTGGGCGGTTTCGGGTCCAACGCCATCGGGCCACACGCCTATGGCGATATGACGCTCTCCTTCGTGAACCAGATGGATATCGCTCTCGGGGTTTCGGGATTCGTGGGCCCAAGGTCATACGGTGTAAGCCCCAAGCTGGAAATTTCCCGCCTGTGGAACAGGGACTGGTCGGTGGGGCTACGTTACGACTGGCAGACCCTGCAGCCTTTTGAATCTTACTTGGAAGACAACGCGTATTATTCAACTCCCTGGGGCGAAAAACGCAGTGATTTCAATATGTGGGTGGATTATCACTTGACTGCCCATCAGGTGGCTTCGCTTGCATTCTTGTTGGGCGAACGGACCGTTGACTTTGCCAAGGTGTACCGGATGGACAAACTGAAAACCTGGCCTGTTTCGCCGGCCCTCCAGTACCGCTACGAAGGCGGCGACACGGATCCGTTCTTCTCTTATGGGGGACAGTCTTTGCTCTTGGGGTGGGGACTCCAGTCCGTGCGTTACAAGATTGACATTGCGGAACTGATTCCCATATACCACAAGCTTTCTCTGGAAATGTACGCCAGTCGCTCACCGGTATCTTTCTTGACGCTGGGACTTTTCCTGGGTGGTGGCGTAGATATGTATCACGACGAAGGTCATGGTTATGTCTATCCCAAATCGACGGGGCTCTTGCCGCTGGACAATTTCTACCGCAGGCGTGTTGCGGCCACCCCCTGGACTGGGGAATGGTACAATCCGGAACTGCTGAGCCACCACTATGGACTTGCCCGTATAAACCTCGGGCTTCATAAGGGTATTTTCGGCATGTGGGTGTTTGGTGCCTACGTGCGGGACTTCGAAGAAAATCCAACGGCGCACCTCGGGCCGGACAAGTTTATTCTGGAACCGACGCTACGCTTTGCGTACAAGTCCATCTCGGTATCTGCGGGAATGTCCCGCCTGGTGGACCGCGAAACTCTCGACGAGCTGGGTGACGTGATGGACTACACCTTCTTTATTCGCGTCGGGAATTATAGTTTTTAGGGGTTAGGATCTAGGAGCTAGGGGCTAGGGATTTGAGGTCGCTTCGCTTTGAGGAATGTCATCCCCGACTTGGTCGGGGATCCGCTGGGTTGCAGTAAGCGGATGTTCGCCGGAGCCTGCCCTGAGCTTGTCGAATGGGCGAACATGACGAATTCTTTTTCAATAACCCTCATACCTCATACCTCACACCTCACACCTCACTGCCTCACTCCCCTCTATTCTTCGCCGCTACGTCCTTGAACTTGTTGTGGTCGCTGAGCGTGCTGCTAAAGAAGTGAGTGCCCGAACCGTCGTCTTTTGCAACAAAGTAAAGGGCCTTGGTGTCGGCTGGGAATAGGGCCGCCTCTATGGCCTTGCGCCCTGGGTTCGAAATAGGCCCTGGCATCAGGCCCTTGAACTTGCGGGTGTTGTAGGGACTGTCGCTGTTGAGCTGGCTCTTGTAGATGGGCCCGGTCAGATTCCTGAAGATGAACCGCACCGTGGGGTCTGCCCCTAGGGGCATGCCGATTTCAAGCCTGTTGTGGAAAACGCCTGCAATCAAGAACCGCTCGTCGGGCTTGCCGGTTTCTTCTTCCACCACGCTTGCAAGGGTAAGCACCTTGTGCCAGTTGCCGAGGGTTGCCCACTTGGAGCCTGGCTTGTTTTTCATCTCGTCCCGCACCTTCAGGTTCGCGGCCACCATCTGCCTGATGATGGTCTCTTCGTCGGCATCGATGGCGAAGGGGTAGGTGTCGGGCAGCAAATAGCCTTCCAGCGAGTTTGCATCAACGCCCAGGGACTGGGCGAACTTCGGGTCCTGGACCAACTTGTTCCAGCGGTCCTCGTTCAGGTCGGGGAACGCCTTTTTCAGGTAGGCGGGAATTTCCCAGCTTGCCCGGCCTTCGGGAATGGTCACCTTGCGTACGGCGTTCTTGCCGCTTGCAAGCAGGGCGAAAATCTGTTCCAGAGTCTGCCGGGGCGGAATCTCGTACCAGCCTGCCTTGAGGTTTGGCTTGTCCATTTTGTTCCGGACCTTGAATGCCAGTCCGTCCTTCCACACGCCTTTTTCGTCCAGTATTTGGCCGACCTTGGCCGCGGAACTTCCCTTGGGGATTTCCAGGAGTACTGTTTCGGAGTTATTTGAGACGGCGTTCAGTCTTTTTTTACCTTGGATCCCGGCAAAAGCGGCCAAAACCACCAGAAAAATCAATAAAATGCAAAAAAAACGCTTCATATTGTAAAAATTTAAAAGAATATCTCACAAATTGCCAAAATAAAAGGTATATTCCTATTGCATTAACGAATATTTTTATCCCGTTTCGAGGAATAACATGAAAAAGGTTTTGTTTGTTGCTCTTTCTCTGATGGTTGCCGCTGCTTTCGCAGCACCCAACAAAGTCAAGTCCAAGCTGGGCGATATTGACCTGACTAAAGAGAAGGGCGGTGGCTCCGTGGTTTGCACCGCGGGCTTTAACGATGAACTTACCATCGTCAAGGACGGCGATACCGAGGTTCTGGTCAAGGGTAACTGCGGTCAGGGCTGGGTAGCCAAGTCCAAGGTGGAATACGTGGGATGACATCGACTTCGACGGTGTGAACATCGACCGTGACTTCAAGGAATACCTGCAGCACACGATGGACCGCGAACAGATGGAAATGCACAACAACGAAAACTAACTCGTTGCCTAGCATAGAGATATTGCGCAAAAGCCCCTTTGGAGGGGCTTTTTATGTCTTTATTTATATCAGGTAAACGATATTTTACTAAACAAAAATGACATAAAATCATATATTTTGCGGAAATAACAAAAGAAAGAGGACACATTATGAAAAAATCCTTATTGATTCTTCCCGTTGCGCTGGGCGCAGTGATCGCCCAGGCACAGGAAGCTTGCATTGCTGCCGATGCAACTTCTGAAGCTATGAAGACCAGCTGCATAAGCAGCGTAAAGTGTTGTAGCTGCTCCCGGTGTGATGGTTCCTACGATGTTCGCACCCTCCGGTGTGATACTCCAGCCGAGGAAGCCTATGCCTTCAGCATTACTTACTGCAGAGTAATTGTTTACATTCCACGGCTCATTCTTAGCGACTTTGACTGTTATAGTCTGGCTGCCGTCTCCGCTTATATAACCATCCTTCGCGTCGTATGTAACATCCACAAGATCCGTCCAGACAACATAGAGATCTGTATCTGATGTAAAGACGGTATCGTTTGCAAGAGCGGCACCGGTCGCGCTTCGTGAACGCTTGCCATCGTCCCGCTTGTAACTGTTACTGTTCTTTGCCGTATAATAGTCGGCAATGGATCCCAGCGTGGTGCCTTTCTTTACCCGGAACGTTACCGTATCAGATGAAGTATCTTCGAAGTAACCGCCGTTTGCGTGCAGCGTGATCTTTATGGATGTCTGCCAGATGGCATATACGTCGATTATTCCCTCCATAGGAGTGTATTGCGGGATAACATCAGGCGTTTCGGCATCCGGATCTGTTGCCCAGCCGATAAGTATCGCTGTCTCATCAGCGTTCTCAGGGTTATCTTCATAATCAACATAGAAGGCCTGATTATCCGAATAATAACGGATAAGCTTCGTATTGCCTGCTGTGCCGAAATACCCGCCGTTTGCGTGCAGAGTGACAGCGTGAGTCTTTTCCCAGTGAGCATAGACAGTCATGTCATCTGTCAATACCGTGTTGTAAAGAGGCTCGCCGCCTTCTTTTGCGGTGTACCATCCGCTGAATCTGTATGTCTCATCAGGATAGTATGCGTAGTAGGATATGAATTTGCTGCCTTTTTCGAACAGGCTGGTATAAGTGGCCCGATCGTTGTAATCCAGGAAGCCTCCGTTAGCGTCATAGGTGACGACAAACTCGCCCGGATCTCTGTAATCGGGATAGATATAGAGGTATCTTCCGTCAGCGTAGCGGGAGATTATATCCGACGTAATTGTTACGGTCTCGCCGGGCTTACCGAGAGTCCAGCTGTCGGCGTACTTGCCGTTGTAGTAATCCCAGTAGAGCTCGGGAAGCGTGAACTTGCCGTTTACGGATACCATTCCCTTATAGCGCGAACGGTTTTTATCGACGTTTTCTTCGTCGCCGATATGCTCGGCTACATAAACATAGAATCTGTCGTGGTACTGAGCCTCACAGCAGAGCGCCTTGTTGACCTTAACAACGTCGCCGGGATAGTATTCTCCGACATAGTTTCCGAGCGAATCGGTAACATACCATTTGATGAACGCCTTATCCGTCGGCGGAGTAAAGGTGCTGTCGGGGAACTTGTAGAGTGCGCCGAGCTTGGAGACGTTTTCGTCAGCCATTGTGCCCGAGCCGTCGCCCGCCGTGAAGCTTACTTTCGGAGTGTTGTCAACGGTCTTTTGTTTCCAGACTGCGTTTATGCGCATATCGGAATAAACGGTAATGACATCACCGGGCTTGCCGAGCGTCCAGCTGTCAAATTCTTTGGTTGAGCCGACAGTAGGATCGGCAAAACCCTCGGGGAGGGTA
>CACXMH010000011.1 GCA_902768715.1 Fibrobacter succinogenes | reverse complement strand
CCTGGCCGTCAAGTCTCCCCGAGGCGTTATTAAGATGGCCCCCTAACACATTCACTTGCAATCACCCCTTCTGCAGGTCTTTTCCAGCCTGCAGTCGCGGTTTAACCCTTACTTATGAGGTGCCTAGATGGAAAGTTATATCGCACTCGCATGTTCTGCTCTTGCAGTCGTGCTCTGTATCGTTATCCTGACTAAGGTTAACAAGATTCTTGACAACCTTCACACTCCTATCGTTAAGAAGCTCACCCCAGACATGAACCTGAGGCCTAACTCTCGTCGTCCTGTCTCTGCCCAAGAAATGGCACAGCGTGGTGATCGCAACAACAAGGGTGATCGCAAGGATCGTCAGAATAAAGACAACCGCGGTGAAAAGAACGGCCAGGCCCAGCAGGGCCAGAACCGTGACCGCAACGAACAGCGTGATCGCGGCAACCGCCGTGACCGCCGTGACGGTCGTCCTGACCGCAGCAATCGTCGTGAAATGAACGCCGAAGCCCAGGCCGCTTCTTCTGAAGCTCCCGTGGCCCAGCCTGCCGAAGCGGCCGCTCCTGCTGCCGCCGAAGGCCGTCGCCCCCTGGCTCCGCGCATTCCGGTTGAAACTCCGGCCGCTCCTGTCAGCGCTCCCGTGGCTCCTGCAGCACCTGCTGCCGCTGCCGCCGAACCTGCTGTGGAAGTCGCCGAAACCACCTTCGATCCCGCCAAGGTCCGCTATGGCCGCCGCAACGTGATCAAGAAGGCTCCGGAGCTCTCCGACGAAGCATAATCACGAAAAGCCAAAAGCTTGATAGAGCCCTCGGTCTTAGGACCGGGGGCTTTATGTTTTTATAAATGGTGTTGTCAGGTGCTGCCTAGCGCCAGCGGCGATGGTTGTCCGGCCCGTCGAAATCGTCGTAGCGGTCGTCGTAGTTTTCGGGATAGTCGCCGTCGTCGTAGTTGTCGTCCCGGTCGGGGAATCCCGATTCCAGCTCGGTGAAACTGGGCTCCTCGATGTTCACCACCTGGACTTCGAAAATCAGGTCCTTGCCGGCGAAGGGGTGGTTTCCATCTACCAGCACGGTATCCTTGTAGATTTCTTTCACGATGTAGATGCCGTCGGCGTCGTCTTCGTCGTCCAGGTTCAGTCCATCTACAAACTCGTCGGCGGTGTCGGGCAGCTGGAATTCCCGGATGTCGTTGTCCAGCATCATCTCCAGCTCCATGCCCAGCCAGAGTTCGCCTACGTCCTGGAGTTCTTCTTTGGGAACTTGTAGCAGCAGTTCGTCGCGGTAAGGTCCGTAGCCCTGGTCAAAGGGAATCTCTACGGTGAACTTTTCGCCCAGCTTGCGGCCTTCCAGGGCGGTTTCAAGCCCGGGGATAATGTTGTCGTAGCCATGGATATATACAAAGGGGTGGCTCGGAGGAATTTCCTCCAAGATGCGCCCGCTCATCTCTTTGAGCGTGTAGGCGATGCTCACCTTTGTCTTTGCTTCCACGATTTCCATAGGCGCGACAAATATAGATTTTAGAGATTAGTATTTAGGGGTTAGGATCTAGGATTTAGGGGCTAGTTTCTAACCTCTAGTCTCTAGATCCTAATCTCTAATCTCTAATTTACTACATTACACCCATGCTTTACGGTATTTGTTCTGATATTCATTCCAATGCTACGGCTTTTCGTGCCGTGCTGGAATCCATGAAAGAAAACAAGGTGGAGCGCCGGATTTGCCTGGGTGACCTTGTGGGTTACGGCGTCGATGCCAACGAATGTGTACAGCTTGCCAAAGAAAACATGGACGTGTGTCTGATTGGAAACCACGACAGCGTGGCTATCAAGTACGAGTCCAGTATGGGCTTTAACCCTTACGCCAAGCAGGCCGTGGAATGGACGCAAGAGAACATGAATGCCGAATCGGTGGCCTACATCCGTTCGCTGCCCTACATTCACGAGGAAAACGACATTACCTTTGTGCATGCGTCACCCATGTCCCCTGCGGACTGGCTCTACATAACCGACTTGGAAGACGCCCTGAACGCTTTTGACCATTTTTCTGGAACTTATTGCTTTATCGGCCATACCCATAGCCCCGTGATTGTGGCGAGCCGCCCCATGGCCATTCCCAAGGTGCTGGACGAATACGAATACACCATCGAGAATACGGAACGGCTTTTGGTTAACGTGGGCAGCGTAGGCCAGCCTCGTGACCGGGACTGCCGCGCCAGTTGGTGCCTGCTGGATACGGAGGCCAAGTGCATCCGCATTATCCGTGTGGAATACGATGTCTTTACGACCCAGGAGCGCATGCGCAAGGCGGGAATGCCGAATTTCCTCATCGACCGCCTGAGCGTGGGGAGATAGCTTAGACGAGAGAACGCCACTTCGTGGCTACAGACGAGAGATATGCTTGATGATGTTTTTATGGACTGTGGTGAAAAAGGATATTTATATTGTCTCTCGTCAAATACGATTTTCTCTCGTCTCTCGTCTCTCGTCTCTCGTCTAACATGAAATGGGTTCTCGCAGTTTTTGGTAAGGCCGGCTCGCCTTTTATCGCCGACGAGGTGGACAAGTACGTGAAGCGCCTCCGTGGGGGAGTGTACCCGCTGGAGGTGGTGGAACTGAAGGAATCCAAGCTCGATGACCGCTTGCAAT
Source organism: Fibrobacter succinogenes (assembly GCA_902768715.1). Lineage (GTDB taxonomy): Bacteria > Fibrobacterota > Fibrobacteria > Fibrobacterales > Fibrobacteraceae > Fibrobacter > Fibrobacter succinogenes_L. Next base: position 42,892 of record CACXMH010000011.1, on the reverse strand, counting down.
CCCTTGCACAGGAAGCGACACTTTTTGACAAGAAATTTCCCAAGTCGGAATACCGTCGGGTCATCCTTTCCGAAGAGGGCAAGCTGATGGATACGGTGAAGCTTTCCGACACCTTGCGTGACCGTTTTTCGGGCAATATCGTATTCTTGATTGGCTCAGCCTATGGTATCGACGAAAACCTGAAAAAGTCCGCCGATTTGCTGCTTTCTCTTTCGCCCCTCACGTTTACCCACGACCATGCCCGCGTGATTATGGCTGAACAGCTTTACCGCGTGCAGATGGTGATGCAGAACCATCCGTATCACCATAGATGAAATTAAATATGGGGACTAATCTTATAAGGGGTTAGGATCTAGAGAATAGAGGTTAGTGAAAAGAATCACGCACTTCGTGCGTTAATAACAGACGGCGAAGCCGTGATATTTCTCTCTAGCCTCTAGATTCTCATCCCTAGATTATACCCCCTTCTCTCTATTTACTATATTTGGCGCCATGAATCCGGAAATCGAGAAACGCCGCACTTTCGCCATCGTAAGCCACCCCGACGCGGGTAAGACCACCATCACCGAAAAGTTCCTGTGGTACGGAAATGTCATCCGCGAAGCGGGCCACGTGCGCGCCAAGGCGAACCGCAGCTACACCGTCAGTGACTGGATGAAGATTGAACAGCAACGCGGTATCTCGGTTTCGAGCTCCGTTTTGAACTTCCCGTTCGAAGGTTGCATGTTCAACCTCGTCGATACCCCGGGGCACCAGGACTTCTGCGAAGACACTTACCGTGCCCTGACTGCCGTGGATGCGGCCCTCGTGCTTATCGATAGCGTGAACGGTGTGGAAAAGCAGACTATCAAGCTCATGGACGTGTGCCGCATGCGCCACACCCCGATTATCACGTTCATCAACAAGATGGACTTGGATGGCCGTCACGTACTGGACTTGTTGGACCAGATTGAAAGCGTTTTGCACATTAAGACAGCCCCTTTTACGCTCCCCATTGGTGTGGGTAAGCTGTTCAAGGGTGTGTATTCCATTGCCGAAAACACCTTCCACACCTTCAACAAGGAAGAAGGCCATCAAGAAATTATCCAGATGGAAGGTCCCGACGATCCGCGCCTTGTGGAAATGTGCGGTGAAAATTGGGTCAATCAGTTCAAGGAAGAATACGAGATGGTCACCGGCGGCATGGACCCCTTTGACCACGAGAAGTTCCTGAAGGGGGAGATGTGCCCCGTGTTCTTCGGGTCTGCGGTGAACAACTTCGGTGTCCGTCAGTTGCTGAACGCCTTTGCCAAGCTGGCCCCGCCCCCGATGGTGCGCGAGACCGACAAGCGCCCGGTGAGCCCCGACGAAGATGCCTTCAGCGCGTTCGTCTTCAAGATTCAGGCCAACATGGACCCCAAGCACCGCGACCGTACCGCATTCCTGCGAATTTGTTCGGGAAGCTTTACCCGCGGGGAGAAGGTTTTCCACGTGCGTACGGGCCGCGAAATCCGCCTGGCCGCCCCGACCGCCTTCCTCGCCAAAGACAAGGAAGTCATCGACCACGCATGGGCGGGCGATATCGTGGGTATTAACGACCCGGGGCTGTTCCGCATTGGCGATACCCTTACCGACGGCGAAAAAATCAGCTTTACCGGCATTCCGGACTTCGCTCCGGAACACTTTGCCCGAGTGACGCTTTTGAATCCGCTCAAGAGCAAGCAGATGGCCAAGGGTCTGGCCGAACTGTCCGAAGAAGGTGCAACCCAGCTTTACGAACCGCTCAAGTCCGCAATTCCGGTGATTGGCGTGGTGGGGGAGTTGCAGTTCGACGTGCTCAAGTTCCGCCTGCAGAGCGAATACGGCGCCGACGTATCCCTGGACCGCGTGCCTGCCCACGGAATCCGCTGGGTGTCCGGCCCCGAAGCCGACATGGCCAAGTTCGCCGAGGAATACGCCATGGACTGCATGATGGACAAGGAACGTAACCTGGTTTGCCTATTCCCCAACGAGTACCGCCTGAACCTGGCCATCAAGAATTTCGAGAACCTGAAGTTCGCCGAAACCTCCCAAGGGTAGGCGGCATTTGCTATATTTTAGCCCGTAAATTTTTTAACCCGAACCGCGCGGTTTTCTAGCTGCGCGAAAATTCAAAAGGAAAACACAATGGCTGACAATCTGTCCGTCCTCGGCCAGGCCCGCAAGGCCTACAAGCCGAAACTCCCCGTAGCGCTCCGCAATGGCGCTCTCAAAGTTGCTCTCGTGAAGGGCAAGCCCACCCAGTCCGTCCGTGACCAGGCCAAGATCAAGGCCCTGTTCCCCAACACCTACGGCGCTCCCTACATCGGCATGAAGAAGGCTACCAAGGCCGCTGCCGGTAAGGCTCTCAACGTGGGCGTGGTGCTCTCCGGCGGCCAGGCTCCTGGTGGACACAACGTGATCGCGGGTATCTTCGACGGTATCAAGAGCATCAGCAAGAATTCCAAGCTTCTCGGCTTCCTCGGCGGCCCCTCCGGCCTCGAGAACGGCAAGTTCATCGTGATCAACGAAAAGATCATGGACTCCTACCGCAACACTGGCGGATTCGACATCATCCAGTCCGGCCGTACCAAGCTCGAAACCGAAGAACAGTTCAAGAAGTGCATGGCCGTTGCCAAGGCCCAGAAGCTGGACGCTATCGTGATTATCGGTGGTGACGACTCCAACACCAACGCTGCTGTTCTCGGTGAATACTTCCAGGCCCACGGCGCTAGCTGCGTGGTTTGCGGCTGCCCCAAGACCATCGACGGCGACCTCAAGAACGAATACATCGAAACCTCCTTCGGTTTCGACACCGCCGTCAAGACCTACTCCGAACTCATCGGCAACATCATGCGCGATGCCAACTCCGCCCAGAAGTACTGGCACTTCATCAAGCTCATGGGCCGTAGCGCTTCTCACATTGCTCTCGAAGCCGCTCTCCAGACCCATCCGAACATCTGCCTGATTTCTGAAGAAGTCAAGGCCAAGAAGATGAAGCTGAAGCAGGTCATCAAGTACGTGGCCGACATCGTCGCTGCCCGTGCCGCTGCCGGCAAGAACTTCGGTGTGGCCCTCATTCCCGAAGGCCTCCTGGAATTCATCCCCGATGTAGGCGTGCTCATTTCCGAACTTTCCGAAGCCCTCGCTCATCACGAGAAGGAAGTGGAAGGCCTCGACACCGCCGCCAAGGTGGAAAAGCTCTGCAAGTGGATTTCCAAGGCTTCCGCCGAAGTCCTCAAGAGCCTCCCCGCCACCACTCAGGGCCAGCTGATGCTGGACCGCGACAGCCACGGCAACGTGCAGGTTTCCCTCATTGAAACCGAAAAGCTCATCATCGAGATGGTCAAGAAGGAACTCAAGAGCCGCAAGAACTTCAAGGGCAAGTTCAGCGCTCTCAACCACTTCTTCGGTTACGAAGGCCGCTGCGCCGCTCCGTCTAACTTCGACGCCGACTACTGCTACAGCCTGGGCTTCACCGCCTCCGTGCTCGCCTTCAACAAGATGAACGGCTACATGAGCTCTGTGCGTGACCTGACCAAGGGCATCGAAAAGTGGACTGCCGGTGGCATTCCTATCACCATGATGATGAACATCGAACGTCGTCACGGTGCCGACAAGCCGGTGATCCAGAAGGCTCTCGTGGAACTGAACGGCGCTCCGTTCAAGTTCTTCGCCAAGAACCGCGATGTTTGGGCCAAGACTGAATCCTACACCTATCCGGGTCCGATCCAGTACTGGGGTCCCAGCGAAGTTTGCGACGTGACCAACTTCACGATCAAGCTGGAACGCGGCGCCCTCAAGGTGAAGTAATCCTAATGTCATCCCCGCGAAGGCGGGGATCTCCAAGCATTGAAAAGTCCCTCGCATTTTCGCGAGGGATTTTTTATGTTTACAGGAAAGGAGGACCCCTATGGCCTGTGCAAACTGCAAGATCCGCGCCCAGTACGACAAGAACCCCAAGTCCCTCATCGGGCGCTTTTGGCGCTTCCATATTAACTTCTGCCCCGGCTGGAAGGCTTATCTGAAAAGCCTTTCCGAAGAGGAACGCATTGCCCTAAAAGAAAAGTACGGACTCAAATAGTATTCTCTGTTAGCTTATTGCTTTTTATATTTGCTCCATGACCTCGAAGACCATCAAGATTCAATATCTCGACGATTCCATCCCGAAACTCACTTACGTTGGCGGCAAGTCCGACTGGATTGACTTGGCTGCGGCGGAGACCGTGACGCTCAAGGCGGGGGAGTTCCGCCTGATTCATTTGGGCGTTGCAATGAAGTTGCCCGAGGGTTACGAGGCGCATATCGCCCCGCGCAGTTCCACGTTCAGGAACTTCGGCATCTTGCAGGCGAATTCCGTGGGCGTGGTGGATTCCAGCTACTGCGGTTCGAACGACTGGTGGAAAATGCCGGTCTATGCCACCCGTGACGTGGTAATCGAAAAGGGAAGCCGCATCGCTCAGTTCCGCATCATGGAAATCCAACCAACGCTCACCTTCGAAGAAGGTGCTCTCGACGGCGCTGACCGCGGCGGCTTTGGCAGCACGGGAATTTAGGTAATCCGAAGTTGAAACTTACCTCGTAAGTTTCTCGTACATCTTAAATAGTTCTGCCACGATTTCGTCTTCGGTCATTTTAGAGCCGAACCCGTAGGATTCCATGACGGCATGGTCATTTTCTATGTGAGCCTTGCGAAGATCGACGGGCATTGTCAGATCGTCGTAAAGGTCCGCTAGGCTTGCGTCAGGATATTTTGCGCGAATATCGAGAATCGCTTGTGCGGTTGCTTCTATTTTAGCTTTTTGAGTGTCGTTTGGATTGCTCCATGGGAAGTTGTTATAGACGATTGTGTTTGAATAGCTGTAATCGCTTTTTAATCTTCCAGAAACGGTTCGCACCCATGCCATGTGGATTTTGGAGGTTAGCACGCCAAAATGATACAGTGATGCTCTTTGCATAACAAAAAGCTTGTCGCCCGGAATAATCTCATGAGAAAGATAATCAATAGGAATGTATGGTCTTTTTTCAGAGGAAACTTTTGGAATGGCGATATAGTCACTTTCACATTCAAAAGGAGCTCCAAATAGATAAGGCATTTCTGCGGCACGTAGCGTACTTGAACGGTCACTGGCGAGACGGAATTCTCTAACCTTTTCGATTCGCTTCATTATTTCGCGACTTTTGCGAAATTCAGCGGGATTTGCTCCTTGCAACCAAAGACAGAAACGGGGCTTCCTATCTATAAAGTCCTTTCCCATCATGTAATGGCGAATGAATTTTGCTATCTGCGAATCTTTTTTGACAATTTCGTCTTTTTCTTCTGCCGTTAAAATCAGATTTCCGTCATCAATCGGTTGACCGCCTAGGCAAATTTGGGGCACGTCACAAATAGGTTTGGAGCGCTTTTCGATGAACGAATTCGGCGCGTCCAGCAAATAACCGTTGATGTTTTTTGCAATGGTAGCTTCCCCATTGAAGTTGTAAATTTGTTTAGGGGAGGCGGACTCTCCGACAGAACATCCGATAATGACACAATGAACATGAGCCATAGAATTTGATTCGGATGCCCAATGGAAAGTGCGGTACGCAAAATCAATATGTAGGTTGTCTTTTTCAAAGAGTGGTTTCCATAAGTTGCTAACGGATCCACCTTGAACAATTGAATTTGTAGAAACGAAAGCTGCTTTTGTGTGCCCATTTTGCAATAGCGGTGCAGCTTTTTTGTACCAAGCGCAAACAAAATCGAGATCGCCCACGCCTTGCCATTTTTTCCCGAATACGGAAACTAGATCGTCCTTTTGAGCTTTGCTCATGTACCTTGCGCCTATAAATGGCGGGTTTCCCATGATAAAATCGTAGTTGCAGACGGATCGTTTCGCCATGCTTGTAATGGAACTGTAATCGAAATCCTTCGAATCCTTGTATTCCACCTCGCGTGTGATAACCGTGATTTCGTTCTTCTTCTGTTTGTATGGGCGTCGAATGTCGTTTACTGTTAGGGAATCAATATCGTCAACTTGGATAATGTTCAACTTGTCCGCAACTAGTGCTTCGGATTCGGAAGCGCCAGAGTCCAACCTAGTCCAGTCCATGCGTAGGGCATTTCCCTCGATAATGGTGGCGTTCGAGGTTAGGGGGAGAAAATCGATGTCTTGTTGGACAATGGATTCCGTTTCCTTGAGCATTTGCGATTCTGCAATCCAGAGGGCGGTCTTTGCCACGTTTACGGCAAAGTCGTTGATTTCGATTCCGTAAAACTGCGTGATGCTTACCTTTACAGGGTTCACGATTTCGCCCATCACAATTTTGTCGGCCATGAGCAACTTGAGGATCTGATTTTCCAATTTGCGGAGGCTTGTGTATGTTTCGGTAAGGAAGTTGCCCGACCCACAGGCGGGGTCGAGAAATTTCAAGGAACTGAGTTTGTCTTGCAAATCAAGCAGCTTTTGACGCTGGGGCTTAGAGAGTGCTTTGGCTGTAGATGGCGCAATTCCATCGAATTCTTCCCGCAATTCATCAAAGAAGAGTGGGTCAATGATCTTGTGTATGTTCTCGATGCTAGTGTAGTGCATTCCGCGCTTACGACGGGTCTCGGGATTCAAGGTGCTTTCAAAAACTGCGCCGAAAATGGTTGGGCTGATTTCACTCCAGTCAAATGGTGCGCAATGGTTCACGATGACGTCGACGATTTCTTGCGAGAAATTTGGAATTTCGATGTCTTCGTATGCGAAAAGCCCGCCATTTACATAAGGAAATGGGTTTAGCTTCGTATCGTATTTATCACGATCTTCGAGTTTTGTGTCGAGGGCCTTGAACAGGTCGATAAGACCACGACGAACATTCTCTATCTTGAAACTCTGGATGTAGTCTTCAAAGGCGGTTTTTGTATTGAAAAGTCCGGCGTCTTCGGCGTAAAGACAGAATACGATGCGGACACAGAGAATGTTTAGGCTGCGCAGGCTTTTTTCGTCTGGATTGATGTATTCCTTGTATAGAGCATCGTAGAGTTTTCCTACGAGTTCGCCTGCTTTCAGGGAGATTTCTTCTTCGCGGCGAATGTGTTCGCTTTTGGAATCGACCAGAAATTGTAGTCTGTAAAGTTCTTTGGGCAAGTCCTTCAGAAAAATTTGTTGTGGTTCTCCATCAGGACGCTCCATATCGTAAATTAGGAACTCATCAAAATTGCAAGTAACAATCCAACGAGGACGTTTAGAATAGGGCAAGTTTGCTGAATAGTTCTTTGCTTGTTGGAATGGAGTCAGAAACGAACCGTTCGACTGTTTGATAAGCTCACGTAAGTCCTTGCTGCTCGATTTCTGTTCGATTATTACATGAGTCGAGGGAATACATGCGTCAATGAAGTTGGTTATGGATTTAGATTGCTTCGTTTCTTTTGAAACGAAATATTCCTTGACCTGTTCCTCGAAAAGGATAAAACTTGCGAAATCTTGCACGCCGAACACGTTGCAAAGCAAATCAATCCAGAATTTCTGGCATTCGCCCTTTTCGTAGCCCTTGCCAGACCACTCTTTGACAAATTTTTTGGCCGCTGTCTGCTGTTCGGTTGCCTTCATCAAAATCTCCAATTTTGCGTTACTTTCAAATATACAATCTTGAAATGGCATAAAGTGACAAATATTGTTGCTTTTTGAAAAAGAGGTGGGGTCTTAGGGGCGGAGCCCCTAGGCGAGAGTGTAGTGGAAGCCTTGGTTCTAGCCAAGGCTGAAGCGAGGGGGAAACTTCCCCCTTTTCCTATAAATTTCCTATATTTTTTTCTGCAAAAATTTTAAACAAGGATATTGTTATGGCAAAGATTGCTATTCTCGGTTACGGTAACCTGGGTCGCGGTGTGGAATGCGCCGTGAAGCAGGCTCCGGATATGGAACTCGTCGCTGTTTTCACCCGTCGTGACCCCTCGACGGTCAAGATCCAGACGGCGGGCGTTCCGGTGCTGAACGTCTCTGAAATGGAAGCTTGGAAAGGCAAGGTGGACCTGCTCATCATCTGTGGCGGTTCCGCTACCGACCTGCCGGTGCTCACCCCGAAGTACGCCGCCATGTTCAACGTGATCGATTCCTTCGACACCCACGCCAAGATTCCGCAGCACTTCGCTGCCGTTGACGCTGCTGCCAAGTCTGCCGGCAACATCGCGATGATTTCTGTGGGTTGGGACCCGGGCATGTTCAGCCTGAACCGCGTGTACGCCCAGTCCATCCTTCCGGAAGGCAAGGACTACACGTTCTGGGGCAAGGGCGTTAGCCAGGGCCACAGCGACGCTGTCCGCCGCATCAAGGGCGTGAAGAACGCGAAGCAGTACACCTGCCCGGTGGAAGCGGCTCTCGAAGCCGTGCGTAGCGGTTCCATGCCGGAACTCACCACCCGCCAGAAGCACACGCGTCTCGTTTACGTGGTTGCCGAAGAAGGTGCCGACAAGGCCTACATCGAAAACGCCATCAAGACGATGCCGAACTACTTCGACGAATACGACACGACCGTCAACTTCATCAGCGAAGAAGAATTCAACAAGAACCACAGCGGGCTCGCTCACGGCGGTTTCGTGATCCGTACCGGCAAGACCGGCATGAACAAGGAACACACGCACGTGATCGAATACAGCCTGAAGCTCGATTCCAACCCGGAATTCACGACGAGCGTTCTCGTGGCTTACGCCCGTGCAGCGCTGCGCATGAAGGCTAACGGAGTGACCGGTTGCAAGACCGTCCTCGACGTGCCGCCTGCATACCTCAGCACGCTCAGCGACGAAGAATTAAGGGCTCACTGCTTGTAATAGGTATGAGCACGGCGCCCCAAAGGACGCCTTTGAGGTGTGAGCGCGTCAGCCTTCGGCTGACTATGAGTAAAAAAGTTTTAGGGATAATCCTAGAACTTTTTTGTTTAGAAGACTCAAAGTGAAACGAGCTCAAAGGCGCTTTGCGCCGACCTCATCGTTCATAGCTCAATAACTTCTGATTTATCTCAATCTCGATCCCAACGTAACCCGGGCCGAACTTTTTGCGGAGCGTGGTGGTGAGCCCGTCAGAAGTGCCCTTGTACGGGTAGTTGAAACGGACTTTCATGGCGGGGTAGAGCCGCTTGATTTCTGCCTTGATGACGTTTGCGTAGGCTCGCTCTTGCGGACGGTTCGGATCGTAGAGAATCCCGATGTCGGTGTTGCGGACTTTGCCGTTTAGTTCCGGTGTAAAGCTGTGGATGCCTAGGTGGATGATTTCTGGCTCAGATTTTGCAACACGTGTTTTTGATTTAAGAGCGGTTTCCACGAATTTTTCAATGGTAGCGCGATATTCGTTCCAGTAGGCGGTGGCCTGGGCTTTCGCTTTTTCGGCGGCGGCCTTGTCGCGGGCTTCGAGCGCTTCGTAATATTCGCTGAAAGCGCTCTTGTTCGTGATAGTGCGGTTCAGGTCCACGAACAGGCGTGAAAATTTACCTTCGCAATAAAATTCGGGCTTTGCAAATTTCACCAACTTGCGGAATACCTGTACTGCCCCTATATCGTAGGCACGGTGGGTCTCCAGAACATCGGCAGGAACGGCGCTCTTGAACGCAGCGGGCAGTTTGTTGCTCGCATGCTCGCAAGTGAGGATGAGTATTGCTTTAGCCATGTTTTAAATATAAAAGGATTGTTTTGTTGATGTCTTCCCCGACTTGGTCGGGGACCTCCTTTTGCTTGAAAAATTGAAAGGAGATGCCCGCCAGTTTATCCCGGACATATTCCGGGACGGGCATGACAAGTTTGGAGCTATTCCCCTGTTCCGTATAGCTTGTTCTCTGCGAGGCAGTGGGCGAGACGGCCGTATTCATATACAAAATCGTCGCGGTCGGGGTCTGCACCGACGTTCTTTACCAGGGCGCTGGCGAGGGTTCCGCGCTTGAACATCTTTTGAAGCAGTTCCTGAGAATGCTGGGAAATCTTGTCCTTTGCCTTCTCGGTGATTTTAACAATCAAGTCCTGGGCTGCGATTTCGCTGGCATTGATTCCCCAGATTTTCAGATAATCTTGGTCGTTTATCACCGTTTTTTCGGCGGAATGTGTCGTGGCAAGCAGAATTTTTGCGAGGGCGTCCGTATCGAGTGCGCGAATTTGCGACTCATTCGCAAATCTACCTTCCACAAGACCTTTCAACACGGCGATTTCCCATTCGGCAATGGCGATGTCGGCGTCCGGGCATTCCTGAATGTCAACGAGTCGAATCTCGATGGCTCCGCGGTCAAAACGTGCAATTGCCCCGCGGCTATTCAAGAAGAAATGATTCAGCAAATGTTCCGGATCGTACGGCGCAATGTCTGCCTTCACGCGGTTGAAAATCTGCTCTTCGTAATCCTTGTAGGTAAAGACCGCTTCGGGAATCACCTTGCCCGTAATGCTCGGAATTTTCTCCTGGTTGTGGCGGTATGTCTCAATTCGTCCGTCCAAGAATCCGCAGTACTTGCTGTCCAAAAACGGGCTAGAAGCTGCCACGGCGGGGATCAGCGGCAACAGGGCGCGAATAGCCGCATGAAGTTTCCCGAATTCTTCGTCACCGTTGAAGGAGAGATTGATATGGGTGGATTGCAGGTTTGCCCAGCCGTGACCCTTGCAGTTAAAGATGCGGTCGTAAGTCTCGTAAATATCCAGGCAATCGTAGGGCCAGAGTTTCATCTCGGCGGGGTCCATAAAGGGGTGGGCCGCCGTGGGCAAAAGCATGGCATTAATGCTCTTGAGCGATTCGTTTGCCTTCAAGATTTCGTGATGGAAGGTCTTGCCCAAGTGCTTGAGGCTATCGACAGGCTGTGCGCACTTGAATTCCAGCACATGGCTCACCAGCTCGTTGGAAAGTCCAATCGGCCCGTGTTCCACGTCAGAGAGCTGTTCGCCGTTCTTGTCTTTTCCAAGCGGTACATCAGCGCGAGGGAGAACATTCAAGGAATCACGATCCACGATCATGTATTCCATCTCGATGCCGTAACGTTGCCAAAGTTTGTAGTTAGTCATAATAAAATAGGTTGTAGGTTTTAGGTTGTAGGTGGTAGGTAAAGTTACATGTGCTTCGCACATCTATAAGAGGCGGCGAAGCCGCGATTATTGTCCTAATACCTAACACATACTACCTGTAACCTGTTAAAACCATTCTCTCTCGTGCATTTGCAGCTTATGTTGAGCTGCGTTCATGCGTTCTTCGATGCGGTGGCGCAAAGACCTCATGATGGCAAGGTAAACCTTGCTCTTGCCCACACCGTCTTCAATTCCCGCGTCGATACTCGGGTTGTCGTTCACTTCAATCACAATCGGGTGACCGTGCCATTCCTTCAAATCTACGCCGTAAAGTCCGTTGCCGATGAGGCTGCAAATCTTGAGGGCGGTTTTTACGATTCCGTGGGGCACCATCTCGATAGGAATGCTTTCACACTTGCCCGAAAATTCTTCGCTCTGCTTGTCGTTGCTTTCCCAGTTGTAAATTTGCCAGTGGCCTTTGGCCATGTGATATTTGCAGGCGTAAAGCGGCTTGCCGTCCAGCACACCCACGCGCCAGTCGAATTCCGTCGGAGTGAATTCCTGGGCAATCAGCAGGTCGCTGTGCTGGAACATTTCGTCGAGAATCTGTTCCAGTTCTTCTTTGTTGGTGGCTTTCTTCACGCCCATCGAGAAGCTGGAATCCGGCGACTTGATCACCATCGGGAAACCTATTTCCTTGGCCAGGGTGTGACGGTTTTCGGCATGGGCGATAATCGTCTTCGGCGAATGAATCTTCGCCGCCTGCATCAGTTCTTGCAGGTACACCTTGTTGGAGCAGCGCAGAATGCTGTCGGGATCGTCAATCACTGCAATGCCCTGCGATTGTGCGCGGCGAGCGAAACTGTAAGTGTAGTGGTTCACGTTTGTGGTTTCGCGAATAAAGATGGCGTCAAATTCGCCAACGCGCGGGTAGTCCTTCTTGGTAATCATCTCCACGCGGAATCCCGTTTCTTCGGCGGCCTTGATAAAGTTCTGGATGGCCTGCGCATTGCTCGGCGGCTCCACTTCGTCGGGGTTTGTGAGAATGCCCAAGTCGTACAGGTAGTCTTCTTCTTTACTGGTGGCGTAACGGGTCTTTTCGAAGTATTCCTGGGCGAATTTATCGACAAATTCCATGTGCGATTCGGGAATTTCGTCCACGCAAATCGGGCGAATGCTCTGGATAAACCACTTTTGCTTGAACACGAATTTCGCACGAAGCAGCGGTGCCTGGAACAAACGATAAAGTTCCTGCGAAAGCTCCAGGTATTGCGGGCTCACGTTCTGGCCGAAGTAAATCGAAAGCACGAATTCCGTGCCGGTCAGCTTGTGGAAACTCTTTTGGATTAGCTTGTCGATTTCGTCGGAGATATGCTTGATGACCGCCGGAGCCTTGAAGTCCCGCATGTTCTTGACGCCGGGAATTACCTTGTGCCCGCGGGCTTCGGCCAACAGCGACACGTAATAGCCCTTGCTCTGGTAGTTGTAATCGCGGCAAAGGTTGAATACGCGCAGGTTGCGCTCGTTGGTGTACTTGCTGGAAATCAGGTAGTCCTGGGCCGAAATGATGTCGATGCCCGGAACGTGTAATTTCCAGTGCTTGGGATTGTTTACGACTATAAGTTTCTTCATGATTTATTTCTTCTCTATCACCAGCACGTTCCCGTCGTAGGTCATGACGCCCAGCAGTATGCTGTGGAGCAGACGGAACTTGTCCACCTTGTAGTAAGGCGTCTTGTGCAGCGGATTGGTGCCGTCGGGGTCGGCCACCATGAACTGTTTCTTGTCGTCGATGCCGTACACCACCACGAAATGTCCCATGGGCTCGCCGTGGATGTCGTCGAATACGGACTTGTCGTCTTTGCTGGTGAATTCCCGCATGCTGCGGTACAGGTAGGTGGCTGAAAGCCCACACAGGACGGGAACTCCCTTCTTGAAGTACTTCTCGAACATGGCTGCCCGCAAATCTTCAAAAGCAACCTTTCCACCCAAATCGATAAAGCGGATGTACGCCTCTATTGCCTTGCGGAGCTTGGGGGCGTGCTTTGCCTTGTGCAAAAGTTCCAGCTTCGCCTTCAGTTCGGGCATGCTGAGGGTACTCCAGGTGGGGTCCAGGAGCGTCAGGTTGTAGGAATGTAGCGTGACCTTGAACCCGCGCTTGAGCGCGTCGATGCCAAGGAACACGCCCAGGGTTCCTCCGTCTTCCAAAAATTCGATTTCGGAGATGAGCTGCTTCAGGGAAATTTTGTAGCCCAGGTGGTTATAGACCGCCTGAAGGCTGGTGGGCCCGCAGGTGACGTCGTCGGGCTGCTGTAATATCTTTATATCCATCGTTTTGCCTTTATAAAAGCTTGCCGGTTGCCCGGTGCTCGTCTGGCGGCTGTCGGAAGGTTTTCCCGGGTCGTCGATGGCGTGCTGTAAAGATACCAATTTTTGACCTGTTTTGGCATATTTTTTTCATTTTTCTATATTTACCCCCGCAACAAATAACCGCGCTTGCGGAAAGGATTAATCTATGTCGAAACTGACTGATTCTCAGGAATGGAAGGCCCTCGAGGCCCACGCCGAAGTCGCCAAGACTTGGCACATGAAGGAACTCTTTGCTAAGGACCCGGCCCGTGCCGAGAAGTTCAGCCTGGAAGCCTGCGGACTCTTCTTGGACTACTCCAAGAACATCATCACCGACGAGACCATGGCTAAGCTCCAGGACCTCCTGAAGTCTGCCAACTTCGAAGACATGCGTGCGAAGTTCTTCGGCGGCGAAAAGATTAACACCACCGAAAAGCGCGCCGTGCTCCACACCGCTCTGCGTTACAAGGGTAACGACGCCATCTGCGTCGATGGCAAAGACGTGATGCCCGAAGTCCGCGCCGTGCTCAAGCACATGGAAGACTTTACCCATCTGGTCCGTAGCGGTAAGTGGAAGGGCCACACCGGCAAGGCCATCAAGTACGTGGTGAACATCGGTATCGGCGGCTCCGACCTGGGCCCGGTGATGGTGACCGAAGCTTTGAAGCCCTATGCCGACAAGCCCATTGCCGGCGAATACTCCCCGGAAGTCTATTTCGTTTCTAACATCGACGGCACTCACATGGCCGAAACCCTCAAGAAGGTGAACATCGAGGAGACCCTCTTCATTGTCGCTTCCAAGACTTTCACCACTCTTGAAACTATGACTAACGCCGAAACTGCCAAGGCTGCAGTCCTCAAGGCTTTCAATGGCGACGAAAAGTCCATCGCCAAGCACTTTGTGGCGCTTTCCACCAACACCGAGGCCGTCGCCGCCTTCGGGATCGACACCGCCAACATGTTCGAATTCTGGAACTGGGTCGGCGGCCGCTACTCTCTGTGGTCTGCCATCGGCCTTTCCATCGCGCTCCGCATCGGCTTCGAGAACTACATGAAGCTCCACCAGGGTGCCTACGAAATGGATCAGCACTTCAAGACCGCCCCGGCCGACAAGAACATGCCGGTGATCCTCGCCCTCATCGGCGTGTGGTACAACAACTTCTTCGGTGCATCGAGCTACGCCATGCTCCCGTACGACCAGTACCTGCACCGCCTGGCCGCCTACTTCCAGCAGGCCGATATGGAATCCAACGGCAAGACCGTCGATCGTAACTCTGCCCGCGTCGATTACCAGACAGGTCCGATCCTCTGGGGCGAACCGGGTACCAACGGCCAGCACGCCTTCTACCAGCTGATCCACCAGGGCACCAAGATGATTCCTTGCGACTTCATCGCCCCGGCAAACAGCCACAACAAGGTGGGGGACCACCACCAGAAGCTGCTCTCCAACTTCTTTGCACAACCCGAAGCCCTGATGAACGGCAAGACCCTCGCTCAGGCCCAGGAAGAACTCCGCAAGGACGGCAAGAGCGAAGAAGAAATCGCATTCCTCGCCCCGCACAAGGTGTTCGAAGGCAACAAGCCCACCAACTCCATCATGATGGACTACGTTTCTCCGGAAACCCTCGGCGCCCTCATCGCCATGTACGAGCACAAGATTTTTGTGCAGGGCGTTATCTGGAACATCAACAGCTACGACCAGTGGGGTGTTGAACTCGGCAAGCAGCTCGCGAAGAAGATTCTTCCGGAACTCGCCAAGGCCGACGCCGAACTGAACCACGACAGCTCTACCAACGGGCTCATCAAGTGGTTCAAGAAGCACCAGGCTTAATGGACCCTATCGTGCTTCGCACTCCAGGGTGACAGAAGGTACGGCTCCAGGGTGACACGTCATTCTGGAGCGGAGCCGAAGGCGAAGCGATAGAATCTAAGAACTTAAAAGACCGCGATTTTTTATCGCGGCCTTTTCGTTTGAAAAAATGGCGAACCTTGCTCGGCTCGGTCCCTGCGACGCTTGCCTTATGCGATGTTCAGGCTCTGTTCCCTAATGCACTCGATCTCGTTCTTGAGTTCGATGGCAAGGGCCGCAATTTCTGCGCTCTGGCACTTGGTCCCAAGCGTATTGGCCTCGCGGCCCATTTCCTGAAGGATGAACCCCAGGTTCTTGCCTTGGGCGCCGCCTTTCTTGAGGGCGTCCAGGAACAGCTTGTTGTGGCTGTGGAACCGCGTAATCTCTTCGTGGATGTCCAGCTTGTCCGCCATGATGCAGGCTTCTTGCAGCAGTCGCACGTCGTCGATTTCGCTGTCCTTCATCAGGGCGTCCACACGCTCCTTGAACTTGACTTTCCAGGTTTCGATGCGCTGGGGGTCCAGCACCTCGATTTTGGCGAGCACGTCTTCCAGATGGGCGACCCGCTTGGTAAGGTCTGCGGCCAGGTTGGCTCCTTCTTTTTCCCGCATGGCGATAACGCCGTCCAGGGCCTTGGAAAGTTCATTTTTCAGGTGTGCGGCCCAGGCTTCGTTGTCGGCACCGGCGTCGGTAAACTGCAGCACTTCGGGGATGGCCAACACGTGTTCCAGCTTGATGTCGCCGTCGATGCCGTATTTGGCCTGCATGGCCTTGGTGATTTCCACGAATTTGGCGACTGCGGCTTCGTTGTAGCACACGGGGATGTTCCCGACGGCCCCTTCGCCCAGGGTAATGGTGAGGTTTACCGAACCGCGGACAAGTTTGTCCTTCACAATCGCCTTCAGATCGTTTTCCAGGTAGGCGAAGTTCTTGGGAATCTTGCTGGAAATTTCAAGAAAACGGCTGTTCACGCTGCGGACTTCGATAACGCAGGTGGTTCCGTTCAGGGTGGATTCGCTCTTGCCGAACCCGGTCATGGAAATGATGGACATAAGCTTTTTAGGTTATAGGTTTTAGGTCACAGGGGATAGGTAAAGAATCACGCACTTCGTGCGTCCTTATATAAGGCGGCATAGC
This sequence comes from Fibrobacter succinogenes, assembly GCA_902768715.1. Classification (GTDB taxonomy): domain Bacteria; phylum Fibrobacterota; class Fibrobacteria; order Fibrobacterales; family Fibrobacteraceae; genus Fibrobacter; species Fibrobacter succinogenes_L. Next base: position 26,570 of record CACXMH010000011.1, on the reverse strand, counting down.
CGCGATTATAATCCTAATACCTAACACCTAATACCTGTTACCTTATAATTTACTAATCGTCGCGATTACGTGTTCGGTGCCGAAGTTCTTGAGCCCAAGAGCTGAGAGGACCTTGCTTGCCAGGTGTTCGCTCTGGAAGTTGATGTTCTCTATCTTGAACCCTTCTTTTTTGCAGAGGGTGTAGAAGTCCTTCACCGTCAAAAGGCGGATGTTGGGCGTGTCGTACCACTCGTAGGGCAGTTCCTTGGACTTGGGCATGCGACCATGGAGCATCAGGCTTCCGCGGGTGGCCCAGTGCCCGAAGTTAGGGAAGGTGACAATGGCCTTCTTCGCCACCCGCAGCAGTTCGTTCAACAGTGCCACCGGGTCGCGGATCTCTTGAATCGTGCGGTTGATGATGGCGTAGTCGAAGCTTCCGTCCTTCAGGTCCGAGATGCCCTTGTCGTCCAGGTCCCGCTGGATAACCTGCACGTCCTTCTCGAGGCAGTCCAGGATTCCCGTGATGTTCTTCTCGATGCCGAAACCGGTGACGTTCTTCTTCTGGATAAGGTAGTCCAGCAGGTCGCCGCTTCCGCAGCCCAGGTCCAGCACGTGGCTACCCTCTTTCACCAGCTTTCCCAGCAGCTTAAAGTCGCTTTCTTCGTGGAACACGGGCACGGCCTGTGTTCCCTGCTGAGGAATGATCTTTGAATCCAGGAATCGGCCCACGGCTTTTCCCAGTTCGCCCACTTCGATGAGGAACCCGTCGTGTCCGAACTGGGTGTCCAGTTCCAGGCTCGTCACCTTCTTGCCCACGTTCAACAGGGCGCTGGTGATGCGGCGGCTCTCGTGGGGCGGGAACAGCCAGTCGGTGGAGAGGTTCACGTTCAGCACCTCGGCGCCGATATCCTTAAAGGCATTCTCGATGCTTCCGTATTCCGTTTCCAGGTCAAAGGCGTCGGTGGCGTGGGCGATGTGCAAATAGCTGTTGGCGTCAAAGCGGTCCACGAACTTTTTGCCCTGGTAGCGCAGGTAGCTTTCGATAGGCAGGTCCAGGTCGAAGGGCGTGCTGTAGGTGACGGCGTGGTTACGGTTCTCCTGTTCCTGGGAACGCTTGAACTTCTGTTCCATGCCGATGGCGCTCAGGTAGGTGATGTGGGCCAGCTTGCGGGCGTTGGCAAGACCGATGTCGGGCTTGTTCGCCTTGTCGTAATAGTCCCCGCCGTTAAAGTCTGGGTCCTGGGTAATCACGTCACGGGCCACCACTTCGAAACCCAGCGCCTGGCTGGAGAACCGGGGCGAGCTGGCGATAATCACCACCCGCTTCACCTGTTCAGGGTAGTAGATGGCCCATTTCATGGCCTGGAAACCGCCCATGGAGCCGCCCAGGACGCAGTAGAATTCCTTGATGCCTAGCCCGTCGGCCAGTTCCTTTTGGGCATGCACCATGTCGCCGATGGTGATGATGGGGAAGGTGCTCCCGTAGGGCTTACCCGTGCGGGGGTTGATGGTCGCGGGGCCTGTTGTGCCCTTGCACCCGCCCAGAATGTTGCTGCAGACCACAAAAAAGCGGTCCGTGTCGATAGCCTTGCCCGGTCCGATAAGTTCGTCCCACCAGCCGGGTTTGCGGTCGGTTTCGGTGTACCAGCCGGCGGCGTGTGCGTCGGCGGTCAGGGGCGAGCAGACCCACACCGCGTTGTCGGCGGCGGCATTCAGCTTGCCGTAAGTCTCGTAACGGATATTCAGCGCAGGCAGCGTCTTTCCGTTTTCCAGCACAAAACCCGTTTCGCCATAGTCCTTGACGAAATCCTGTGGGACCACCGGTCCGATGCTGGATTTATGCGTATATTCACTCATATGCATAAATATAAAAAATTTTAGGGGTTAGGTTTAATCCAATTACCTAAAAAAGGGGGAAGTCTCCCCCCCGCTTCAGCTGCATGTCATCCCCGCAATTCTCTCGTCATCCCCGCCCATTCGACAGGCTCAGGGCTGGCTCCGGCGGGGATCTGCTATCATATTAGCGGGGATCTCCCTGTATCTTCCGCTACCCCCTCTGCGGGGACACCCCGCAACGCCCCGTTTCCACTACTTAAACTCTTTCGCCCACTTGGGGACTACTTCGGTGGCCTTGCCCTGGATAAACACGTCGGTGTAGGGGTCGTGATCGGGAATCTCCAGGTTCAGACAGGTGACCTTGGCCCCGAAACTCTTGGCAAAACTCTTGAAGCCAGCCGCAGGGTACACTACGCTGCTGGTACCGATGTAGGCGAACTCGTCGCATTCCCGTAGGGCGTCCTGGATCTGGTCCATGTACAGCGGGACTTCGCCAAAGAACACGATGTCGGGGCGTGTCTTGGCGCCGCAAATGGGGCACTTGGTCTCCAGAGTCTCTTCGCCAGTAAAACTGAATTCGTGATCCTCGTCCCGCACGCAGCGGAGTTTCATCAGGTCGCCGTGCATGTGGAGTACACGCTTGCTTCCGGCACGTTCATGCAGGTCGTCCACGTTCTGGGTCACCAGCAAAAACTCGTCGCCCAGACGCTCTTCCAGTTCGGCTAGCGCCAGGTGGGCGGCGTTGGGCTTGTGCTCCGGCAGGCCCTTCCGCAAAAAGTTGTAGAAGTCCTTGACCCTTTTCGGGTCACGCCGGAGGGCGTCGGGAGTGCAAACGTCCTCGATGTTCTCGTGTTCCCACATGCCGTCGTTTCCGCGGAAGGTGCGGAGTCCCGATTCGGCGCTGATGCCAGCACCCGTCAATACTACAAGTCTCTTTTTCATATAGCCTCCACAATTAATAAGCCATATTTTAAGTTGTCATGCCCGGCTTGACCGGGCATCTCCTTTACGAACATATTCCTGCAAAGAACAGTGTTTCCGCCACGATGCCGTGCTCAAAATCAGGAACGTACAGGCTCTCGTTTTCACCGTGTGCGGCACATTCCGGGTCCTCTAGGCCCGTCAGCAGAATCGGTATGTTTCCGAAGGTCTTGCGGAACAGCTCTGCGCCGGGGATGCTTGCCCCGCAACCTATAAACTTGGTCTCGCTCTTGTAGGCCCGAGTCATGGCGCTTGCCATCTCCTTGAAGAAGGGGTGGCTGGTGTCCGTCACGAAGGGGTTTGCGCCGTCTTCTTCCCGGATGGTGCATTCCAGGCCGTCGGGAACGTTACTTTGTATAAATTCTACCAGCAGGCGTGTGCAACGGTCTGCGTTCATGCCGGGGGCGAGCCGTATGCCTATGCGGGCGTAGGCGGAGTCCTGCAGCACGTTCCCGGCGTTGGTGCGACTCCCTACCTGCATGGCGGTCACCACGATGGAGGGGCGTCTCCACAGGGAAAGCAAGATTTCCTCTTCGTTCACCTTCAGCTTGACCGAGTCCAGCACGCCGCCGTCCTTGCGGAAGATTTCTTCGGTCATGCCCAGGCTCTTGTAGGATTCCAGTTCTTCCGGGGTAGGGGGGACAAGTCCGTCGCAAAATCCCGGAATAGTAATGCTTCCGTCGGCCTTGGTCATGGAGGCGATAATCTTGCAGAGTTCCTGCCCAGGATCCGGAATGGGACCCGACCAACTTCCAGAATGGAGGGGTGCCTTGGTGGCGCGGAGTTCCACGTTGATGGCGCTCATGCCCCTGAGGGTGGTGGTGATGGAGGGCGTGCCCTTGGCGAAGTTTTCCAGATCCGCCACGATGACGGCGTCGCACTTGAGGAGTTCCGCATTTTCCCGAAGGATGCTTGCGAAGCCTTCGCTGCCCGATTCCTCTTCGCCTTCGATGATGAACTTCAGGTTCGGACCCTTGTCGCCCAGCAGCTTGCGGACCTGTTCGGCCGCCGCCAGGTGGGTGACGATTCCCGCCTTGTCATCGGCTGTTCCACGGCCGTAGAGCCGGTCCCCCTTCAGAACAGGCTCGAAGGGCTTGGAATTCCAGAGGGCCTCCCGCATGGGGGGCTGCACATCGTGATGGGCGTACAGGAGCACCGTAGGCTTGTCTTTGCTGGTGAGGCTTTCGGCATAGACCGTGTGCCTTCCGCTCTTGGGCGTCAAAAACTGCACGTTGGTGTATCCTGCTTTCTCGAAAAGGGCCTTGACGGCTTCGGCGCTTTCCAACACGTATTTCTGGTCAAAATTGTCGAAACTGATGGAGGGAATCCGCACCAGGTCCATCAGGGTTTCCAGATAGCGGGGCATCTTCCCGTGAATTTCTTTTTCTATGGACTGTTCCACCTTTCGTACCTCATTTTTTTATAATTTAACTAATATGAGTTTTCAGTGCACGAATCACGAGTATTATCTGCAGTTCAGCGACAAGGTGTTGGCCCTGATCCGCAGGATTTTCCGGAAATCTCCGGAGTTCAGGCATGATTCCTTCAAGCACGTGGCGCGGTTTGCCCCGTTTATTCCTTTCATGGGTGGCCGCCCCGACTTGCGCAAGCCCCTGAAGCGGGTCATTACCTTTGCGGACCACAGCAATTCCCTTTATTTCGGTTGCCCCATCATCTTGGCCGCCGGTGCCAACAAGACGGCACTTCGCATCAAGGATTACGCCAACGTGGGTTTTGGAGGCATTACTGTAGGTACTGCCACCCGTAACTTCAGGGAAGGGAACACCCACCGCCCTCGTATCGGATTCTTGGAAGAGGACCGGGCCATCTACAACAGCATGGGCCTCAACAACGAGGGTGTAGAAGTTATAGCCAAGCGTGTGGATGAACAGCTGGTCAAAGCCCACAAGGCAGGTCTCTGCGTAGGCATCTCCGTGGCGGAGACTCCGGGCCTTACCGACCCCGAAGAAAAAATCAAGGACATCATCGAGAGTTTCACCATCGCCTATAAGGCGGCGGACTACATCGAGATTAACGTGAGCTGCCCCAATACAGGAGAGTCCCGCGTAGATCTGGACATGAGTTTCTCGGAGCGGATTTTCGAGGAAATCATGAAGATCCGCAATAGCCTGGGGATCCGGAAGGCGGTATATGCCAAGCTCAGCCCCGACTTGATGGAACGTCATTTGATTTCTATCATGGAAATGCTGGTGCGTACCGGCGTGAATGGCGTGGTGGTGGGGAACACTTATCCTACGGCAAAGATTAGCGAGCTTCCGGTGTCCGTGACCCACGAAGACCTGACGCCCCTCAGGGCCGACGGGGATTGCGGCGGACTCTCGGGTAGGCCTCTCTACGAGAACATGGTCTGGAACGTGAAGTACATCCGGGAACATTACCCGCAAATGAGCGTCATTGCCTGCGGCGGTATCGACCACGGCTACAAGATTTACGACCTCATCAAGATGGGGGTGGACGCTGTGCAGTGCTACTCCGTGGTGGCCTTCCGCTGGATGGCGGCACATGCCATGCGGGCCGAACTGATGGACGCCATGCTGAATGACGGCTACAAGTCTCTAGGCGAATACGACGACCGCAACCCGAAAAAGTAGGGTAGGATTTTAGGGATTAGGATCTAGGGGTTAGGATCTAGGGTTTGCGGGTCTCATGATGTGTCATCCTCGCGACCTGTGGTGAGCGTTGCCGAACCAAGGCGTGGATCCGTTTGAGAAACGTCATCCTCGCGCAGGCGAGGATCCGTTTGAGGAATGTCATCCTCGCGAAGGCGAGGATCTGCTTGAGGTTAAGTATGAAATTTAATACGTCTATTCGATTTTTTGCTCTACTTTTACTCCTGGTAACTACAGCCTCTTTTGCCGCTCCCTGGCTGGGGCTTTCTTTCAAGAAGACCACCTTCGAAAACCATCTGGCCTTGGACATCAAGGGCGTGCATCCTGAGTCTGGGTGCTTTGCGGTTGGCGTGACCTCTGGCGATTTGCTGGTGGGTGTAAACGGCAAGCCCTTGACGGACATGTCCCAGATTCAGATCGCCATTTCGGGCCACAAGGCGGGGGACAAGATCAAGTTGGAAATTTCCCGCGACGGCAAGAAAAGGACCGTGATGGCAGCCCTTACGGAACGCCCCGACGACATCAGCAGCCTGACAGGTTCTGCCATCGGGAGCAAGATTGCCGAATTCGGAAAGAACTTCTACAAGAACGGCGAAAAGCGTAAAGAAAAGCCCAAGGCCACCCTGCTGGATTTCTGGGCCACCTGGTGCGGGCCTTGCCGCAAGACGCTCCCCGTGCTTGCCAACATCTACAAGAAGTACGACGACAAGGGACTGGAAGTTATTGGGATTTCAAACGAGGGCCTGGGCGAACTGAATGCTTTTTACAGCCAGGTCCACGCTTCGCCTTATCCGCTGTACCGGGACGCGACACAGGACCTGTGGCGTCGCTACGGAATTCACGCTGTCCCGACCCTTATGCTTTTGGACAAGGACGGTTACATCAAGGGCGTGTGGAGCGGCGCTCCCGGCGAGTACGCCCTGGACCAGCTAGTTAGAGAGACTCTGGAAGGAAAGTAATCAAGCGGATGCTCGCCTTGGTTCGACTTCGCTCACCACAGGTCGCGAGCATGACGAGATTTGATAACGGATGCTCGCTGGAGTTTATCCCGGACAAAGTTCCGGGACGAGCATGACGAAGAAGGATTACATTCCGGCGGCTTTCTGCAGGGTAGCTACGACGCGGTCGTATTCTTCCTTGGTAATTCTCTTGTAGCCCGTGACGATTCCGCCGAATTCGTAGTAGGCGGAGTCTCCTTTCACGTTCATCTTGTATTCCATGTCAAGAGTATTCTTGCCACGGAGAGCCCCGTCTTGTACGGTTGCCTTCAGGTCGCCGTTGATGTTGCGGATGGTGTAGTCCGTGCCGTTTTCGGTAAGAACTTCGAAGGCCATGTTTTCTTCACCCAGCCAGCAGCCGGTGTAGTTTACGTTGTCCTGTCCGCAACCGAAAAGGAACAGGGAAGAAAGAGCGAGTGTTGCAAAAGGAATTAACTTTTTCATGTTTCATAAAATAGTATTTTTTCGCGGAAAATGAAGCACCTGTATTTAATTGCCCCGATCCTTGCCATATTGGCGCTTGTTGGCGTCTATCTGCTGATTCGGGCCAATACACGGCCCATTCCCAAGTACGATTCTCCTGAGGTGGAGGTGGACTGGAGTGCCGAGGATTATTACAGGCACTTGAACGTGAAGCCTTTTAGTGGGCGAGAAGTTCATAAGCTCCTTATCAAGCGGACCAAGCAGAAGCCGGGTGTTTACCTGGAAAGCCTTGAACCCGCCATGGACACGGCTGGGCTGGAGGTGATTAACGCATTTCATCAGGTCCTGGGCGACGACTATGTTCCCGTGATTACCAGCGGGAACGACTGGCCTTACCATGCCCGCAAGTCCAAGCATTACGAAAACAAGGCTATCGATTTCCGCATAAAGTACATTCCACTGGAACAACGCCGCGAAATCGTGAACCTGGTGACAGAACGGCTAAGCCCCCGGTTCAGAATCATCTGGGAGCGCGGCGACGCCGAACACCTGCATCTAGAGCTGTCGGAATAAAAGGCAATGTGTAATGTGTGATGTGTAATGTGAAATTTGTCATCTCACATTACAAACCTCACACTTCACATTATCTGCAGCACCTGAACCCTACGCTGGGGTACTGGTTCTGGGGGTAGAAGCTGAACTTCTTCTCGGTGCACTGGCTTCCGTTGTTGGTGTTCCAGGCTCCTCCGGCCACGTAGAACATGTTGGAATGTTCCTTGCTGGGGGTTGCGGTCCATTCCCACAGGTTTCCGTTCATGTCGTACATGCCCCACCAGCTTCGGCACTGTTCCTTGCGCCCGCTGCGCTTGGCCGCCTTGGTGTTGGTGTTGCACTTGTTCTGCTTGTAGGAATTGCCGTAGGTGTACTTGGTGTTGTCCTTGCCGCGACAGGCTGCCTGCCATTCGTCGATGGTGCAAAGGTGCTTGCCCGCCTGCTTGCAGAGGCTTGCGGCCTGTTCTTGGCTCACCATGTCCCTGGGGTTTTCGTCGGGGGTGTTGGGGTATTCGTAGGCATCGACGCAAACGGTCTTGCCGCCAACGGGAACGGGGTAGGCGTTCTTTCCGCAGATGTTGTCGCTGGCCATGTCGTACTTGGCTTCTTCCCAGGCGCTCTTGTTTCCAACGGAATCTTCGGCGTAGTAGTACACGGAGCCTGTCTTGTTGTAATCGATGGCCTTGCCTGCCTCAACCGGATTCAGTGTGTCACTGATAGAGAGGAATGTCTTGCACTTGATTTCGTCGCACTTTACTTTCAGCTTGATGGGGTCGTAGTAGCGGCCCGCAGGGGGCGTGATTTCTGCGTTGGGCGGAATTTGGTCTGCGGCGCGGATGCTGTCTTGAATGCGTTTCTTTTCCAGGGAGTCGGCTCGTGCCTTGTCTAGTGCGGCAAGGCTGTCGGCAATGCGCTTGAGGCTGTCGTTACGGGCCTTTTCCAGGGCGGCAAGGCTGTCCCGCACGTGGCGGATGCTGTCCCGCACATGGCGGAGGCTGTCCTGGTTCAGCTTGGGGTTCAGCGCCGCCAGAGAATCGGCTATGCGGAGGCTGTCCGCTAGGCGAAGACTGTCCGCAATCCTTAGGCTGTCGGCAAGGCGAGCCTGTTCCAGGGCGGCAAGGCTGTCGGCCCGCATCTGTTCGGCCCGACGTAAACTATCCAGAATGTAGCGCTGGCGGGCCTCCAGTTCGGTCTCCTGCTGACGGCGCAGGGCCTCTTGCTTGATGCGGTCCAGGTGGCACTGTACAATAAAAAGGCACAAAAGCAAAAGGAACATCAGCACCAGGATGGCGATGTTCTTTTTCTTGCGTTTTTTCTTTTCTTCAATCTCATTATTCTTGTTTTCGCTCATCTTCTACAACCTAACTATTCCGCTGACCTGGATCCTTCGTGCCCTTACAGGACACTCAGGATGACACCTCTTGAGACCTACCAGACACTTCTTGAGACCAGCTTTACTAAATCCTAGATCCTAGCCCCTAGATCCTAACCCCTAATACCTACAACCTAAAACCTAATACCTACAACCTAAAACCTAAAACCTAAAACCTAACCACTGCCTTCCTTCTCCTCGACCCGTTCGTCCTTGAACAGTTCGCCCCAGTGGCGCTTGATTTCGGTTTCCAGTTCCTTGACGCTCAGGTTGCGGCGCAGGCTGGAACGGTAGGCGATGGAAATGTAGCCCGTTTCTTCGGAGACCACGATGACTAGGGCGTCGCATTCGGAGGCGAGGGCGTGGGCGGCACGGTGACGCATGCCGTAGCCGGTGTCGCCGCCTGCGTTTGCGGTGGGCATGGGCAAGATACAGCCCGCGGCCACAATGCACTTGCTGTTCAGGAGCACGGCACCGTCGTGGAGGGCGGAATTGGGGAAAAACAGGGAGCGGAGCAGTCGGGAGCTGATGCGGGCGTTCAAGATTTCGCCGGTCTCTTCGTAGTTACGCAGGCCAACGCGTTTTTCAAGGACAATCAGGGCTCCGAAATGGTTCTTGGCCAGGTCCTGTACGGCAGTAGTGATGGACTTGGTCACGTCGTCAAGTCCGCTGGCGTGGAAAAAGATGGATTGCCAGCTGGCCCGGCTGACGGTCTGGCCTATTCGGGTCAGGGCGCTTCGGATTTCGGGCTGGAAAAGAATCACGATGGCGATAATGCCCAGGGTGGCAAGGTTGGTCAAAAGCCAGAGAAGGGTGTGGAGTTCCCACCACTGGGCAAGGAACCAGGCCACCACCAGGAACATGCCGCCGATGATCATCTGGACGGCACGTGTCCCGCGGAACAGCTGGAACACATAGTACAGGATAATGGACATGATGAGGATGTCCAGAATATCCGCCATGCGGACATCGATGATGTCAAAAAGCTTAAACAGGACCATCGGACTTTAGAGCCTCCAGGTAGAGCAGGGATTCTTTCGTTTCTTTCACGTCGTGTACACGGATACAGCTTACTCCACCCAAGGTAGCAATAATGCCTGCGGTGATGGTGGGGATCAGCCGGTCGCTATGCTCGAGACCGGGCATTTTGCCAATATAGGACTTGCGGGATGTGCCGATAAGCACCGGGAAACCGTCATCCAGAAAGCATTCCAGGGATTTCATCAGGTCGATATTGTCCTGGACGGTCTTTCCGAAGCCAATCCCAGGGTCCAGGCAAATCTTTTCTCGCTTGACGCCCAGGTCCAGAAGCTTTTTCGCCTGGGCAAGCAGCTCTTGCCGGACTTCTTGCACCACGTTTCCGTAGGGCTTGAAGTCCGCCTGCATGGTGCCGAAATTCCCCCGCATGTGGTTCAGCACCACAGAGGCTCCGGTCTTTGCGACTACCGATGGCATATTGGGATCCATGGTGCAGGCGCTGATGTCATTTATAATGTGGGCGCCCAGGCGCATGCACTGCTCGGCGACCTTCGCCTTGGTGGTATCTACAGAAATAAGGAACTCCCGGTGTCCGGGGTTTCCCAGGTCTTCGGAAATGTCCTGCAGTTGCGCAAGGCTTTCTACCACGGGGCATACCCGGTCCATTTCTTCTTGTTCGCTTACAGGAGTACTTCCCGGCCGGCTGCTTTCGCCGCCGATGTCCAGTATATCCGCCCCTTGCTGTAACAGGTTTACGGCATGCTCGTAGGCGGTGTCTGGAGTGGCGTGTGTTCCACCGTCAAAAAAGCTGTCCGGTGTCACGTTCACGATTCCCATGACCAGAGGGGAGGCGCAGGGGAAAATCCTGTTCCCGATGGTCCAGGGAAGTGCACGGCTTTTTTCCAGGACGGCTTTCAGCATTTTAGGCCTGATCCTGGGACGACTCTACGGCGGTTGCCTGGCTCGTGCCGTCGCTAGCCGTTGCCGAACCATCGGCGGGCTTGGGCTTGATTTCTGCGACGGTGGCGTTTGCGTCTGCTGCAGGGGCTACCGGTGGCTGTTTTCCCGGGTCCGGCGGGGGAGTGTTTTCCCGCTTTTTCTTTTCGGCCAGTTCTTCCAGGGCCTGGTACTGGCGGCTCTTCTTGGTGCCAGTGAGTTTTTCGCCTGCCATGACCTTGTCGATTTCTTCGCGGTCCAGGACTTCGAATTCAAAGAGGGCTTCAGCAAGGTCGATCAACTTGTCCTTGTTTTCTTCCAGCAACTTGCGTGCCGCAGCATCCATGCGCTTGATAAGTCCGTTGACGGCGTTGTCGATTTTTTCCGCCATCATTTCGGACATTTCCTTTGGCTTGCTGATTTCGCGGCCCAGGAACACCTCGCCGTCGGCGCGGCTGTAGCATACCGGTCCGATTTCTTCGTCGAACCCCCATTCGGTCACCATCTTGCGGGCCAGTTCTGTCGCCCGCTGGATATCGTTACTAGCGCCGGTGCTCTGGTGGTTGAAGAAGATGAGTTCGGCAAGGCGGCCAGACATCATGATCATGATGCGTTCTTCGGCGTATTCCCGGCTGTAGCTCACCTGGTCCCGTTCCGGCAGGCTCATGGTCACGCCCAGAGCGCGGCCGCGGGGGATAATGGTAATCTTGTGGAGCGGGTCAGAATGCTTGCACAGGAGCGTCATCAGGGCGTGTCCCGCTTCGTGGTAGGCGGTGTGCCGTTTTTCTTCGTCGGTCATCAACAGCGTGCGGCGTTCTGCGCCCATGCTGAGTTTGTCCCGGGCTTCTTCGAAGTCCAGCATGGTGACCTTCTTGTTGTTGAAACGTGCGGCCAGGAGCGCAGCCTCGTTCACCAGGTTTTCCAGGTCGGCACCGGCAAGTCCGGGCGTACCCTTTGCGATGGCGGAAACGTCCACATCCTTGTCCAGGGGGACCTTCCGCTTTTTCAGGTGAACCTTCAAAATCTCTTCGCGGCCCTTCAGGTCGGGGAGTCCCACCACGATTTGCCTGTCGAAACGGCCCGGACGGAGCAGTGCCTTGTCCAGCACGTCGGGGCGGTTGGTGGCCGCAATCAGAATCACGCCTTCGTTGGCCGCAAAGCCGTCCATTTCCACCAGCAATTGGTTCAAGGTCTGTTCGCGTTCGTCGTGACCGCCACCGAGGCCAGCACCGCGCTGGCGACCCACGGCATCGATTTCGTCGATAAACAGAATACAGGGGGCGTTCTTCTTGCCTGTGTCGAACAGGTCGCGCACGCGGCTTGCACCAACGCCCACGAACATTTCCACAAAGTCAGATCCCGACATGCTGAAGAAGGGCACTCCCGCTTCGCCAGCAACCGCACGGGCAAGGAGGGTCTTGCCGGTACCCGGAGGGCCTACCAGCAGCGCCCCCTTCGGAATCCGTCCGCCCAGTTCGACGTATTTTTTCGGGTCTTTCAGGAACTCCACCAGTTCCTGCAGGTCCTGCTTGGCCTCGTCGCAGCCGGCCACGTCGTTGAAGGTGGTCTTTTTCTTCGGGTCGCTCCCGATGATTTTGGCCTGGCTCTTTCCAAAACTGAAGGGGTTCTTGCCGCCACCGCCCATCTGGCGGCTCATCATGAGGTAGAAGAAGGCAATCAGCAAGAGCGCGGGCAGGAACGCCACCAGCGTGTCGATCCAGGTGGAAGATTCGTGGATCACCTTCACCTTGACGCCCTTGAACATTTCCCAGGCGGTAATCTGCTCGTTGGAAATTTCCAGCATGTGGCTCTTGAACCGCTTGGTGTTCCCGTTGTCCTTTTCGGAACGGGTAAAGCGGGCGAGGGCGCTGCGCTGTTCGTTTGCCTTGGCGATTTCTTCGGGGCTCATCTGGTAGGCCCCTTCGATAATGATGCCGTCGGGGGTTTTCTGGAGCGTGAGTTCCGTAATCACCTTGGTGGAATCTCCCATCATGGCGAGAAATTCCGTGCGGGTCATGTCTTGTTCGCTGCTTTTCCCTGTAAGGGGGAACATCACGAACAGCATCAAAAGCATCACAAGGACGATGATAAAATTGCGATTCTTGAAAGGGGAGGTGGGCTTCTTGGGTTGGCTCATTATAATCCTTTATTTTTCTTTCCGCAAGATACAAAAATCTCGGCTTCTTCGGGGCTGTCGAATTCGCAAATTCGGACTGACTGGCCGATTTTTACGATGGCGCGCCTGCGGTAAACGGCGTGGTGGGGAATCTTGACGCAGGCAGGCTCCTTGGGGCAGTAAAAGAACCCGATAGGGAATCGCAGGCCCTTCTCCGAAAGCCACAGCCGAAACATCTCGGAAAGGTCGGTGTTCTCGTGGGCCAGCAGCACCTTGCGGAGCTTCTTTTTGTCGAGAGTGATTGAGACACGAGGAATGTCATCCTCGCGCAGGCATGTCCCGAATACCCCATCGCACACCTCCATCACCTTCCCGTACGCCCTGTCCGCAAGGGCGGCAATCCGGCAAAGCTGAGCCGCCGCACCGGGGCATTCACGCTCCAGCCGTGGCAACATCTCGTGCCGAATCCTGTTTCGGGCAAAATTCACGTCGGCATTACTTTCGTCTTCCACCCATTCAAGATTGTTTTCGCGGGCGTAGGCGAGAAGCTCTTCGCGGGTGATGGAAAGGAAAGGACGGAATAGGCGCGAGGTGGGGGAGGTTTCCCCCTGATTGCAGCCCGTTGCACGGTCTTCCATCACCCCCTCTAGCGTGGCTTCAGACGCCAGCCCCACCTTGGTGGCCATGCGCACTAAGGAGCATGCTCCTAAGTGCTGTCCGCCCGCATCGCCCTGGCTATTGCTAAGAACGCGAAATTCCTGAATTCCACGGAGTCCCGCCAGCGTCGTTCCGCGATGGAGCCGCATGTACATGGTTTCCGCCTGGTCGCCTGCATGATGAGCAGTGACGATGACGTCCTTATTGTCATCCCCGCGCAGGCGGGGATCTTCTGTCTCGTTGAATATTTCTTCCAGCGCTTTATACCTTGCGTCCCGTGCGTTTTCTTCCAGCGAACCTTCGGCGGCCTTGAGTGCCTCGCCGTCCAGTTTCTTCAAGAAAAACGGAACGTTGTGCGTTTTTGCGAAAGCTTCCACAAATGCGGCATCGCGGTCTGCCGTTCCGACCCGTAGCCCGTGATGCACATGGGCAATCCCTAGCCATTCAATGCACAATGCCGCTTTATTGCAAATAAAATAATGCGCTAGGCAAATAGAATCCAGACCGCCCGAAACTGCAAGCAGCAGGCGCTTGAAACCATGACGGCGAATACTATCTGCGATGGAGTCGTACAAAAGAAAACTTGGCCCCTTTACTGCCTAAAAATAATAATTTATATTTGCCCCTTAAGGAGGCCCCTATGGCTAAAAACAGAGCGAAAGCGGCGGGCAAGGTTGCCGAAGCCGCAACAGAAAGCGCAAGAATGCGAGCGCTACGCATAGACGGCTCCCAGAACGGAGCCACGTTACGGACCAGGGTGGTCCGCGACAAGACGAAGTACAACCGGAACTTGAAGCACAAGAAATCCCTCGCCGACGCGGGGGATTTTCCTTTATGCTATCGTTTTTTCTTGGTCTGTTCGATATAGGCTTTTATTTTGGTTCGTTCGGCGGCAATCCGCAGGGGCTTTGCCGTCGGCTCAAAATGCTTGCCCAATTCAGTCCAAAAATCTTCAGGTTCCCACTTGAGGACCTTGAGCACATTGTACAGATCAAAGGAATTCGGAGTCTTTTCGCCCCGCTCCCATTTCCCTAGGGTAATCCGACTGATGCCCGCTTCCTGGGCGACGAGGTCCTGAGAGTGGCCAAGCTTTTCACGGCCCTTTCTCAGCAAATAGGCGATACTCTCATCGAAAGTCTTCTCTATTTTGTTTTTCCTCTTCATCCGCAAATGTGATTTCTAGGAATTTACGGCCACCTTCGGTGATAACATATGGTTACATTTTTCGGAAAAATCTCGTTTTTTCGCATTTTTTGTTATATATTCAGTAGAGACTGCTATTAGAGGCTTTTATGGAATTGAAGGATTTTTCGTGTTGGCTAGACCGTTTACTCACTCCGGCAGCGTTCAAGGATTACTGCGTTGACGGACTTTGCGTCGAGGCTTCTGACAAGGTGACCAAGGTGGTAACGGGTGTTTCTTTTCGCGACCGCCTGATTGAGCGCGCCATCGAAGAGGGTGCGGACACCATCATCGTCCATCACCCCAACGGGTTCTGGAACGGGGATTCCAAGGTTCCTGTAGGTCATTTCGGCAGGCGCATCCGCCAGCTCATGCAGCACGGGATTTCCCTCTACGGTTTTCACCTGCCTCTGGACGGTCATCCCGAAATCGGGAACAATGCCCTGATTGCCAAGGCCTTGGGACTTAAGGTGGTAGAAGGCTTTATGCAAGAAGGTGAAAAATGCGTGGGCCAGGTGGGGGAGTGGGGCACGCCTGTTTCCAAGGAGCGTTTTCTGGAAATTGCAGCCCAGGCGTTCCCTGCAGGCGTCCAGAACAGCTTCATGTTCGGCTCGGACAAGATCCGCCGTGTGGCCATCTGCAGCGGGAGCGGCGCTTCTGGCCTAGAAGAGGCCATGGCCCTGGACTGCGACGCTTTTGTGACCGGCGAAATCAAGGAAAACGTGCCTATTGCGGTAGAAGAGGCCGGTTTTAACCTCATTGCCTGCGGCCACCACCGGACCGAGGTCTTCGGAGTTCGGGCCTTGGCGAAAAAAATTACGGCCGATTTGGGAATTCCAGCGGTATTTGTGGATATTGACAATCCCATATAGACGAATTTGTCAAGATTTATATATTTTGATTTAAGTTAGAGAGGGGCTTGTTATGAAATTGTTGAAAATCGCCTTGGCCTGTTCCAGTTTAGTTCTGTTCTGGGCTTGCTCCCAGAGCGTTTCCAGCCCAGACAAGGATTCCCGCGGTGATGACGACCTTTCGGATATTCCCGGGTTTAACCAGGTTGGGGGTAATAGATCTACGAAGGGCAGCTCGGCTAATGTAGGTTCAGAAAGTAGCAGTTCCACGGGCGGTGGCACAAGTTCAGAATCCTTCGATTTTCCTGATGATGGCTGGGGAGATGATTGGTTTAGTGATTTTGGGGGCGGTTCCGCAAACACTTCGTCGGGTTCCACGGGCATGGACGTTACCAAGTTTGTGCCAAACCAGAAAATGGACTGTTCATTCTCGTTAGATGACGATGTATGGCATTTTGAAGAAGTTGAAGCGGATTCTTCAGTTGATGTAACTATCAAATTCAAGGACAACGGTGACCTGTGGTTTAGTATTGCTACTGAAGGTAAAGCCCAAAGCGAAGAAGAATGTATGCAAACAGCTGCCTTACTCACCGTTTTTGGAACCATGGCGGCGGCTTCAGACGAAACGGATATGACCATGTTTGCCACATGCGAAGGGGATATGCTCAATATGACGGCGCAAGGAACGGCCGACGAAAAATACACGTCCGAGCAAAAAAAGGAAATGTACGACAGGATGTGTAATAAAAACCCTTAACGCAATTTTGTAAACTAATTTTTTCGTAAAATTCACACCTTTTTTACGATTTTTTGTCCTTTTGTGCTTTTTTTGTATATATTCCAAGTTGGAATAATCACACGTGCGAATAATTTCGCGTTAAAACGAAGGATTTTTGATGAATCGTTATGACCTAGTGCTTTTGGGCTTGATTGATGAAAAAGAACGCAGCGGCTACGACATCATTACGGAGATTAGGGTCCGCGAGCTGGACCGCTGGGCAAAGATCAGCACCTCCACGGTCTATAACCGCTTGACCACCCTGCAAAAGAATGGAAGCATCCTAGGCCGTGCCGAAAAAGACGGCAACCGCCCCGAGCGCGTGATGTACAGCATTACCGATAAGGGGAAGGAAACCCTCCGCAAGGAGGTCCTCAAGCACCTGACCGGCTTCAACGACGACCCGAGGACGCTGGGTTTCGCCTTCCTCTACGGTGCCGAGAACAAGGAACTTATCCGCACCCTGGAAGCCCACGAGCGCCGCCTGGTCCAGGAAATCGAGAATCTTGAGAAGATGATCGCCGAAGAACCTCGCCCGACCCTTTACCCCGAAGGTCCGTTCCTCAACTGCATGAGCCGGGACCACATTCTGGTGGAACTCAAGTATGTGCGTGCCGCCATCGGCATTCTGCGGGACCCCATCCGCAACAAGAAGCTGGACGGCTACTTCTACATTAACTTCGGTAACCGGGATTTCGAGAATTTCAACCAGAAGAAAGAGGTGTGAGGTCGCTCCCGATGGTCGCTTTGAGCGATGAGGTCGGCACTTCGTGCCTTTGAGCTTTATAGGACTTTACTAAATTTGCATCAAAAGTTGTATTAGGTGACGGTGTATTTTGCAATAGCTCATACCTCATCACCTCATACCCCAAAACCTTTTAACAACCCCCTCTCACGGAGATACAATGGCTACAAAACAGAAGAAGAGTGTCAAGAAGGTCGCCTCCAAGGCCCCGGCCGCCAAGTACGGCTACTTCGATGACGCCAAGAAAGAATACGTGCTCACCACCCCGGCAACCCCGATCAAGTGGTGCAACTACGTCGGTACTTTGAACTTCGGCGGTATCGTGGATACCACCGGCGGTACCCTGGTTTGCAAGGGCGACCCGGCCCTGAACCGTATCACCAAGTACATCGCCCAGATGCCCTGCTCTGACTTCAAGGCCAGCACCATCTATATCCGTGTGAAGAACGCCAAGGGTTACACCGTGTTCTCCCCGTTCGTGGTCCCGACCCTCACCAAGATGAAGAAGTGGGAATGCCACGTGGGTCTTTCTTACATGCGCTGGATCGCCGAATGCGAAGGCCTCCGTACGCAGGTGACGATTTTCGTTCCCACCGGATCCAACACCCTCCTCCAGGACATCCAGGTCACCAACCTCGACAAGACCGCCAAGGAAGTGGATATTGTCCCGGTCTATGAATTCAGCCATTTCGAAGCTGAAAAGCAGCTCACCAACGCCGACTGGGTTCCCCAGACCATGACCCTCAAGGGCCACTGGGAAAAGGATGGCCATGTGGTGCTGGAACAGTACGCCTACATGAAGCGTGATTTCGCCGTGAACTACGTGACCGCCAACTGCAAGGTCGGTAGCTTCGACGGTGACCGCCGCGTGTTCCTGGGCGCAAACGAAATGGGCTCCTGGGCCGCTCCGCTCAGCCTTGCCAACAAGGAACTTTCCAACAGCGAATGCGACCGTGGCGACAACATTGCCGCCCTCATGATCCACGCCGGCAAGATTGCCGCAGGCAAGACCTTCCGCACCTGCACCCAGCTGGGTCAGGAACAGAGCCTGAAGGTTGCCGCCAAGGCTATCGCCAAGTATCGTGATTTGAAGAACGTGGACAAGGCCTTTGACGAACTGGCCAAGTTCTGGCAGAACTACCTTTCTACTATCCAGGTACAGACTCCGGATGCAGCGTTCAACTCTATGGTGAACGTCCACAACCCCCGTCAGTGCCACACCACCAAGAACTGGAGCCGCTACCTATCCCTGTACCAGCTGGGCTACGGCACCAGCCGCGGTATTGGTTACCGTGACTCCAGCCAGGACTTGATGGGTGTTATGAGCCACATGCCCGAAGAAGCTCTGGTCCTTGCCAAGAATTTGCTCTCTGTGCAGCGCCCCGAAGGTAACGCCATGCACCAGTATGCTCCTCTCGCTTTGGAAGAGGATACGGGTAACGAAGCCAACGCCGGTGACTCCCGCGAAAAGAAGGGTGTTCTCGACGAACACGGCAAGCCTGCCTATGCAGACTGGTACGGCGATGACCACCTGTGGATTGTGCTCACGGTGGCCAACTACCTCAAGGAAACCGGCAAGATGAGCCTCCTCAAGGAAGTCATCCCGTTCTATGAAGCCGGCAAGAAGCGCGCCCAGCGTGAAAAGGGCACTGTCCTTGAACACCTGAAGCGCTCCCTCAACTTTACACGCACTCACCTGGGCAAGCATGGCCTTCCGCTCCTCGGCTTTGCCGACTGGAACGACTGCATGAACCTGCCTCTCGGTGCAGAATCTTCTTTCAACACCGGCCTCTACGCCAAGGCATTGCTCGAGATGATGGACATCTGCGAAGCTCTCGGCGACAAGAAGTCCGTGGAAATGTACAAGAAGTGGTACGAAGACGTGAAGGCCGCTTTCAACAAGAGCGCCTGGGACGGCAAGTGGTGGGTCCGCTGGTTCGACAAGCAGGGCAACGCCTACGGTACCAACAAGGCCAAGTACGGCAAGATTTACTGCAATAGCCAGTCCTGGTCCGTGATTTCCGGTATCGCTACCGGTGAACGCGCTGTGCAGGGCATGGACAGCCTGAACAAGCTCCTGAACACCGCCAACGGCGTGAAGAGCTCCACTCCGGGCTACCGCGGCTTCGACCCCAACGTGGGTGGCATATCCACCTATCCTCCTGGAGCCAAGGAAAACGGCGGTATCTTCCTCCACACCAACCCGTGGGTGATGATTGCCGAAACCATTCTCGGCCGTGGCGACAAGGCTTTCCAGTATTACAACCAGATTAACCCGGCTTCCAAGAACACCAAGCTGGACGAGTTCGAATCTGAACCCTATTGCTACCCGCAGAACATTCTCGGTGACGAACACAAGCAGTTCGGTATGGGCCGTAACGCATGGCTCTCCGGAACCAGCTCCTGGACCTACCAGGCTGCAACGCAGTTCATCATCGGTGTGCGCGCAAGCTTCAAGGGCCTGATTATCAACCCCTGCATCCCCTCCAAGTGGGACGGCTTCAAGGTGACCCGCAAGTTCCGCGGCGCTACCTACGAAATCGAAGTGAAGAACCCGAAGCACGTGTGCAAGGGTGTCGCCGAGATGATCGTCGATGGCAAGAAGATTGACGCCGACGTGGCTCCGATCTTCACCAAGGGTGTGCATAAGGTTATCGTCACCCTGGGCTAATCTCAGAGTTGTCATCCCCGCTGTCATTCTGGAGCCCTGGAGCATAGCGATAGGGCGATAGAATCACGGGAATCTTCCTGAAATTAAAAGTCCGCTCCGTTTGGGGCGGGCTTTTTTTTGAAAAAATTACATTAACTATTGCTTTTTTGTGCAGTTTTATGTATATTAGTGCTCATAAGAGTAACTATACAAAAAAGCAAGCATGGATGTTCGTGAAAAACTGAAAATTTTATCGGCGGCGGCCAAGTACGATGTATCTTGTTCGTCGAGTGGTTCAAGCCGCTGTGCACCTCCTGGCGGGCTTGGCGACGCCTGCAGTGCGGGCATTTGCCATACATGGGCCGCCGACGGGCGTTGCGTCTCCCTGCTGAAGGTTTTGCTCAGCAACGCCTGCAAGTACGACTGCGCCTATTGCGTGAACCGCCGGAGCAACGACGTTCCCCGTGCCACCTTTACGCCAAAAGAGCTTATCCAGCTTACCATCGAGTTTTATCGTCGGAACTATATCGAGGGCCTGTTCCTGAGTTCGGCGGTGATAAAAGATCCGGACTATACAATGGAACTTTTGGTAAAAATTGCCCGCGAACTCCGGACGGTACATCGTTTTGGCGGTTACATCCATCTGAAGGCGATTCCCGGTGCTAGCGCCCGCCTGCTTTACGAGGCAGGTCTATATGCCGACCGGAGCAGCGTGAATATCGAAGTTCCCTCCGACAGGTCTCTGCAGTATCTCGCTCCCGAAAAGAACTTTGCCTCAGTTTATGCGCCCATGAACTTCTTTGCCGAACGCAAGCTGGAATACAAGGCTTCCGTGAGCCGTTACACCCCGAGTTTCTTGCCGGCGGGGCAGAGCACCCAGATGATTGTGGGGGCGTCGGGGGAGTCGGACTACCAGATTCTTTCCCTGACCTCGGGTTTTTACAACAAGCAAAAACTCAAGCGTGTCTATTATTCGGGTTATGTACCTATCAATGCAGACAAGCGCCTGCCGGTGCTTACCACCAAGCCTCCTCTGGTCCGGGAACATCGGCTTTACCAGGCGGATTGGCTCATGCGTTTCTACAAGTTCCGCTACGACGAAATTTTGGACGAGGAACACCCGAACCTGGATCTGGAACTGGACCCGAAAATCGGGTGGGCGCTGCGCCATCCGGAAATGTTCCCTGTAGATATTCAGCATGCTGACTACGAGATGATTCTCAGAGTTCCGGGAATCGGTGTCAAGTCCGCCCAGCTAATCGTCTCGGGCAGGCGTTTCGGGAAAATCCGGCTGGAACAGCTGAAGAAGATGGGGGTGGTCCTCAAGCGGGCCAAGTACTTCATCTACCACCCAGACACTCCTGCAAGCCTGCGCAGGCTTTACCCCGAGATGGTTCGGCCTTTGCTATTGCCACGCCCAAAGTCTGGCCAGTTGGATTTGTTCAGCAATACCCCGCTGGCCCTGCCTGCATAGAGCCTAACTATGATTCCGGCAAGAAGGGGTGGTGAGCTACGCAGTGCGAATCAGGGGACAACTGCATAAGGCGAGTATCGCGACAGACCGCTCGCGGTCTGGCGTGATTGAGCCGAGCAGTTGGGGCTTTAGCCCCATACTTCCCCCTAACCACTAATCACGAAACTTTTCTAATCCCACATCCCACACCCAACATCTCACATTAAAACCTCTTGTTTCCATCAGCCCTAACCCCTAGATCCTAATCCCTACAACCTATAACCTACTACCTAACAATGTCCCTTTCCATCCAATACGACTCCTCCTTCGATGGCTTCTTGAGTACTGTTTTCGAGATATACCGCCAGCACTTGGATGTGGGCGAAATTCGTCCTGATCGCGCCACAACTCCCGTGGACATGTTTATGCAACCATTCCGAATCGAGACCAGCGGTGAATCTGCGACCCGTCTCCATCGAGCTATAGTCAATTTCGCCAGCGAGGAGGTTTATAATCTGCTCCATGCAGCTTTTTTGTCCGAGGAGGATGGCGTCGAAATGAAAATCTTTGCTTTCTTGAAAAAGCTCTTTTCAGGTGTGGACCCAAATTACGGTCAAAATCCAGCTTCGGCAGAAATGCTCCCGCTTTACAAGCTGGGTCAGTCCGTGCGCAGGGAAGCTGGGGGAATGCTCGGTCTTGTCCGCTTTGCCGTTGGTCCCGACAACATGCTCTGCGCCGAAATCGAGCCGAAATACGATGTCTTGACGCTTATGGAGACCCATTTTTCCAAACGGTTTGCTGGCGAAAAATGGTTGATTTATGATTCCAAGCGAGACTACGGTCTTTTTCACGACCGCTCGGGCTGTCAGGTGGTAACTCTTCCCGGTTATAAATCTGGAACCATGGATTTAAAGGATTCTTTTACCGATTTGTGGAAAGAATTCTACAAGTCTATTGCAATTAAGGAACGGGAAAATCCGAAACTTTTGAGGCGTTGCCTGCCCGTTCGGTACTGGAATCACTTGCCGGAGCGCTGTACCTGATTTACCTGCAGTAATACGGGTCACTCCAGGTATGGCAGCGTCCGTAGCGGTAACGCCAAGGTCCATAGGCCTTGACGGCGTCGTTTTCGTTGATAATCATCAGGCGGAATGTGGTGTTGTTGGTGGGCTTGTACTCCAGCTCAACTCCCGGCATCACGAATTGTACATTGCCCTGCTGAATATCTTCCCTGGCAATAGACTTGGGCTCATTCCAGTTCACATATAGCGGCATCCAGAGTCCCAAATCGGCATATAGATGGAGCTCAGGTGTGAATTGGTAGGCGAGGTGCGCCAGGTAACTTTGCTGGCTGAAACTTCCCCAAGGGCTGGAAAAGAAACTTACGGAATATGTGTACGCCACACTTAGTGCCGGGTCGAAAGTATCGTGCCGTAGTAAACGGCTGGGGTCAAAGTACTCATTGTTCCATGGAATTCCGCTTCCCGTATTTACAAAGACGGTGTCGTAAACGGTATCCACGGGAACATTTTGTGCAACTTTCACCGTTGAATCGATGTCTGCAGGTGTTTCCGCAAGGACGGCGACACAGAACGCGAGTATGGCGAAAGGAATCAGACGCATGGAGCGTACCCTTCCTTGTTACACTGGCGGGAAGAACAGGTAGGCGATGGCGATGGCTGCAATTACGCCGGCAGCGTCAGCTATCAGGGCGCAGGTGACGGCGTGGCGGGTCTTTTTTACGCCTACAGAACCGAAATAGACGGCGATGATATAGAACGTTGTGTCAGCAGCCCCCTGGAACATGCAGCTGAGGCGTCCTGCAAAGCTGTCGGGACCCATGCTCTTCATGGCGTCAATCATCATGCCCCGTGCGCCGCTTCCGCTCAAGGGTTTCATCAGGGCGGTGGGCAGAGCCGGCACCACGTCGTTTCCTGCTCCGAACAGTCCTAGTACCCACGAAATCCCGTTCATGAGCAAGTCCATGGCTCCGCTGGCACGGAATACGGCCACGCCCACGAGGATAGCCACTAGGTTCGGGATAATCATCACGGCGGTATGGAATCCGTCCTTGGCTCCTTCCACGAAAGCTTCGTAGGCCTGGACTTTTTTATAGATGGCAAGCCCCAAGAAGGCGACAATGATGCCGAACAGCACAAATCCGCTGATAAAGAGGCTGGTAGTGCCGATGGCTTCTGCCGTAAGGCGGCTGAAATATACCATGACGGCGACTACGACGGCAACGCCACCGCCGAGCCAGGCTACAGTGATGGGGTCTTTGAGTTTCACCTTCTGGAAAAAGCTCAGGGCGATAATGCCTGCGATGGTGCTGAAAAACGTAGAAAGCAAAAGGGGTAAGAACACATCGCTTGGGTTTGCGGCTCCCATCTGGGCGCGGTAGGTCATGATGCTCACGGGAATCAGCGTAAGGCCACTGGCGTTCAGCACCAGGAACATGATTTGGGAGTTGCTGGCGACAGTCTTGTCTTCGTTGGGGTTGATTTCTTGAAGCTGTTTCATAGCCTGGAGGCCCATGGGAGTGGCGGCGTTGTCGAGGCCCAGCATGTTGGCGCTGATGTTCATGAGCATGGTACCCACCACGGGGTGACCCTTGGGAATTTCGGGGAACAGTCGGCTGAACAGGGGAGAGACGATTTTCGCGAGAATCTGCACAGCTCCCGCCTTTTCGCCGATTTTCATGATGCCGAGCCACAGGGAAAGGATTCCCGTAAGGCCGATGGCGATTTCGAATGCGGTTTTCGACATGTCGAATGCGCCGAGGATCGCCTTGTTGAAAATGCCGGAATCACCGAAGGCGAGCCACTGGACCATGCAGGCCACAAAGGCGCCCAGAAAGAAAACAAGCCAGATGATGTTCAGAACCATGGCATAAATGTAGTAATTAGGGGCTAGGGGATAGGGGTTTGAGGTCGCTTCGCTTTGAGGCATGAGGCTCGTACCTCATCTGCCACCGTTGTTTCTTTTTGTTTACAAAGTGCGGTAAAAGGCCAAATCAAAAAAAGAACCCCAAAGAAGGACTCATTTTATTGTATATTCTCGCAGGATGCAGATGTGAATCTGCTTGTTTTTAACTGATAAAAGGACATCTATGAAACGTCTCTCTCTCGTTGCTATGGCAATCTTCTTCGCAAGCCTCGTGGCGTGCAACCAGGCTTCTGCCGGTTCTTCTTTCAACCAGCAGGCCAAGCTGGACTCCCTGGAAAAGGATTTCAAGCAGGTCAAGGAAGAATTTGAAATTATCAAGTACGCCCTCGATAAGCGCGGAATCTCCCTGGAGCAGGCCCGTGCCGAAATGGAAGCGGACAACAAGGTCTGGGACATTCCCGACGAAGATAGCCCGGTATTTGGCAACACCAAGAACCCGAAGCTCACCATTGTTGAATTTACCGAATTCCAGTGCCCCTACTGCTCCCGTATCGCTCCTACCATGAAGGAGCTGAACGACAAGTACGGCGACAAGATCAAGTTCGTCTATAAGCATTTCCCCCTGAGCTTCCACGCCAACGCTCCGGCTGCAGCGGCTGCTTCCATCGCCGCCCACAAGCAGGGCAAGTTCTGGGAATTCCGTTACGCTCTCGCTCCCCACAGCCGCGAACTGGGCGATTCCATCTTTGTTGAAGTCGCAAAGCAGGTGGGCCTGAACATCGAACAGTTCAAGAAGGACATGGTTCTCGACTCCGCCATGCAGGCCCGTATCGACAAGGACTTCAAACTTGGGGTCGAGGTCGGAGTTCAGGGTACGCCTAACTTCTACATCAACGGCAAGCGCCAGGACCGCTTCAGCAAGGAACTGGTGGAAAAGATGCTGAAAGAGGCCAAGTAAGCCTTTGTTTTCGGGTGTACACGCAAAAATACCCCGATGGCCCCTGGTATCAGCCGTAAAAGTTTAATTTCAAGTAAAATTTCAAGTAAAAACACAAACATAAGGAAACGACATATGATTAAGCAAACATTGAAAGTCGCGTCCGTCATCCTCCTGGGTGTAAGCGTGGCTGCAATGGCTCAGCCGAAAAAGCCGAAAACAGTCGTCTATAAGTTCTTCGACGAACAGTATCGTCCGGGGGGCTTTGACTACGCTTACGGCGGCAAGAGCAAGGGTATCACCATCACTAAGGACGGCGGTTACAAGTCCAAGGCCGCATTGAATATCAAGCTGGATCCCAGTGAATATTCGGGCGCTTCCGTTTGCCTTTACAACGAAACCTTTGACTTGAACAAGTTCATGCTCGACTCCAAGATTGAGTTCATGATCAAGGGCAAGCAGGGCGGCGAAGCCGTGAAGATTGGTCTTTTGGACGAAGAAGTGTCCGATGGCAAGAAAACCCAGGTCGTTCTCCCTATGAACAAGTACATCGAGGGCGGCGCCATCACCACGGACTGGAAAAAGGTTTCCATTCCTCTGGTGGATTTCCCTGACCGCGGTCTCTACTGGGATAACACTCGCAAGTCCGAATTCCCGGCCCGTATCGACTGGGACAAGATTGCTGAAATCCGCTTCTCTATCGACAAGAGCGGTGCCAAGGATTTCGAAATCTGGGTAGATAACATCGAAATCGTGAAGGGCAACAAGAAGGCTGCCCCCAAGGCAAAGATTGTCTATTGGGATGAAAACGAAGACGTCATCGACGGTCCGAAGAATCCCGAAAAGCTGGATGGCAAGGCCAAAACTCTTGTCACCTTCTACGACAACAACCTGAAGGGCTTCAGCTACAGCTACGGTGGTCTTTCCGCCCAGCGCGAAGCCAAGTCCAAGACCAGCGGCAACCCCAACGTGCTTGCCCTGTACATCGACAATAACGACTGGTCCGGCGTGACCTACTCCATGGGCGAAGGCAAGTATGCCGATCTGTCCAAGGTCCGCAACAAGGGCGGTCTCTATTTCTGGATCAAGGGTAAGCTCGGCGGCGAAAAGGTCTATGTCGGTATCCTCGACAACCAGGGCAACGACATCAAGAGCCAGACCAAGGTCAGCCTGAACGACTGGATCGAAGGCGCCAAGGTGGGCACCGATTGGAAGTTGGTGAAGATTCCTCTGAAGAAGTTCAACGACAAGGGCAAGGCTTGGGACGCCAACAAGCAGGCCGAAGTCGCCAAGGATATCCAGTGGAACAAGATTCAGGAAATCCGCTTCTCTGTCGGTAAGGGTGAAAACCAGGGTGAACCGGGCAAGCCCGCTCCTGTGACCATCTTTGTCGATCAGATTACCTTCACCGAAAATATCGACTGGGTTGACCCGGATATCAAGTGGGATAACTGGAAGTCCAAGGCTCCGGATGTCGTGATTTCTGACTTCGAAGGCAAGTTTGCCAAGGACAACTGGGAACCGTCCAAGGGTCCGAAGTCCAAGGTCGAAGTGGAAATGCCGTTCAAGACCTCCAAGCTCGATGGCAACTCCCTCAACGTGAAGCACTTCGAAAACGGCGACTTCTCCG
>CACXMH010000010.1 GCA_902768715.1 Fibrobacter succinogenes | reverse complement strand
GATGAACATCCTGATTTTTGTGCTCCTTGCCGCTACGGTTATCGCCCTTACGGCTTACCACAAGGGGCTGAACGACATTGTCTTCTTGAACCTTTCCGATTACCCCTACATTATCGCCCAGACGGACTCCGCCGACGGCGGTAATTCCGCTGTCAAGCTGATCCGCACGGATTCTTCCGTGGTGGTGGACTACGAGCTGCGGGAAGGTTACGCTTATCCCTTTGCGGGTATCAAGATTTTGCTGGGAGATGGCCAGACCAAAGGATTGGACCTTTCCCACTACGACAGCATTTTCGTGTGGATTAAGCCCCGCGGCGAGGGAACGGTGCGCCTCTACATGCGCAGCTACGATCCGTCCATTTACCGCGAAGGCGACGAAAGTTCCCTGAAATTCAACGAACTGGAATTTTTCCCGCTAGAAGAAACCTATCCTGCGGTGTTCGTGCCCCAGGAATTCCGCGTGGCGGGCTGGTGGGTGGCCCAGAACGAAATCAACGTACACAAGGCCCGCGTGGACCTGTCCAACGTGCCCCTTATCGAAATCCAGACAGGAACCAACGCTCCCCTGGGCTACGGCACCATGGAAATTCGCGGCCTCTGCTTCAAGGGCAAGAAGATTGCCTGGGCAGACCTGGTGACCATCATCGTCGCTATCTGGTTTGTGACCTTCTTGATCATCTTGATTATCCGCTTCTTCGACTACAGCCGTGAACGGGCCGCCAACAAGAAAAAGCGCGAGGAGCTGGAAAAGAACCTGAAGGCCCTGGAAATCGAGAAGAGCGAATACGAAAAGTCCAGCAAGGAAGACCCGCTGACGGGTTGCCTGAACCGTGCGGGCTTCAGCAGCGTGCTTATGCGTGAACACGAAGAACTGGTAAAGAACGGAAGCCCCGTTTCCTTCGTGATTCTGGATATCGACCATTTCAAGGACGTGAACGACACCTGGGGCCACAACGTTGGCGACGAGGTGCTGGTGAACCTCACCAAGCTTATCCAGGGCAAGATCCGTAACACCGACGCCCTGGTCCGCTGGGGTGGCGAAGAGTTCGTGATCCTCTGCGGCGACACGCCTATCCAGAACGCCCAGTTCTTGGCCGAAAAGCTCCGTCACGCCATCGAGACGACCCAGCTTATCAAGCAGCAGGTGGTCACCTGTTCCTTCGGTATCGCCGAAATGGTTGCGGGCGAAGATCCCAAGCGCCTGTTCGACCGTGCGGACAAGGCCCTGTATGCCTCCAAGCAGGCAGGCCGCAACCGTGTGACCAGCGCTACCTTCAAGAAGTCCGAATCCAAGTAGGCTAGAACAGGAACCCGCCGAAGCGGACGATCACTCCTGCAAAGACGACGCTCACCATGGTCATGAGCTTGATGAGGATATTCAGGGAAGGACCCGCGGTATCCTTGAAGGGGTCGCCTACGGTATCGCCGACGACGGCGGACTTGTGTGTACCGGAGCCCTTGCCGCCGTAGTTCCCTTTTTCCACGAATTTCTTTGCGTTGTCCCAGGCGCCGCCTGCATTGTTCAGCATGGTGGCAAGGGCAAAACCGCACGCAAGTCCGCCCACCAACAGGCCGAACACTCCGGCCACGCCCATAAAGAGCCCCACCAGCACCGGGACTACAACTGCCAGGAGCGACGGGATGACCATTTCGTGCTGGGCGCCTACGGTGGAAATCTCCACGCAGCGGGCGTAATCCGGTTGGCCCGTGCCTTCCATGATTCCGGGGATTTCCCTGAACTGCCGACGGACTTCTTCGACCATGGCGCTGGCGGCACGGCCCACCGCCTTGATGGTGAGGGCACAGAACACGAAGGCCATCATAGCACCGATGAAGATGCCTCCCAGCAGCAGCGGGTTCATGAGGTTCAGGTTGTAGATGTTCATGAAGTCCACGTAGTTCGCCTTGCTGGCCACAAGCCCGATGAGCTCGCCGCTGGCTGAGACGGCGCGGTTTCCGCCGTCCAGAATCTTTGCACCGTCTATGTTGGCTACCGCATTTACCAGGTCCTGGCTGTGGTTCGCGAAGGTGACGCTGCCTACGTTCCAGAGGCCTTTGGCCGATGTGGCCAGGTGGCCAATCCATATCTTGATTTCTTCGACATAAGAGGCCAGCAGCGCCATGGCGGTAAGGGCCGCAGACCCGATGGCGAATCCCTTCCCTGTGGCGGCGGTGGTGTTTCCTAGCATGTCCAGTTCGTCGGTACGGGCGCGCACACTGGCGTCAAGCCCTGCCATTTCGGCGTTTCCGCCGGCGTTGTCAGCAATAGGCCCGAAGGCGTCTGTAGCCAGGGTAATTCCCAAGGTGCTGAGCATGCCCACGGCCGCAAAGCCTACGCCGTAAAGTCCCATGGCCATGTTTTCAAAACCGCCAGCGCATCCAAATGCGGCGATGATACCAATCACGATGGTCACCACAGGGAGCCCCGTAGAGAACATGCCCACCGAAATGCCGTCGATGATGGTGGTGGCGGCTCCAAGCCTAGCCTGGCCTGCGATGCCTCTAGTAGGCTTGTAAGCGTCGGAGGTGTAGTATTCCGTAAACTGCCCAATAAGCACGCCGGCGGCAAGTCCCGAAAGTACCGCCCCGAAAATTCCCATGCCGATAAATCCAAGCTTCACCATGACAAAGAGGGCGATGAGGATCATGATGGAAGAGCCCAGTGTTCCTGTCAGGAGGGAGTGGAGAAGGTTCTTGGTGGTGGCATCTTCCTTGGTGCGGACCATGAAAATGCCCACCACCGAAAGCACGATGCCGATGGCCGCCACCACCATGGGGGCGAGCACGTAGCTGAGGCCTCCGGGGAGGGCCGCTCCCAGAGCCGCCGTCGCCAAGATAGACCCGCAGTAAGATTCGTAGAGGTCGGCTCCCATGCCGGCTACGTCTCCTACGTTGTCGCCCACGTTGTCGGCGATGGTGGCCGGGTTTCTCGGGTCGTCTTCGGGAATGCCCGCTTCTACCTTGCCCACCAGGTCTGCGCCTACGTCAGCCGCCTTGGTGTAGATGCCTCCCCCCACGCGGGCGAACAGCGCCTGCAAAGAGGCTCCCATGCCGAAGGTCAGCATGGTGGTGGTGATTTCTACCATCTTGCCGTGGAGCCAGGCGTCATTTTGCAAGAGAGAATCGCTCCAGCCACCTAACGCTAGTTTGTTTGCAATGTCGGCGCCGAAACCGAACACGTTGTGGTCGTAGATGTAGTTCAGCAAGATAAACCACGCCGAAATATCCAGCAGGCCAAACCCTACCACCACAAGGCCCATGACAGCCCCGCTTCTGAAGGCGATGACCAGCCCACGGTTCAGGCTGCTCATGGCGCCCTGCGCCGTTCTGGAGCTTGCGTAAGTGGCAGTCTTCATTCCCAAAAAACCGCACAGGCCGCTGAAGAAACCGCCGGTAAGGAACGCCACCGGCACAAAGGGATTCTGGATGCCCATGAAAGCGAGCACCACGAATACCGCGAACAGCACCGTAAAGACGATGGAGACGGTCTTGTATTGACGCCTCAGGTAGGCAAACGCCCCCACCCGCACAAAGTGGGCGATGGCTTTCATTTTGTGGTTGCCGTCGGGAGCTTTTTTCATGGCCCTGTAGAACAGGTAGGCCATAACGAGGGCGAACAGGGCCGCGACAGGAACAAGAAACCAGAAACCTGGAATTGTAGTCATAGAAACCTCCCATTTGAAATCTATCTCAAAAAAAAGAAAAAAGCACAACCTGGACCGTTTTTTTATGACGAAACGGGGAAAAAGGGGATGAAATGGGGGTAAAACGGGATAGGGGGACCCCCTGATTTAAGTATCTTTGGGAGTATGCAGTCTATTGAAAAAGAAGCAGCTATTGCACAGGACTATCTGTCCAAGATTTCTGTAGAGGCGGAAGCCCTATTTGACAAGTTCCTCCCTCCGGTAACGGATCAGCCCTGCCGGTTGCACGAGGCCATGCGCTATTCTATGCTGGCGGGCGGTAAGCGCCTGCGTCCTGCCCTTGTTAGGGCTACTTTTGACATGTTCGGCGGCAAGGGCGAAGGCGTTGAGCTCGCCATGGTCGCTCTGGAGATGATCCACACCTTCTCCCTCATTCACGACGACCTGCCCTGTATCGACAACGACGATTTCCGCAGGGGCAAGCCCACCAGCCACAAGCAGTTTGGCGAGGCTACGGCCGTAATGGCAGGAGATGCCCTTTGCGTGCTCGCTTTTGAACTCATGGGCAAGACGGGAAACGCCCGCGCTATCGAGGTCCTTGCGCACCTGCTCAGCACCTACGGCCTTATCGGCGGCGAAATGATCGACATCGAGTGCGAAGGCAAGGAAGTGGACCTGGAAACGGTGGACTACATCCATTACCACAAGACGGCGGCCCTTATCGAGGCGGCCTTGCAGGTAGGCGCCATGCTTGCCGGTGCAAGCGATGCCGATATCCAGGTCATCCGCAAGTACGGCAAGTCCATCGGGCTTGCGTTCCAGATTGTGGACGATATCCTGGACATTGTCTCCACTACCGAAGAACTGGGCAAGGATGCCGGTTCCGACATCGAGAAGGGCAAGGCCACCTACCCCTCCGTGGTGGGGCTTGACCGCTCCAGGGAAAAGGCCAAGGAACTCTTCGAAGAGTCCATCAAGTCTCTGGATTCCCTTTCCTGCGATACCGAAATCCTTCGGGCCATAGCCGCATTCATTATCACCCGGGTTAAGTAATGGAACTGAAAGACATAAAGTCTCCCGAGGACATCAAGCATTGTTCTGTGGAGGAACTTTATAACCTGGCTTCCCAGGTCCGTCAGGCGATTATCGGCCAAGTGGCCAAGCATGGCGGCCACTTGGCGTCTAGCCTCGGGGTGGTGGAGCTGACCCTTGCCCTTCATTACGTGTTTAACGCTCCCGAAGACAAGATTGTCTGGGACGTAGGTCACCAGGCGTACGTGCACAAGCTTTTGACGGGCCGCTACGACCGGTTCGACACGCTCCGCCAGCAGGGCGGCATTTCTGGATTCTTGAAACGTTGCGAAAGCGAGTACGACTGCTTTGGCGCAGGACATGCCACCACTTCCATTTCGGCGGCTCTTGGCTTTGCCGTGGCCCGCAACCACTTTAACCGCAAGAACAACGTGGTGGCTGTCATCGGTGACGGCTCCATGACCGGCGGTATGGCTTACGAGGCCCTGAACAACGCGGGCATTTCGAAGCAGAACATGACCATCATCTTGAACGACAACAAGATGAGCATCGCCCCCAATGTGGGCGGGTTCAGCAAGTACCTGAACCGCGTGATATCCGACCCGGTCTATAACAAGATGCGCTCCGATTTGGACCGCCTCATGACGAGGCTCCCGGGTGTGCTGGGGAGTAGGTTTCGCGATTTGTTCTTGCAGGTGGAAAACGCGGCGAAGAACGCCGTGAAGCCGGGGACTTTCTTCGAAGATCTGGGTATCCGCTATTTCGGGCCTATCGACGGTCACGACATTAACGAACTTATCATGATTCTCGAGCGGGTCAAGTCCCAGCCGGGGCCTTGCCTGGTCCATATTCTGACAGAGAAGGGCCGCGGGCTGAACGCCGCCGAGAAGAACCCCACCAAGTTCCACGGCACAGGACCTTTTGACCCCGAAAGCGGACTTCCCCTTTCGCCAGGCAGCCCGAACCCCTCCCTTACCAGCGTGTTCGGAAAGACCTTGCTGGAACTTGCCAAGAAGGATGACCGCATTATCGGGATTACGGCCGCCATGCCTACGGGCTGCGGCCTGGACATCGTGGCCAAGGAACTGCCCGACCGGGTGATAGACGTGGGCATTGCCGAAGAGCACGCGGTGACCTTTGCCGCAGGCCTTGCCTGTGATGGAATTGTTCCGGTGGTGGCCATCTATTCCAGCTTTATGCAGCGTGCCTACGACCAGATTATGCACGACGTGGCCCTGCAGAAACTCCACGTGGTGTTCGTGCTGGACCGCGCGGGCCTCGTGGGTGCCGACGGGCCTACCCATCACGGGACCTTTGATCTGTCGTTCCTCCGCACGGTGCCGGGCATGACCATCCTTGCGCCTAGCGACGAAAACGAACTGCGGGATATGCTGACGGCCTCCATCGACATGGAAGGCCCCGTGGCTATCCGCTACCCCCGCGGAATCGCCCTTGCCGAGAAAATGGCAGAGCCACCTGCGACAGTAGATGTGAAGCTCCCGAAGGTCTTGGAACAGGGCAAGGATATTCTGCTTCTGGGCGCCGGGTTCATGACCAACGAACTGAAAAAGACGGCGAAGATTCTTCGCGAGCATGGGCATAACCCCACTCTCGTGGACGCCCGCTTGGTGAAGCCCCTGGACACCGAATGTTATCGGGGACTGTTCGAAAGCCACGACACCATTGTCACTCTCGAGGACAACACTTTAGTAGGCGGCTTTGGCTCTGCTGTGATGGAGCTTGCCGCGGACCTTGGATATTCAGGCAAGAAGTTCTTCCGGTTCGGAATCCCGGATAATTTTGTGGAGCAAGGTGAAATCAAGAACCTTTACAAACTCTTGAAAATCGATGGCGAATCTGTCGCCGAACAACTGATGGAAAAACTATGAGCGAAGAAAACAAGACCCCGCGTACCATAAGGAAAACTTTGGACCGCAAGTTCGGCGTCAGCGAAAGCCGTGATGAACGCCGCCCCCGCCGCGAAGAAAGAACCGGCGATGATAGGGAATTTGGCCGTGGCCCTCGTGGTGACCGCCCCCGTGGACTTCGCGAAGACGGAAGCCTCCGTGAAGGACGCACAGGGGAACGCCGTTTCGACCGCGATCGCAAGCCCTTTGACCGCGAACGCCGTCCCCGCCGTTTTGACGACAGGCCCTTCGGCCGTTCTGAACGGTTCGGTCATGACCGCCGCCGCGATGGAGACCGCCCTTTCCGCGGGTACGACAAGGCCGGTTTTGAAAAGTCCAGCAGGCCCATTTACCGCCAGCGTCCGGAACAAAAGTCCGACGCCTTCCAGGACGAAAACCTGGACGAGTCCGTATTGGAAGCCCGAGCAGCCCAGGCGGAAACCGTAGAAGAAAGCGCCGGCAATCCGCCCTGGTTCAAGAAGCTCCTGGCCCTCACCACAGAAAAGGGCCGCGAACGCGAAGGCCGTTTCTTGGGCGAAGGCGTCCATGTGGTGACCGAGCTGGTGAAAAACCACCGCGAGCTGGTCATTGCCGTTTACGCCGTCGAAGGTTTCGAGGACCAGACTTTGCTGGACCTCATCAACGAGGCGGGAATCACCCTCCACGACATGCCTGCCGACCAGATGAAGCAGATTAGCTCTACGGTGACCCCCCAGGGTATTATCGCCCACTGCCGTATCGCAAATACCAAGCCCAACTACGAATCCAGCCGCAGCGTGCTGACTCTTGTAGATGCGGTGCAGGACCCGGGCAACTTGGGAACGCTGTTCCGCACCAGCCTCGGCTTTGGTTCTGACGGCATGATTCTTGGTCGTGGTACCGTGAGCCCCTTCAACCCGAAGGTGGTTCGCGGTTCGTCGGGAACTTTCCTCCGTGTTCCTTTCGAGTTCGACGTGGACCTGATTGACCAGATCAATTTCTTGCGCAGCAAGGGATACACGATTATCGCCACGGACCTGCATGCCAAGCAGTCCTTGCGCCAGATTCCGGAACGCAAGCTCCGCAAGATGGCTTTCTTGGTGGGTAACGAAGGTGCGGGCACCAACCCCTACTTTATCGAGCTTGCCGACGAGACGGTAAAGATTCCTATGAGTAGTGAGCTGGAATCCCTGAACGTGGCGGTAGCTCACGGCATTCTCAGCTACGAGGCCGCCCAGATTCAAGAGGAGCTGAAGTAATGAACTTTCAGGCTCGCTTAGAAGAACGCATTGCCAAGTGCGGAAACCCGATTTGCCTGGGCATGGATCCTGTGCTCAAGCTGATTGACCCCTGCTGCCCCGATGGCTCTGCCGAAGACAAGATCAAGCGCTTCTATTCCGAAATCCTGGAATGCGCATTGAAGCGGGGCGTGCAGCCCGCCGTAGTCAAGCCCAACAGTGCCTACTACGAATGCGTGAGCGTTCAGGCCATGCTTGTGCTGCAACAGCTGATTGCCGATTACCGCAGTGCCGGTATTCCGGTAATTCTCGACGCCAAGCGCGGCGATATCGGCAAGTCCAGCGCCGCCTACGCCACCGCCGCCTACGACGTTTACAAGGCGGATGCCGTCACGGTTTCTCCCTGGATGGGCGCCGATTCCGTAGGGCCGTTTATCCGCAGTTCCGAAACTTGCGCCGACGAGCATGGCGCCTACGTGCTGCTCCGCACCAGCAACAAGGGCGCTCACGATTTTCAGGACCTGCCTGTGGTCCGTAGCGACGACCCTCGGGACAAGGCCGAAGCGTTTTATTCCGTAGCCGACAAGATTATGGAATGGGACGGAAACTTCGGATACCTGGGCGCAGTCGTCGGAGCTACCCACCCCGAAGAGCTTGAAAAGATTACGGCCTACACCGTAGCCCACAAGCACGAAATTCCCTTCTTGATTCCAGGTGTTTCTATTCCTGGCGTGCCCGGCGGTCAGGGCGGCGACGCCAAGACGGTGCTTACCGCCATTGCCAACGGCGGCGGCAAGCGCAAGTTCCACGTGCTCAACAGCAGTAGCGGCCTGAATTTTGCCTACCAGCGCAGCGGCAACCCGGCGAACTTCGCAAGCGATTGCATCGACGCCCTCGAAAAACTCGCGGAGGCCTGTAACTTATAGGATGTGTAATGTGAAATGTGGTATGTGGAATTTGTCATTACGCATCTCACATTAATTCATCTTGTCTCCGTCAATCCTAACCCCTAATACCTAAAACCTAACCCCTCTCTGATTTCGTACTCCGGACTAACCATGCGTTTCCTTGCCATCATCATATTAGCCATAGCGGTCATTGCGGCGGCCTTCCATTTTGCGAAGCCGCTCCCTGGCACTAATTTCGACGAGTCGTTCTTGCCGAAGGCCGATTATGTCAAGTATATCGCCGCGGGTAACGACGCGTCTGTTGCAGGCCTTTTTTGGATTAAGGGACTTACGGAACTTGGCGAAAGCTACTTAAGTGGCAAGGAATATGCCTATCTGAGTCATGTGGCGAATCTCTGTACGGAATTGGACAGTTTGTTTTACACCCCATATTATTTTGTGAGTGGCGTGACTCCAACAGATGCGAAGGACACATCTGACTTTATAGTCATGCGCCGTGCGTTGAGAGTTTACCCAGAGCGGTGGAATATCGCCATTGCCTATGCTTTGCGCTTGTATAATGGTCCATACCCCAACAAGACAGAAGCGGCTAACGTGATGCGGCCTTATTTCGATTATCCTGATCCAAAAATTCCTAACCACATTCGCACATTGTACAGGAGCTTTGAGCTTGATACAATGCAAACAGAAATTGCCCTTGAAGCGGTGCTGAATGACGTGATGCAACCCAGCTTCAAAAATTTCCGGCAGAGCTTCCACAATAAGGCGTTCCGCGTTCTCGGTTATCGAGGCGTGAAAAAAGATGAGTATTCGGCAGTTTATGAAGACGTGTCAAAGACCATTGACCTGTTTGCCGATGGCAAGATTTCTCCGCCTCAGGCATATAACCACTTGCTTCAGCTGAAAAAGCCCGAAGAGGTGAAGCCCGCCGATTCAACGGCGGTGGATTCGACGAAAGCTGATTCTACGGTAATCAATGCCGTCGCAGCGGATACCGTTGCCGCTCTGACCGATACGACCAACAACTAGCGGCATCTTGCAACCTGCCGCAGATGCTTCTTGCAGCCATCAACTAGAAATTTCTTGCGGCCATCAGCCCTAACACCTACAACCTAAAACCTAACGCCTATTTCCCGCAGCGCTTGGCGTTGTTGGGCAGTCCCATCAGCTCGAAGGCGTTCTTGCAGCGGAGCCGCAGGTCGTCTTTTTCTTTCTGCGGAACGCCCTTGATCAAGGAACGTTCCCAGAGGATATTGGCGGTCATGTAGGTGTAGTTGCTCTTGATGGATTTTTCTTCGGCTGTCTTGTATAGTTTTTCGGCTTCGGAGTCTCCCAGGAGTCTCTTGACCTTTGCCGCGGTGTAGGCGTAAAAGCCGCCGTCCGTATCGCTGTTCTTGCCCGTCATCTTGAGGGCGGCGTTGGCCTCGTCTTCGTGGCCCGCTCCAGCGTAGGCGGTAGCACATTCCGAATAGTAGGCCGCCTTCAGGGCTTCGTCCCGTTTCTTGATATCGCCATCGTCAATGGAACGACAAATCTTTTCGGCGTCGCCATATTTTTCCCGAGCGTTGGCCAGTGCCACCTTCGACTGGTTGAGCATCAATGCGGAATTATCATCCAGGGCTTCGGGACGCACCACCTTCAGTAGGGAATCCGCAAAGTCCAAATCCAGACTCATGATGCGGACTCTCGCCATGGACAGCAAGACACGGCCTTCGGAGGCTAAATCGGCTTCCTTGCGGCTTGCAAGGAGGGCTCGTTCCAGTTGGCCATAACCCTTGGCGAATTTCCCGTTGGCTATGGACTTCTGGGCACGAAAGGCCAGCGTCGAAGACTCGGAAGCAAAGCTCATTCCCGAAAAAACAAGGACCAGGGCCAGGGCGAAGATTCTATTTACCATAGGGTCTCCACCATGTAGGGAATGCTGTCGCGGTTAGGCATGTTCCGGTTGACGATCCACATGTTGGATATGCCTTCCATCAGCTCGTCCGCGTTGTCCAGGGTCTGTTCCGTAGATTCCATGAAATCCGAAAGTCCGACGGTAATCTTCCCGAGTTCGGTAATCATGTCGTCTGCGCGACCCACCGTTCCTTCAAGCTTGCCCATGAGCCCGTCCACCTTTCCGGGCAGGGGTCTCAAGTCCTTCATCATGCCAGAGACATCGTCCATCATGCCGGAGACATTGTTCATCACGGTGTCCATCCGGTTCACGAGGGGCGGAACAGATAGCTGCAGCGTATCCATCAGGTCCGAAACCTTGTGAATGGCTCTTGTTCCGCTGAGAGTGATGTCGTCCAGGCGCACAAGCTGTCGGTTCAGGTTGTCGTAGAGGGCACGGGAACCGAACAGGGCGCCGATGGTAGTTCCCGTATCCATGGCCATGGATACCAAGGTATCGGCGGCATCGATAAGCTGGTTCACGCGGCCCAGCAGTTCGTTGGCCGTTTCCAGCACGGTCTCGATATCCTGAGCCTTGCCCGGCGGCAAAAAGTCACCGTCTTCTAACACACGCCCTTTCCCGCGCTTGACATCGATATTGACCACACGGGCCGAAATCACGTTCTGGTCGCGGATGGCGTACACCTGGGCGCTGTCGGTAATCCAGTTCTGGAACTGTTTCCGGAGGGTGAACTCCATATAGACGCCGTCGCCCTCGATCTTCATGTCCGAAATCTGACCCACATCTACACCGCTAATCTGCACGCGGGTGCCGGGCCTTAAGCCCAGGGCCTTGTCGAAGGAACTGTGGAGCTTGTACTCCTCCACGCCGATCATTCCGCTGGTAAAAAGCTTCGTATAGAGCACAAGCCCGAACACCATCACGGCAACCGTAAAGAAGATACCGACCAAAAGGCCGGACATCTCCATCCAGTTTATCTGCTTGATGGGCTTGAACTTCATGAAAAAAAATATAGAAACAGGTTTGGCCAGTGTTTGGTGATTAATGACTGGTGATTAGGGGTTAGGGGGAGGCATCCCCCTGGTTTCAGCCCGCCTTGCGGTCTTCCACCACCCCCACTCCTAGGGGCTTCGCCCCTAAAACCCCCAATCTCTAGCATCGGGGGTCTGAGGTCGCTGCGCTTTGAACCGGACTTTTCATTACCTATCTTTAAACCATGAATTTCCTTGATTTTTTGAATAATTCGGTAACGCCCTGCCATACGGTAGAGAACCTGAAACAGCTTTTGGAATCTGCTGGGGCCGAAATAAAGCTTTTTGAACGAGGCGGTGCGCTGATTGCGGTCCGTTTACCTCGGGTGGCAAGTGCAGAATCCAAGTTCAAAATAGCCCTTGCCCATACGGACTACCCGACATTGAAAATCACCCCCAATCCGGACTGTTCGGCTGCGGGCGTACGGACGCTCCACCCCGAAGTTTACGGCAGTCCCATTTTCGCCAGCTGGCTGGACCGAGATTTAGGATACGCCGGACTTTTGGCCTACGAACTGGAAGGCAAGGTACAGACAAAGTTGTTCCGTGGAAAAAAGCTGTTCCGCATTCCGCAGCTTGCAGTCCACCTGAACCGGAATGTCAACCAGGACGGCCTGAAGGTGAATCCCCAGACGGACTTGAACGCCCTGTGGACTGCAGTCGGCGGCAAGGAACGTTTCGTAGAGGCCTTGTCGGCTGAGCTTCCTCGTGGGGCGCGCCTTCTGGATTTCGACGTGCAGCTGTTCGATGCTCAAGCCGCACAGCTAGGCGGCTTTGAAGACGAATGGATTTATTCCGGCAGGCTCGACAACCTTTCCAGCTGCCACGCCATCGCAGAAGCCTTTGCCAAGGTGGAACCTTCGGAGCATGATTTCCAGGTGGCCGCCTTCTTCAACAACGAAGAGGTGGGTTCCAACACCCGCGAAGGTGCTGCCGGCAACTTCCTGAAGAGTGTCCTTGACTCTTTAATTCCGAATTCCGAATTCCGAACTCCGAATTCACTCGCCCTTTCCATCGACATGGCTCATGCCTGCCACCCGAACTTTGTAGCCAAGCACGAGCCGAACCATGCCCCGGTTCTGGGCGGTGGAATTGTCCTCAAGGTCAATGCACAAAAGCGTTACGCTAGCGATGTGTATTCCAATGCCCAGTTCAAGTTGCTTTGTGAACAAAATAACGTTCCGTATCAGACATTTGTCATGCGTAACGACATGCCCTGCGGCTCTACGGTTGGTCCTGCCGTTTCGGCTAGCCTCGGAATCCCGACAGTGGATATCGGCGAACCTATGCTCAGCATGCACAGCATCCGCGAGATGACGGCTGTCAAGGACCATCAGTCAATGATTCGACTGCTGGGCGCTTTTTTCTGTGGTAAAAACTTGCCAGTGGCTGGTTGACCACAGGGCTGATTGGAGAATACTTAAGGAAGAAATGTACGGCTGTTGCCACCGCTAGCGAAAACACCATCGTCGCCAGCGAAAAAAGAATAAAACGGTAGTCTGTTGGCGGCAATGGAGCGACCATTCTCCAGTAGTCTTTTGCAACAAGGTCTCGGAACAGGGGGAACGCCAGTTCCTGGTGGAGCGGAAGCAGAGCGAGATTAATCTCGACGGGTTTTGCCAGGACAAAGTTGGATATACCCCTGCAGAAAAGCACAAAACCCAAGCTTCCAATCAGGGCGCAGGGGAGAGTAATGTAGTACTGGGTGTAAATCCTGAAAAACATTTCTAGGTGGCGATGGTAGTTGGTGTAGTTATACGAGCTTAAAAAATAGGTGCCTACCAGGAGGACCGCTCCAAGCAACAGGGCAAGCCAACGCCTGTCTGTTACAAGGTGGTAAATTGTGGCCATTTTCCTGTGGGTAAACAGGAATCCAAAATAGGTAAAGGTTATTCCAAAAAGGGCTGCGTCAAAATTCCAGACGAGGTTGACATTGTATTTTTGATTGAACAGGATGCCTATGCCTAAAATGGCCAAGGTTCCGATTCCCATCAGAACCAACCTGCCTTTAAACAGCCGATTCAGTCCGTATAGCATCAGGTTCGCGAGGAACAGGGCAGATAAAAACCAAAGGGCGTAGGTTCTTGTCTGGTTGATAATCCGGGCGATACCCTCGTATATGAACTTGTCCCCTATAGGCCAGTTGAGGATTTCTCGTACGAGGAGGCTGAACAGCAACGTTATGATGCCCAACCCGAACATGGGTACGATATATCCCCGCAACTTCTTGACCAGAAAATCTCCAAAAGGCAGTCCGTCAACCTTAAGCGTCATTCCGCTCAAGAAAAAGAAAACGGGCAAATGGAAAGAATAGGCAAACGCGACGAAAGAACATTCCTTGAAACTGTGGCAGAACACCACCAGTAGAAGGGCTAGGAATTTGGCGACATCAATGTATTCGATTCTTTTGGGCATAGGAGAAAAATTAGGATAGCCATTTCAGTAGCCGAATGACGCCCATCTTGGCGCACTCGTTGTGGGCCGAAACGTTGGTGCGGTGCTCGATAGCCTTGCGGTTCTGGTGATAGAACTCATAGGCGCGGAGCAGCATTTCTTCGTTGGTCTTTGTAGGCTGGAATCCCAGCTCCTTTTTGATTTTCGACGTGTCGAACACAAAGGTGCTGGCAATCATCTTGTACTGGTAAGGGCCGAGGGGCGAAATTCCGAGCTTGCTGGCAAGTTTCATGCAAGGAATGATGAACCATTTTGGGAAATGTGCCAGTTTGGATTTCGATTGCCCATGCTCAATGACGTAGCTATAGACTTCATTGAAGGTCTTTACATTGTCCGAGCCGATGTTGAATACAGTAGTCCCTTGATAATTCAAGGCGAGTTCACAGGCGTTGGCCAAGTCCTTGGCATAGATGAACTGGTAACGGTTGTTACCGTCGCCTACCATCCAGAGCTTGCGGTTTTCGTCAATGAATTCAAAAAGGATGGAAAGCAGGCCAAGACGCCCTTCGTCCATGATGGTGGGGCAGCGGAAAATGACTGAATTCAGCTTGTCCTTGCGGGCGAAGAGAATCTTTTCCCCTTCCAGCTTGGACTTGCCATAAATCTCGATGGGGTTGGGTTCTTCGGCTTCGGTGACGGGGTCGTCGAAATTCTTAGCCCAAAGGCAGTTCGAGGATGTGAACACGAGCTTGTTCACATTGTGGCGGATACAGGCGTCGGCAATAATTTCTGTGCCATCTACGTTGGATGTCCAGAGGTTGTTGATGCGCTTGCGGTCGTGGGCCAGCATGGCGGCCAGGTGGAACACGGCTTCGAACTGGTTTTCGCTGAATATCTTTTCAACCTGTTCCTTGTCACGGATATCGCCCAAAATGCTGGTGAGGTTTTCGTGCTTGTCCGGGTCAGGGCACAGGTCGATACTTACGCATTTATGGCCCTTTGCAAGGAGCTCCTTTTTGAGAATGGAGCCAAAGAATCCGGCGCCGCCGGTAATCAGGAAACAGGACATGGCTAATACCCTATGTGTAGAATTACTTTGGGGGTAAAATTACTAACTTTTTTGCTATGGATTTCGAAAGTTCCGTGCTCGGAAAGATAAAATCGAAGATTCCCAGCCGAAGGGGGATTGTAGGCCAGTTCTTGCGTTATTTCGTGACTGGCGGTCTCGCCTTTATTGTGGATTTTGGGGGTTTTGCACTTGCCCTCTACTATTTTGACATCCATTACCTGATTTCGAACTTGATTGGCCTTGCGGCAGGAAACGTGGTCAACTACCTCTTGACCGTGAGGTGGGTATTCAGCACGGAAAAACGTAAAATGGAAAAGTACGTTTTTCTGGAAGTGGTTGTTTTTGTACTGATAAGCCTTTTAGGGATGGGACTGAACGAATTGCTGATGTATGTGTTTGTCGGCGTGCTTGGCATTCAGGAAATGGTATCCAAGGTGGTTGCCGCGATAATCGTGCTCCTGTATAATTTCCTTGCGAGAAAGTTTATTCTATTCAAATCGGGAAACAAGAGGCTCAGTTCCTAGGATTCGTTATGAGTGAAGAGAAAAAAATAGCCGTCATTGCTGGAGCAGGCCCTGCGGGTCTGACCGCCGCTTTGGAACTTTTGCGTACCACGGGCGTGAAGCCTGTAATTTTTGAAGCCGAAGATGTTATCGGGGGTATTTCACGGACGGCCCGCTATAACGGGAACCGCATGGATATCGGTGGTCACCGGTTCTTTAGCAAGAGTGATACGGTAATGGACTGGTGGCAGGGGATTCTGCCACTACAGGGCACAGCCAGTAAAGACGACATCGCCATCGGCCGCAGTGTCCCGCTGATGCAGGGCGGTCCCAATCCCGAAAAGACGGACTACGTGATGCTTTGCCGTAGCCGCCTTAGCCGCATTCTCTTTTTGCGCAAGCTCTTTGATTATCCGGTGAGCCTGAACGGCGATACCATCCGTAACCTCGGGCTTTGGCGCATGTTCAAGATAGGCATGAGCTACCTCAAGGTCCAGCTTTTGCCTGCCCGTAAAGAGAACAGCCTCGAAGATTTCATGATCAACCGCTTTGGCGTGGAGCTATACCGCACCTTCTTTAGGGACTATACCGAAAAGGTGTGGGGCGTGCCTTGCAACAAGATTAGTCCTGACTGGGGTGGCCAGCGTATCAAGGGTCTTTCGATTACAAAAACCGTAGTGCATGCGCTCAAGCAGATTTTTGCCGGGAAAAAGAAGCCGAACGCGGGTGCAGCCAACGGTGCGGACATCCGCCAGAAGGATACCGAGACCAGCCTGATAGGCCAGTTCCTCTACCCGAAATTCGGACCGGGGCAGCTTTGGGAAACGGTGGCCGAGAAGGTGCTGGAGAAAGGTGGC
Source organism: Fibrobacter succinogenes (assembly GCA_902768715.1). Taxonomy (GTDB): domain Bacteria; phylum Fibrobacterota; class Fibrobacteria; order Fibrobacterales; family Fibrobacteraceae; genus Fibrobacter; species Fibrobacter succinogenes_L. Next base: position 33,001 of record CACXMH010000010.1, on the reverse strand, counting down.
GAAATCCACATGAACTCGAAGGTGGTGGGTGTGAATCGCTCTACCGACGGAAAGCGTGTGGAAAGTGTGGTCGTGGACCGCGGGAATTCCACGGAAACGGTTTCCTGCGACTATTTCCTCAGCACCATGCCGGTAAAAGAACTTGTGGCCGCCATGGACAACGGGAAAACGCCCGTGCCGGCAGAAGTCAAGCGCGTGGCTGATGGCCTGGTTTATCGCGACTTCATTACGGTGGGCCTCCTTCTGGACAAGCTGCTTATCAAGAACCCCGCAAAGCCAGGTACTCCCGAAAGCAAGCTCAAGTTCGTGGCCGACAACTGGATCTATGTGCAGGAATCCGACGTGAAGCTTGGCCGCATCCAGATTTTCAACAACTGGAGCCCGTACCTGGTGGCCGATCCCGAAAAAGTCTGGATTGGTCTTGAGTATTTTGCCACCGAAGGCGACGAGATGTGGCGCATGCCCGATGCGGACTTTATCAAGTTCGCCATTGCGGAGCTGGACAAGATAGACGTGGCAAGGCTCGCCGATGTCCGCGATTCCGTGGTGTTCCATATCAAGAAGGCCTACCCGGCTTACTTTGGCACCTACGGTGAGTTTAGCAAAATTCGCGAATACGTAGATCCGATTGAGAACCTATTCCTGATGGGCCGTAACGGCATGCACAAATACAACAATATGGACCACAGTATGCTTGCCGCCATGGAAGTAGTAAAATGCATCCGTGAAAACTCCACTGACAAAACGGCCCTCTGGAGCGTGAACAGCGAAGAAGACTACCACGAAGGAAAGAAGGCCTAGACCGGTATTTTTAATGAAAAGAATCCTGAAAATTTTTAGGCAGCCGGAATTATATATTGCGCTTTTACTTGTAGTGGTGCTAGCGGTGCTGAAGGTTTCTGCGCCCGTCATTAAAAATGTTTCTCTAACAAGGCTGGGCAAAGAGAAAGAGGTCGTGCTCCCGATTATAATGGGCATGGGGAAAGGAGAAATTTTTTCTGTCCGTTTTGATTTGAATACGGGATGGTACGATGGATTGAGCCTTAAATTGGTTCCTGACGACTGCGTCTTGAGCATGTCTATAAACGGCAAGTCCGTAGATCCAAAGCAGTTTCCTGGCTACTGTGACTGGGCTGCCGGATTTAACTTGACAAGGGATGATTTTGAAAAAAATGTTGGGTTGGCAAAAGAATACAGTTTTGATTTAAAGATTCGGAACAATGGGGGAGCGGCAGGTTTGTCCGCCCTGATGAAGGCCGGCTCTTTCGGTTCTCGGGCTCTTTCTATTGTCGCCGCGCTTCTTTTCGGGTTACTTGTTTTCTTGATCGGTTCTCGCTTCCGGCTACATAAGGGAATCCTGTTGATTTTCTTGCTGGGACTGGCTTTGAGAGGGGTTTATTTCCAGAATACCAGTTACAGCCAACGAGCCTACGATGTAGATGGCCATATTGAATATGTGGGAATTGTGGCAGATGAGCACCGCATTCCAGACAATAAGGAATGTTGGACTTGCTACCACCCGCCCCTTTATTACTTGTCGGCAATACCTTTCTGGGAAGCCTCCTTCTTGTTTGATTATTCCAAGCCCAGAGCTCTCCAATGGTACAGTTTTATTATGTCGGCGCTGACCTTGGTCTTTGGGCTGTACTGTCTGCGCATGCTTTTGACGGGCGGCAGTTTTTGGCTTGCCGCTCTGCTTTGGACTTTCTGGCCATCCCTTGTTATGATGTCTCCGAGGGTTACCAACGAAGCCATGTTTTGCATGGCACATGTGATTTGTTTCTGGGCCGTTCTGCGGTATATGGCTACAAAGAATGGCGCGTATGTGATTTTATCAGTGGCTCTTGCGGCAATGGCCTATTGGGCGAAATCTACGGGAATCATCACCATCGCTACACTCGGATTGATGTTCCTTGTTTATTTTGTTCCTGGCAGATTGCTGTCTTTTGAACGCAAGAAAAAAACGGAGTATATTGGTCTTGTGCTGTTCTTGGCCCTTTGCGGCACTGTAGGCGGCCTTGTGTTGTTCAATCCCGATATTGTGGGGAACTCCAAGAATTTGAACAGCGCCTTGATTGTCGGTGCACAGCCGGGAAATATGCTTTATTTTGATTTGGAAAACTTCTTGACGCACCCCTATACTAGCGCCTGGGACGACAAAATGGGCAGGCAGTATTTCTTGAACTACTTGGCAAAGACATCCCTTTTCGGGGAATTCCAGTTGCTGAAAACGACGGCTGGGAACTGGCTGGCGTCCATTATCAGTATTTCGCTTTTAGGCCTTGTGGGTTTTGCCCTAGTGGGGCTCTGGCGAATAAGATGGAATGCCAAAACTATTCTTTGCTTGGCTCAGGTAGTGATGTTTGTTGCGGCCGTGGCTGCATTACGGTTGAAATACCCTTATTCGTGCAGTAATGATTTCCGTTTTATACTTCCGGTATTGATTCCCTGCATTTGTTTGTCGGTTGAAGGAATTTTTGCCGAGAACGGCTCTGCGCGTCGTCGAGTGGCGGGCGTATTCCTTGCATTGATTTTTAGCGGTTGCTCGGCAGCTCTAATGCTTTTGCTATAAATTGGTCGTAAATTTCTCATTTTTGTATATTACCATTGCAAAGATGAAGGTTTGAAAATGCGATTGTTTTTGGTCATGTTGTGCGTGCTGTCGGTGTCACTTTTGGCGCGGCCCATAAACGACGGCAATAAACTTTTCAAAAACGGCGATTATGCCGGTGCATTGGAGAAGTATATGAAGGCTCGTGAAGCGGAGCCTGCAAACCCGTTGTTGTTTTACAATATCGGCACTTGCCAGTACAAGTTGGGCAATTACGACGAGGCCAAGAAGGAATTGGAGAGCGCCGTGCGCATGCCCGACAAGAAAATGGCTGCCAAGGCGGCCTACAACCTGGCCAATACACACTTTCGCATAGGTGAAAAGTCCGCCGAAGGTAGCGAGCGCATTGCCGCCTGGCGGGAATCCGTTGCCTACCTGAAAAAGGCTATCGATCTGGACAACGGTTTTGAAAACGCCAAGAAGAACGTAGAAATCGTGCAGCGCAAGCTGAAAGAGGAACTGGACAAGCAAAAGCAGAACCAGGAACAGAATCAGGACCAGGACAACGACCAGAAACAGCCGCCCCTGAGCGAAAAGGCGAAGGAAGTTCTGGCCCGTGCATTGCAACTTTGCAAGGACGGCAAGTATGCCGAAGCAAAGGAAATGCTGGAAAACCTGATTGCCGAAGACGAAACAGCTGGTCAGCTCAGTGGGCATGTGCAGCGCATCGATGACATTATCGAAATCAAGGCGGGCCGTAAGCCCAAGGCGAAGATTGACGCCAGCAACACCGACAACGACCTGGAGGTAATCTAATGAAGAGAAGTCTGTGGTCGGTGATTAGGTTGATAGGCCATAAACAGGATTGCTGTCCCCGCATTTTTTCGTGTCATCCCCGCGAAGGCGGGGATCTCCCCTCTGTTTTGAACGTCCGTTTATTTGCTTTTTTTGCTGTTATGTTCTTATCTGTCGCTGCCTTTGCCGCCCCCAAGTCGGCATCGGCTTACTACAGCGATGCGGCCTTCCAGTATATCGAAAACCGCCTGCCCTCTGCAGAAATTACCTGTAACGAAGGCCTGCAATACTACCCCAACGATCAAAAATTGCAGATGCTTCTGGACCGTATTCACGAGGCCAAGGACGAGCAGAAGAACGAAAACAAGAAAAACGACAAGAACCAGGATAACAACCAGGACCAGAATCAGCAGGACCAGCAAAACCAGGACCAGAACGGCGACGGTCAAAGTTCATCTAGTGGCGAAGACCAGAATCAAGATCAAAATCAAGACCAAAACGGTGGTCAGTCCAGCAGCAGCCAGGAGGGCGGCAGCTCCGAAAGCAATAGTTCCGACAGTAATGGCGGAGCCGGTGAACAGCCCCAGCCCGAACAGCCCGAAGAAGGCTCCAGCGACAGCCAGGGCGATTCCTCCGACGACGGTGCAGAGCCGGAAGAACAGCCCGTGCAGATGGGGGAGATGAGCCCCGAAGAGGCAGCACAGCTCCTGAAAGATTTTGACGAACAGAATGGTGAACGCAAGCCCTGGAAGCCTATCCGCGGCCAGGCCAGACCGGCTAAGGACTGGTAAGGTGTGCGTACCTACGCCGCCATAGACTTAAAGTCATTCTTTGCCTCGGTGGAATGTATCCTCCGGGGTCTTGACCCCTTAAAGGCAAAGCTGGTGGTGGCTGACGAGAGCCGTACCGAAAAGACCATTTGTCTTGCGGTGACGCCAGCGCTCAAGGCCTACGGCATCCCGGGGCGTGCCCGCCTTTTCGAGGTGAACCAGAAGGTCCGCGAGGTGGAGCGTCGCACCGGTGAGAAGGTGGAATTCCTGATTGCAAAGCCCCAGATGGCAAGGTACGTAGAGTACTCCACCAAGGTCTATAACGTTTACCTCAAGTACGTGAGCGCCGAAGATATTCACGCCTATTCCATCGATGAATGTTTTCTGGACTTGACGAAGTACCTCAAACTGTACAAGAAAACCGCACGGGAGCTGGTGAAGACCATCATCCAGGATGTACTTGCCACCACGGGAATTACAGCCACAGGTGGCATCGGCACGAACCTTTACCTGTGCAAGATTGCCATGGACATCATGGCAAAGCATGTAGAGGCGGATAGCGATGGCGTGCGCATAGCGGAACTGGACGAGATGAGTTACCGCAGGCAACTGTGGGCCCACAAGCCCATTACCAGTTTTTGGCAGGTGGGCCGTGGCATCGCTGCCAGGCTGGAAAAGTGCCACCTGAACCGTGGGCGGGGAATCCATACCATGGGAGATATCGCCCGGGTAAGCGTCAAGGAACCTGACGCCCTGTACAAGATGTTTGGCGTGAATGCCGAAATTCTGATTGACCACGCCTGGGGTTACGAGCCTTGCACCATCGCAGACATCAAGAGGGCAAAGCCCCAGTCCCAGAGCATGGGGGAGGGCCAGGTACTGCAAGACCCGTACCCCTTCGACAAGGCCCGCCTGGTGGTTCGGGAAATGGTGGATACGGTATCCATGCGCCTGGTAGAAAACGACCTGGTGGCCAAGGGCATGGTGCTTACGGTAGGCTACGACCGGGAGAATGTGGACAAGGGCATTTACCGCGGCGAAACGGTGCTGGATTTTTACGGTCGTACTGTGCCGAAACCCGCCCACGGCACCGCTTCTATCGGGCACTACACCAGTTCCCAGTCCGCCTTTGCCGAGGCGGTCATGCGGCTTTTTGACCGGATTGTGGACCCGCAACTGACGGTGCGCCGCCTGAACCTGGTGGCCATTGACGTGGTAGATGAAAGCAACCAGGGCTACGACCTGTTTACCGATGCCCAAAAGCAGGAGCGTGAAAAGAAACGCCTCAAGGCGGAACTGCTTATCAAGAAACGTTTCGGCAAGAATGCCATTGTCAAGGGCATGGACCTGCAGGAAGGGGCCACCACCGTAGAGCGGAACGGACAAATCGGAGGACACCGTGCATAGCGACTATTTCGACATAATAGATCTGCCCTACCCGAGGGATGACTGGAATTTTCTCATGAAGCACCCCCGCATGAGCATGGAGTCCCGTGCGAAGATTTTCGCACCCTTTGCGGCCCTGCGGGGCCACAGCACCGCCCTGGCCAAGACGGCAGAGCAGAAATTGGATGACGTGGCCCACGAATTGACCCTGGATGACCAGGAATTTGGGGCGTAAACGGGCTTTTTTTTGTATAAAATCGCAATTCTCGCCAAAAGCTTTTTTAAACAATTCTTTTCTAGGAAAATTGGAGTTTCGTATATATATTTAAGTTATGCGCAAACTTTATTTTCCCCTTTTTCTAGGCATGGCATCCATGGCGGGTGCCGTCGTCACGTTCCATTACAATGTGGCCGGTTACGATTCCAACCTTCCCAAGGCCCTGGTGGTGGAATCCAGCGACAATTTGAATGGTGTGAGCTATTCCATAAAGAAAGACGGAGCATTGGTAGCTTCGGGAACCTTTGGCGTCGGGTCGATTCCCACGGGGTGGACCAATGGTTTTACCGTCTATTACAATCTTGATTTTTCTCAGGTCAAGACACCGGGGTCCTATACTGTTGAATTCGAGTCTGGCGGCAACACGGCGACTTCGGAGACCGTTACCATTGCAGACAAAAACCTGGCGAGTACGACTCTTGGGCTTGTGCTCAATTATTTCCGACTGGATCGTAACACCATGACGGGGCATAAAAGTGCGACGATTTATGGAAGCAGCCAGAAAAAGGATGTTCACGGCGGTTGGAGTGACGCCTCCGGTGACTATGGCACCTACCTTTCTCATTTGTCTTACGCCAACTACATGAATCCTCAGCAAATTCCCTTGACGGTTTGGGTTCTTGCGCACGCCAACGAGCATATCCCTACGGCCGTAACCACGGCCACAAGTGGAGGCTTTGCCCTTGACGAGGCCCTCTGGGGTGCTGATTTTTTAGTACGCATGCTGAGTGATGAGGGGTATTTTTATACTACTGTCTTTAATGGGTGGAGCGCATCCGATGGCGGCTGGAATCTGTGCGCCTTTTCGGGTAGTGCCGGAACGATGTCCGCCAATTACCAGGCTGCCTACCGCGAAGGTGGCGGAATGGCCATTGCGGCTTTGGCCAGAGCCTCTATGTTAGGGAAGGGTGGCGACTACACCTCGGACGATTATTTGGCCGCCGCCAAGACCGGCTTCGATCATCTGGAAAGTAAGCAGACCTTGGGTGGGGATTGTGCTTATTGCGATGATAAAAAGGAAAATATCATCGACGATTATACGGCTCTTATGGCGGCAACGGAACTTTCCATTGCCACAGGCCTATCCAAATACATGACTGCTGCTCGCAAGAGGGCGGAACACCTGATTGGCCGCCTGAGTGACGAAGGTTATTTCTGGAGTGACAACGATAAGACCAGGCCGTTTTACCATGCCAGCGATGCTGGGCTTCCTGTGGTGGCTTTGCTTCGTTACATAGAAATGGAGAACAACATTGCGTATGAACCCTGCCCGCCAGAGGCAAACTGTGTCAATCCTGGCGAGGTCTTGATGAAAAAAGCCGCCGAGGCTATCAAGAAACATCTGGATTGGATGATCAGCGTGACGGACCGCCAAAACAATCATTTCGGCTATGCTAAACAGGTCGTGAAAACGGGTGGCAAGATCCAGACGAATTTCTTTATCCCCCATGACAATGAAACCGGCTATTGGTTCCAAGGAGAAAGCGCTAGGATTGGTTCCTTGGCTTCGGCCGCGGTGTACGCTTCCAGAATGCTTGGGTATGCTGACTCCGTGAAGGCTTTCCAATATGCAGCAGATCAGTTGGACTGGCTTCTCGGAAAGAATCCGTATAATTTGAGTGTCATGAAGGGCGTGGGTAGCAATAACCCTAAGCCATACGTGACGAGTACCGCTGATTACACATCGACGACTTTTGAAGGCGGTATTGCTAACGGCATCACCGGAAAAAATACCGATGGTTCCGGTATTACTTGGGATAATGTATCGGATATTGCAAGTCAGCTTCGTTCTTTAGGAGAAAGTGATGCTAGCTGGCAGACCTGGCGCTGGGAAGAACAGTGGCTGCCCCATGCCACCTGGTACCTGATGGCCCTTGCGACCCGCTACGACGAGCATCCGACGAAGGTTATCTTCCCGACCTCAAGTTCCTCGAGCCAGGGCGACAACAGTAGCTCCTCTAGCCAGACGGGTGGTTCTTCTAGCAGTTCTGCAGGGAATACGAATGTCTCCAGTTCTTCTGGAGATTCAGACACGGATATTGAGGATATTGACGAAAAGTCTTCCAGTTCCAGGAGCAAGGACGGCAAGAAAACCGACGGTCTGTTCCAGGTTGCGTCTGCTGCGGGATTTACGGTGCTACAGTCTGGGAATACCTTGCAGGTGTCTTTCGCAAGCCCTGCCCAGCGCAAGTTCCGCCTGATGGACGTGCATGGCCGCGTGGTGATGAACATTGCTTTGTCAAATGCCAGCAATACGATACAGTTGTCATCTGTACCTAAGGGAATCTACCTGGTGCATGTCCAGGGATTTGCCCCGAAGAAAATTGTGGTGAAGTAAAAACGCTCTTTGTTCTCCTTAGATTTATACACCTCGTCATGCTCGACCAGGTCGAGCATCCGTGAGCAAAGTCTATACCAACTTACTTATTCTTGCTTTTAGACTTTGCAGTTTTCCGTGAGCTATCAAAAAAATCCCCGACAGTGTCGGGGACTTCCTATATCCTGAGAACTGCAGTGATTTCACTGCAAGCCTAGTTTACTTCAGTCGTACCGTCTTGACCAACTTCTGACTGCCCTGACGGATGACCAGGAAGGCGGTACCCTGATAGCTTGTTTCCAAGGAAACGCTGTTGACGCCGCGGGAGACGTTCACATTCTTGCTTGCAATTACCTGGCCCAGGCTGTTCATGAGCGAGACCGTTGTGCGGCCTGCGGTAATGGCGTTGAATGTAGCGGTGATGGTGCCATGTTCCGCAGAGAAGTGGACGTTCTGAGCGATGACGGGCGTTGCGATAGCCGTGCTGTTGCTGCTGCCGGGCTTGTTGTTGGTGTTGCTGTTCGAAGAAGCCGGAGCAGCGGAATTGCTGCTGTTAATGGTAGAAGGCCCTGTTCCATCGGCATTGGCCTGAATGAGGATGCCCTTGGCGTTACCGCCAAACTCATCAGGCAGGGTCTTGTCAAAAGACTGGAGCGTGTCAACCGTGCCGTTAGCCTTGTGGAGCAAGATGTTGTTCAAGTACATGGTCCCATTGAATTGAGTTCCGTTAGCCAGGATACCCAGGGCGTTGACATTTTTCGGATCAACAAGGGAAAGTTTATCATCTCCTTCGCCAAATTCAACCTTGACCGTATTGAGAGCTCCGCTGAAGTCGGCGACTTGGCCAATAGCAACCTGTGTCCAGGCGTTATCCCAGTCGTTGCTGCTCATGGCAAACAATGTGAAACTGCCCCATGCCCACTGGTTGCCGGGGCAGGGAGCAAAGGTTCCTTCGGTGCGGATTTGGAACGAAATGGCAGTGTAGTTACTCCAGTCGGCTCCGCTAAGATTGATGCGCACCGTCGAATTTTCTGCTTCTGCGGCCGTCTTGGAGGTGATTGTCACCCAGAGAGCCTTGTCATTTGCAGAAATGACGGGCTTTTCTGCAGGAGTATAGGCCTCGGCTGCTGCGTATTGGGTCTTGATGGCATTCAATGTAAGCTCATCTACAACAGCGCCCAGGTCAGAACCGTATTTTGACTGACGGCGGATAATCGTCATGTCGTCGCCCTTCTCGTTGCTTCCCTCATAGCCAGTGTCCCATACGATGGGGACTATGCCGTGAGTCTTGGCTGAAGCTACGGTATAGCCATACCACGCGGCAACGGCGTCGAGATGCTTGCTCAGGTTAAAGCCTTCTTTGGCCTCGTAACTGTAGCGCTTGTTGGCTCCCATTTCGCCAATTACAACAGGAATACCCTTGTCGGCAAAGGCGGTCTGGAGTTTCTTGAATTGCTTGTCAATGTGGTTTTTAGAACCGTCGTTATTCTTTGCGCTTGTGCAGGTGTGGTTCGCATCGGTACCAGTGGTAATGTCCTCCCAGTAATAAAATTCATACATAGTCCAACCATCGCCGTTCATGTCTCCGCTATTCATGGAGGAGAACTGGTACGGGTAGAAATGGACCTCTACCATAGTATATCCCTCACCTGCGGGGTCAGTTGGGTATTGGGCGGCAAGCTGGGTATACTTGTCGATTTCGGTGCGGGGAGTCTGCACGATGACGGTTCTTGTGGCGTTGTTTCCGCCAGAGGCACGAACGGAGCGGAGACACGCTTCGTGGAGCCTTTTTAAGATGGTCATACGTTCGTCCGTAAAGGCATATTGGCCGTTTTCGGTGTAGCCATCGGCGGCGGCACCATCCCGAGGGTCGTTGACTCCGGGTTCATTGGCGCTGGCGAAAAGCAGGTGCTCGTCATAGTCCTTGAAATAGTCGGCAATCTGTTTCCAGTATTTTTCCTGCAACTGACGTACCTTGGAAGAATCCGTGGAGGTTGGATTCTTATCGCGGTCCGGGTGGTTCCCGCTAAAGACGTTGTCTTCGAGCCAGCCGTTGTCCCAATGGCTGTTCAAGATAACGTACATTCCCTCGTTGATAGCCAAATCGACAACGGTTTTTACCGTGCTGAGCCAATCACTGCTGATAGTTCCGTTGGTTGCGTGGCTGTCCCAGGCACAGGGAATGCGGATGGTTGAAAAACCCGCATTTTTTACACCTTTGATAATAGCGGCGTTTGGAACAATATTACCCCAGGCGGTAGGATCACTAGGAACTTCCATGGTGTTGCCCAGATTCCAGCCAATTCCCATCCTGGGGTAGATTTCGGTGGCCTTGGGCAAATCGGCGGCAAGGGCCATGGAGCCGCTGGCCACAATGGCCAACCCAAACGCGGCAGTCATTTTCAAGATATTCATACTCAATCCTTTTTTTTAAATCCCGGTGTAAATATAATTTGAACTGACGAAAATCCGTAGGCCAGTTTTGTTTACAATGTGGACATATTGTCCAAAATAAGCAGATTCGTAAGAATAGGGTAAGTTATCGCCGACCCTTGTATTCTGCGATGGCCATGCCCATGACGATGGTGGCGGCTCCTGCCCAGGCCACAGGAGAGATGCGTTCCCCGATGGCAATCATGGCGGTGATGATGGTTACCAGGGGCAGGGCATAGACATAGTTGCTGGCCAGGACCGTACCCAGTTTTTCGAGGACTGTGTTCCACGCCACATAGCCCAGTAGCGAAGAGAATATGGCGAGGCACAAGAAGTTAAACGCCACTACGGGATCGGCAAAGTTTTCCCAGGGAATGGATCGCCCTTGCAGGTGTTCTGCCGCCATGAGGGGGATGGAACTGACAATGCTGTAGAAAAAAATTTTTCGGGTGATGAACAGGGTGCTGTACCGCGCCTTAAAGGGCTTGAGGCTCAGGGAGTAGATGGTCCAGAGAATGGCTGCCACAAAGGCGAGGAAATCCCCCAGGGGTGAAAGTTTCAATATGAACTTGCCGTTGAGGACCACCAGCACCATCCCTACGAAGGTCAGCAGGGAACCCAGGATTTGTCTGGACTTGAGCCGCTCGCTTTTGAACAAGAGCCCGCCAAAAATCATGATGAGCAGCGGGTTGGTACAGACGATGAGGGAAACGTTAGAAGAAGGCGACAGGGTGAGGGCGGTGTTTTCTGCCCAAAAGTACAGCGTACCGCCGGTGATGCCGCTGATGAACAGCAAGAACTCGTCTTTTAAGTTTTGCGCCAGGATTTTCTTGTGGCTTATGGCCAGCAACAGCAGGTAGGTGAACACGAACCGGATAAAGAACACCTGTACCGCCGAAAAACCGTGGGTCAGCAGGACCTTGGTACTCACAAAGCTCGTGCCCCAGAAGATTACGGTGGCAACGGCCAATATGTGCCAGATGGCGGTGCTGTTTTTCATCGCGAGAAATGTAGAAAATAGGCTCGAGGCTCGAGGCGCAAGGAACGTCATCCTCGCGAAGGCGAGGATCCGCTTACTGCGATTTAGCGGATCCCCGACCAAGTCGGGGATGACAATGTTTAAGACCCGCACCCCGAGCCCCAAAACACGCACTTCGTGCGTTTGGAACGAATGGCGAAACCATGGTATTTTTCTCTAAACCCTGAATTACTATATTCTTCTCGTATAACCTGGAGTTTTTTATGGAAATCAAATGGCTTAATCCCGATGCAAAGTTTGACCGCCTGGTTTTGGCAGGCGATATTGGCGGCACCAACACGAACCTTGGCCTCGTAGGCTACAAAGACGGCAAGTTCACGCTGATTCTTGAGACGGTGTGCCCCTCCAAGGATATCGACGGCCTGGAAGCCCCCATCCTTGAGACTCTTCGCCTCGCTGCTGAATCCCGTGCAGATCTCAAGCCTAGCCACGTGTGCATTAGCGCCGCAGGTCCGGTGGCCGCCAACAAGTGCGTGATGACCAACCTGCCCTGGAGCGTGGACGGCGACGCCCTCACTGCGGCGACCGGCATCCCGACCCTTGTCATCAACGATTTTATGGCCATCAGCTACGGTATCCCGACGCTGGACGTGGATGACCCCAAACAGATTTTCAAGCTTACCCATACCGACGGCAGCCAGCCCGCCCCCCAGAAGACCACCAAGGCGGTTATCGGTCCGGGTACCGGCATGGGCGTTGGTTTCCTTGCTTTCGACGGCGAGAAGTACATCCCCGCAAGTTCCGAAGGCGGACACTCCACTTTCGCTCCCTTCGACAAGGACTCCCAGGAATTCCACGACTACATGGAAAAGAAGATTGGCATGGTTCCCGGCGTGGAACCGCTGGTCTCCGGCATGGGGCTCCGCAACATGTACGAATGGTGGAAGGAGACCCGCGGCGTTCCCGACAACGAGGCCTTCAAGAAGATTGAAGAAACCGAACCCAACGATCGTCCCAAGTACATCAGCCGCGCAAGCGACACCGATCCGGTGGCCGCCGAAATGATGCGCCTGTTCGTGAAGATGCTCGCCCGTTTCGCAAGTGATGCAGCGACCCTGTTCTTGCCTCTCGGCGGTTTCTACTTGGCCGGCGGTACGGTGCAGAAGGATTTGCGCTGGCTCGAACGCGACAACCTGTTCATGAAGTATTTCGAGAAGAACTACAACCCGAACATCCGTCCGCTTCTGAACAAGATTCCGGTCTATATCATCAAGGATTACAGCATTAGCCTGTACGGTGCGGCCAACGCTAGCCTGAACTTGCAGAAATAAACGCTGCCCAATGCTTTTTTCTGAACTCCCTCTGGCAAACCCCTTGCAGCGTGCCATCCGTGCTGTAGGCTACGAAACGCCCACCCCCATCCAGGAACAGTCCATCCCGAGTCTGCTCGAAGGCAAGGACCTGCTGGGAATCGCCCAGACGGGCACCGGCAAGACGGCGGCATTCGCCCTGCCGATTTTGCAGCTGCTTCTGGATTCCGGAAAGTTCCGTGCGCCCAAGACCTGCCGGGCCCTGATCCTGCTTCCTACTCGGGAACTTGCCATCCAGGTGGAGGAGTGTTTCAAGCAGTACGCCCAGTTCACGGCTATTTCCAGTACCTGCATCTTTGGCGGCGTCGGGGACGCCTCCCAGAAAAACTGCCTGGTCCGGGGTGTTGACGTGCTGGTGGCAACTCCGGGGCGTCTGCTGGACCTTATCGGCCAGAAGGCGGTCTCCCTGAAGGCCCTGGAATTCTTTGTGCTGGATGAGGCCGACCGCATGCTGGACATGGGGTTCATCCACGATATCCGTAAGGTGGTGGCGCTCCTGCCGCAAAAGCGCCAGAATCTGTTCTTTAGCGCCACCATGCCCGACGACATCACCAAGCTTGCCGCTACAATCCTCCGGCCGAATCCGGTCCGTGTGGAGGTCGCGCCCCAGAGCACGCCCATTGAACGCATCCGTCAGGAACTGTACCGTATCGACAAGCGCCGCAAGGGAGCACTCCTGAAAGAGCTGTTGCTGGAACACACCGAGATGAAGAAGGTGCTTGTCTTTAGCCGCACCAAGCACGGCGCCGACAAGATTACCCGCGTACTGGAAAAGGCGGGCGTCAAGTGTGCCGCCATTCACGGAAACAAGAGCCAGACCCGCAGGCAGGAGGCCCTTAAAAATTTCAAGGACGAAAAAATCCGGGTGCTGGTGGCTACCGACATCGCCGCCCGGGGTATCGATGTGGATGACGTCTCCCACGTGTTCAACTACGACCTGCCCGACGTTCCCGAAACCTTCGTGCACCGCATAGGCCGCACCGCCCGAGCAGGCAAGGACGGAATCGCCATCTCGTTCTGTGCTCCCGACGAGGAGCAGGACCTGCGCGCCATTGAGAAGCTCACCAAGATAAAGATTCCCGAAGGGGACAAGGCCATATTCGAGAAGTTGCCGCCTCCGCAGAAGGAGACTCCCGAAAGCGAGATGCGCAACGCCCGTGGTCGCGGATTCCCGCGCCGCGAAAAACCGGCACAGAACTCAAAACCGACACAGACCCCTCCCAAAGCCCCCAAGCAACAGCCTCTCAAAACGACGCAGCCTGTGCAACAGCCCAAGCCCGAACAAAATTCCCAGCGGCCTCAAAATTCTGATCATCACAAGCGGCGCCGCAACCGCCCCGGTTCAAAGGCCCGCCGCCGTATGCGGGAATCGAGCAATATTCCAAATTAGAATAGTGCTTTATATCCCCCGATACAGTGATAAAAGGCGTTTTTTTATGCCTTTTATCTTTTTTTGTGGATATTTGGCCGTTTTTTGATTATTTTCAGTTTGTTAGGTATTACAGCATTGCGTGCTGCAGTGTGTGCTGGTACAAAAAAAGGAGTGGTTGATGCAAATGAAATCACGCTTGGCTACAAAGGTTTTTGCCCTCGCTTTTCTGATGGTTGGGGCTTGTCAGGTTTTTGCCGCTTGGGATGGAAAATCTACGGCTGAACCCAAAAAAGAAACCATAGAAAAAAAGGAATATTACCTCATCGAGAACGAGGCGAACCTGGCCTGGTTTAGGGATGCGGTAAACAATGTTTCCTTGACGGAGAAAAAGGATACAGTCGTCAAGATAAATGCAAAGCTCATGGCATCCTTGGATATGGGAGGCAAGTTATTCGTCCCTATTGCTGTTGGAACCGGTGCAGTCAGTTTCGGAGGAATCTTTGACGGAAACGGATATACCATTTCCAATTTATATCTTGATTCGGAGAAGCTTGGAGAAATTTCAAATAAGCTATGTCCCGAAAACAAGCCAAAGTGTAATGCCCAGAATGTTGGTTTAGTAGGCATCCTTGGAGGGGGCGTTGTCAAGAACCTGAATTTAATAAAGATCGATATCGCGGCATCTGCCAACAAGGGCGTTGGTGGTGGAGAAAACAATCCTGTTTCTGTTGGGCCCATTGTCGCGTTCCAGAAAAGCGGTACGGTCGATAATTGTTATGTGTCTGGCAAGGTCCTCACTAGCGGTCAAGGAAACGGTATCGGAGGCCTTGTCGGCAATATCTGGGCTGGATCCATAAAGAATAGCCTCAGTACGGTGGATATCCTGGTGAGTGGTAATGACTCTTATGCGGGTGGTGTTGCAGGCTACGTACGCAAGTCGGGTTCCGCGACCATTGACGCTTGCGCATACGACGGAAACATCATCATCAATAGTGGGAATGGCGTAGCTGGAGGTGTTGTAGGTTTTTATGAAGAGGGCAAACTAACCGTTTCAAGGACTTACTTTGACATGGATGTCGTTGCTGACGGCTTTGGTAAAAAGACCGATAGCTTGACCATCGATGGAACTGCGTCAGGCGTCAAGAATGTCAATGCACCCAAGGTGGTATGCGACTTGAATGGTGGTGAATGGGATGATAATACCTGCACAAAAGATGGATCTTGGAGTGTTGGCGATGTCCATGTCGTGCTCAACGGAACAACCCGTGACAACAATGATGAGGTCGTCTATGAAATTGCCTTCGATGCCAATGGTGGAATTTTCCCTGACGGTTCGAAGACATCCAAGTTCTTGAAATCTGGTGAAAGGATTACCGCCGATGAAATTTCGGTTCCTGTTCATGGCGATACCGCTTTTGGTGGTTGGGCGCTGACTCCCGATGCGACCGGTCCCGCCAAGAATTTGGGAAAGGTGGGAGTTTCTACGACGGTCTATGCCTACTGGAAGACAATGGTTGAAATCACCTTTGATGCTAATGGCGGAATTTTTTCGGACACTTCAACTACAAAAGTGAAAAGGGTGGCCGAAGACGGAACCATTGATATAGGTGGCGTCGGACTGCCTTTGTCCTATACCGAAAACGAGAAGACCTATTATTTTGCTGGCTGGGGCGATTCAGCTAATGCTACCGAGGTATTGACGGTTCTCGGAACGGCGAAAACGGCAAAGACCTTCTATGCGATTTGGACGGAGACTCCCGTATTTATGGTGACATTCGAAACGCAAGGGTATGGCACATCTTTTGTGAAAGTTGAAAGCGGAGCTAAGGTCGGCAAGCCTGAAAATCCGAAGGCCGAGGGGTACTCTTTTGACGGATGGTTTACCGAAAAGGAATGTAAAACCGCTTTTGACTTTGACGCTGCCATAACAGAAAGCAAGGTTGCATACGCCAAGTGGACTCCCGTTACCTATACCATTACATATAAATTGGACGGTGGTGTCAACAATAAGGCTAATCCGGAATCCTACACCGCGGAAAGCGAAACTATCAAGCTGAAAACACCGACAAAGATAGGCTATGTGTTTGAGGGCTGGTATTACGATACTGATTTCAGCAATGCCGCATCGCAGATTTCTAAGGGTTCCTTTGGCAACAAGACCTTCTACGCCAAATGGAAAGTTCGGACATATGTCATTACCTATATGGCTGGAGCCTACGGCTTGGGAATCGTTCCTGCCGAAGAAAAGGTTTATGACGAACCCATCAAACTGCAGGGAATCTCTTACCTGAGGGATGGATATGTTCAGGCAGGATGGTCAACAGAAGATGGCGGGGCCAAGACATACGACCTCGAATCGGCCTATTCTACCAACGCCAAGCTGACGTTGTACCCTTACTGGGAAACGGAATCTGCATCTATCCGTTATGGGGAGGCTGGTCGCCTGAATGCCTTCTCGGTGGCTGTCCAGGGCCGTACTTTGGATATCCACGGGATGAAGGCCGGCGCAAAGTGGGCCGTGTTTGACATGCAGGGAAGCCTGGTTGCCCGAGGTGTTGCGCAGAGCGGGTCAGCTCGTGTAGAAATTCCAAAGGCAGGTAGCTACATCGTGCGCATGGATGGCCAGTTCCGTACGGTCCGTATCCGCTAGAGCTTCTTGCGGCTCATCCAGCTGAGTACCAGGTTCTGCCAGACTACGTAGCAGGTGGGGGCAAGAGCCACCACCGGGCCTGCGTAAAGCGTAGATATCCAGATGACCAGGGTGGTGTTCTTTTGACCCATGCTCTGGGAGCCTTCGATGGGCCGGCGGTTCCTTTCGCAGAACCAGCCGAGCCAGAATAGCAGAAGGCAAAGTATTAGTGAAATTCCCGCCATCCAGGGGAGTTTTCCGCTGTTCCACAGGTCGGAGAATCCCATTGCGCGGATATCAAAACTTGCTTTAGACAAGATGATGAAAACGGAAAAGGTCCATACCGCCATGGTGTATTTCTGGAACTTTGCAGCCTTGTCGGCAAGCTCCGGATAGAAGGCCCTAAGTCCAAGGGCAAATGCCAGCGGGATGCTGATGATGGGCTGTATAGAATTGAAGATCTTCCAGGCAATTTCGGAAAGGCTCGCCTCGGCGCCGGTCAGGTAGCCAAAAATCAGCGGGATAGAAAAACAGGCAATCAGGTTTCCGCTCAAGAATATCTTCAGGGCAAGGGACGCCGAACCGCCCAGCATTTTTGCCATGGCTGGAGCTGCGTTTGCAGGCGGACACAGGGCGATGATTGCCCCTCCCAAGAGTACCTCTCGCGGGAGGTTGAACGCTGTAACGATGGCCCACAAGATTCCGATGAGAATCAGGCTTGCCACGAAGGCTCGAATCTCAATCTTGAAGGTGTAACCGTGGGTCTGGGGCGGGATTTTGGTCACGAAGGTAAGGAACATCATGGTGCCGATCAAAAACGGCATCAGGGGAGACAACACATGGGCTTGCGGGAAAAGAATCCCGAGCAAAATAGCCACAGGCATCAAGATGGCACGCAAGTTTTTCATGACAAGGCCAAATATAAGATAACTCACAACCCCTAACTGATAACTGACAACTATTTACTATCTTTTGCCCCATGTTGCGCTCCAAGTACCAGGGCCTGCGTTTTGCCGACGGCCCCGTTGCCAAGAAGAAACAGACCAACCCCATCACGCTGGTGGTGCTGGGCTACCTGCTGTTGATTCTTGTCGGCGCAGTCCTGCTTCGGCTTCCGGTGTCGCTCCGGACGCCCATCTCCTTTTTGGAAGCCTTGTTTACCGCCACATCTGCCGTATGCGTCACGGGGCTCTCTGTGCTGGATATCAGCAGTACGTTTACCCACTTTGGCGACTGGGTCCTGCTGGTGCTGATGCAGCTGGGCGGTCTTGGAATCATGACGGTATCTACCACCTTGATTCTTTTGGCGGGCATGCACCCTGGCTTTAACCACCAGTCCGTGCTGCTTTCGGCTTTTTCTCAAGAGGGAAATATCGACCCTTCGAAAATCCTGAAGGCGGTTCTGCCCTTTACCTTTATTCTGGAACTCATCGGGGCGGCGGTCTATTTTACCCAGTTCTCGGGCGCCACGCTCTACGATCGCATATTCGTCTCGGTGTTCCAGGCGGTAAGTTCTTTCTGTAATGTGGGCTTTACCCTGTTCCCGGATTCCCTGGTGCAGTTCCAGTTGAACCCCCTGGTGAACATTTCCACTTGCGTCCTTGCCCTGGCTGGGGGATTTGGTTTCTTGGCCGTGACGGAACTACAGTATGTGTTTGACTTTAAGCAGCGCAAGGTCCGGAAAATTTCGCTCCATACTCGCATCGCGACCTTCGGCACCCTGTTCGTGGTGGCGGCCAGCGTGCTGGTGTTCTCGCTTACGGAATGGAACAATACCCTTGGCGACCTGAGTGTCGGGCAGAAGTTTGAATCCACCCTGTTCATGGCCTTTACCAGCCGCACGGCGGGGCTCAACACGGTGGATGTGCCCGGTCTGTGTGCTAGCTCCCTGTTCTTCTTTATCGTCATCATGTTCATCGGCGCAAACCCCGGCAGCTGCGGTGGTGGCGTCAAGGTGACTACCGCTGCGGTGATTGGGCTTTTGGGGTTCAACCGTCTGCTGGGGCGCGAAAAGACCCAGGTTCTTGGTCGCACCATTCCCGAAACCACCGTAGATAAGGCGGTGCGGATTTTCGTGGTGGCCATCGTGGTCATTGTGCTTGCAACCCTGATTCTACTCTGTACCGAAATCCCCGGAGGGGTGTCCGGGGCCGGACAGTCCTCTTTCCTCAAGGTGCTGTTCGAGGTGGTGAGCGCCTACAGTACCTGCGGACTTTCCATGGGACTAACAGGTGAACTTTCTACCGTTGGCCGCGTGGTTATCTGCTGCGTGATGT
Organism: Fibrobacter succinogenes; assembly: GCA_902768715.1. Classification (GTDB taxonomy): domain Bacteria; phylum Fibrobacterota; class Fibrobacteria; order Fibrobacterales; family Fibrobacteraceae; genus Fibrobacter; species Fibrobacter succinogenes_L. The sequence continues at coordinate 13,846 of CACXMH010000010.1, read as the reverse complement.
TCATTGGCCGTATGGGCCCCCTCTTCTTGATTTCTGCCGTGGCCGGGCGGGTCCAGAATACCACCTGGTTTGCCGAAGAAGACATCATGGTGGGCTGATTTTGGCGGTGTGAAATGTGGAATGTGTAATGTGAAATGAATAATTTCACACTTCACATCTCACACCGCACATCAATAAACGGCTATTTACTACATTAGAAACCATGGCTTCTAAACAATTTGTAATTATCGGGCTCGGGAACTCGGCCATCTTTTTGGCCAAGCACCTGACCTCCCTGGGTCACGACGTGATGGTCATCGACTGCCACCCCGACAAGGTGCAGGACATTTCCAGTTCTGTTTCCCAAGCGATTGTGGCGGACAGTACCCGCTTAAAGCAGCTTTCGTCTATCCCCCTGCAGAAGGCGGATTCCGTTATCGTCTGTATTGGCGAAAACCTGCAGGCCTCGCTCCTTACGGTGCTGAACCTGAAGGAGCTGGGCGTAAAGCATATCATTGCCAAGTCCAGCAGTGCCGCCCATACCAGCATTCTCGAGAAGCTGGGCGTTTCAGACATTTTCCACCCGGAAAGGGATTCCGCCATCAGCCTGGCCGAGCGGCTCAACCGCCCCAACATGCTGGACTTTTTGCCGTTCATGGAAGGCTTCTCCATTATCGAGATCGTGTGCCCCGAAAAGTTCCAGGGCAAGACTCTTAAGGATTTGTCCCTGACCCACAAGTACGGCATTCAGGTGATTGCCATCCGCGACCCGCTGGAATCCAAGCCCAAGATCGGTAACATCGCCGACTACGTGCTCAAGGAAAACGACGTGCTGTTCTTGATCGGCCCCAACGAGGCTCTGGACAGCTTCAAGGCCTAGGGCTCGCATTAAAATTCACACATCAGCCCCGCCTAGGAGCGGAGAGGAGACACAATATGAAGGTATGGGTTTGTAAGGTTTGTGGTTATGTGCACATGGGACCGGAAGCCCCGGACGAATGCCCCCAGTGCAAGGCCCCCAAGAGCAAGTTCTTCGAAAAGGTAGAACAGAGCGCTGGCGGCAAGATTGTCTGGGCCGACGAACACAAGATTGGCGTTGCCCAGGGGCTGGACGCCGAGGTGGTCCAGGGCCTCAGGGAAAACTTTGCAGGGGAATGTACCGAGGTGGGCATGTACCTGGCCATGAGCCGCCAGGCCGACCGCGAAGGATTCCCCGAGGTGGCCGAGGCCTACAAGCGTATCGCTTTTGAAGAGGCTGAACATGCCGCCAAGTTCGCCGAACTGCTGGGCGAGGTGGTCTATCCCGATACCAAGAAGAACCTGGAGCTCAGGGTTGCCGCCGAAGCCGGTGCTACCGAAGGCAAGCTCGCCCTGGCCAAGCGTGCCAAGGAACTGGGCTACGACGCCATCCACGACACCGTCCACGAGATGTGTAAGGACGAGGCCCGTCATGGATCTGCCTTCCAGGGCTTGCTGGGCCGGTACTTCAAGTAGTAGAAAATCAAATAAAAAAATAGAACGCAGGACCGAAATCCTGCGTTCTTTATTTTGAGATAGAATACTCTAGAAACTTAGTCCTTGAGGGTTGCCCAGTCCAGCACACCCTTGCGGAACACGTAGAGGTAGCCCGCTTCCAGGATAACCAAGAAGCCCAGAAGCACCAGCAAAAGCTCCCAGCCGCCGGCCAAGAACTGCACGGCCCAGGGGTACAGGAACGCTACTTCTAGGTCGAACACCAAAAACAGCATGGCCACCAGGTAGTACTTGACCGGATAGCGCTCGTTGGCCGTACCCGAAACGTGGGCGAGACCGCACTCGTAGGACGTGCCCTTGATGGCGGTATCCTTGATTTTGCCCGGGTGCAAGAACCAGTTGGCCAGTAAAAGGGCCGTGGGGATGCAAACCGCCATGATGACCAGGATGGTCACGGCGAAAGTAGTGTCAAAAACCTCTACATTGCTCATAGTGGCCAAAAGATAGTATAATTTTACGTGCTTTTTTAGACTCTAGAGGTTATATTTAGGCTATGAGTGCATTGAAAACATGGATTCTGTTTTTTTGTGCAGCGTTTTTGCTTGCTGCCTGTTCCGATGGGGCGGGCACGTCGGTTCGTGCGGTTGAGGTGGGGCAGTCTGGCGCCGATAGTGTCATCGGGACTAGTGTTGTTGTAGATTCCAACGGAACGGTTTTCATTACGGATTCTGTCGTCGTGACCGATGCGGAATGGAGCCCTTATTACAGTAGTGGTGTTTTCTGTTGGTCAGACAGCTGCGAAAAGAGTTCCGCAACTAGCTCGGCCTCCGTTAAATCCTCAGCTTCTAAAACCAGTTCCTCTAGTGCCAAGCCTAAGTCTTCCAGTTCCTCGGCAAAGCCGAAGTCATCCAGTTCTACGACAAAACCATCTAGTTCTTCAGCGAAACCGTCCAGTTCCTCGGTCGCGTCTTCTTCTTCAGCGATTCCTCCCACCGTAAAGGGTAAGGAAATGACGGACAATCGCGATGGTGTTAAGTACAAGATTGAGCAGATTGGTGATGTTACCTGGATGGCCGAGAACTTGCGATTCCAGCCGTCATCGGGAACATATTGCGATGCGACAATAGAGGTGACGGTGAAAAAAGAAGGCCCTGGTGGCGGAGAGGGCCCTGGGGCGCAACAGGCCGAAGAAACTACCACGGTAAATGTCTGCGACTATTACGGAATGTTTTACACTTCGCTTTCCGCGGCAGAAGCAGCTTGTCCTTATGGATGGCGCCTCCCTACGAAGGATGAGGTGGTGAGCGCTTTGACTGCAAAAAAGAGCAATTGGTGGACCTTGGGAGGACGTTTCGACTTGGAAACTTCGGGTGATAAATATGATTTGAAGAAGGTTGAAAAGGAAGGTCGCCTTTGGATTCAGACCACCACTGACAACAAGAACTGCGTGCAGCTTATGAACTATGGTGGCGGTGAAGGTATTACTCCAGACTATCTGAATGCGGGTGATGGTACAAGAGCGTTCAATGTCCGCTGCGTGATGGATGGTGGAAATTAATTCAGGCTTTTAGGATTTCGTGTCATGCCCGCCTTGAGCGGGCATCTTTATTTATGCGGCCTCCAATATTTATGCGAATATACGCATAAACGCATTGACGGAGTGATGCGCCTTTTACTATATTTGCCGACAGGTTAATACAAGAGGCAAATATGTCCAAGATCGAAACTTTGTGCGTCCAGGGCGGGTGGTCTCCGAAAAACGGCGAACCCCGCGTCCTCCCCATCTACCAGAGCACCACTTTCAAGTACGAGTCCAGCAACGCGATGGCCGACCTGTTCGACCTGAAGGCCAGCGGCTACTTCTACACGCGCCTGCAGAACCCCACCAACGATGCCGTGGCGTCCAAGATTGCGGCCATGGAAGGCGGTGTGGCTGCCATGCTCACGAGTTCCGGTCAGGCGGCGAACTTCTTCGCCGTGTTCAACATCTGCGAGGCGGGCGACCACTTCATCAGCACCAGCGCTATTTACGGTGGTACGAGCAACCTCTTCTCCGTGACGATGAAGAAGCTGGGCATCGAATGCACATTCGTGGACCAGGACGCGAGCGACGAAGAAATCGAGAAGGCTTTCCGCCCGAACACCAAGTGCTTCTTCGGCGAGACGGTGGCAAATCCGGCCGGCAAGATTCTGGACCTGGAGCGCTTCGCGAAGCTTGCCCACAAGCACGGCGTGCCGATGATTGTGGACAACACGTTCCCGACCCCGATTCTCTGCCGCCCGATTGAATTCGGCGTTGACATCGTGACGCATTCCACCACCAAGTACATGGACGGTCATGCCATGGCCGTGGGTGGCTGCATCGTGGATAGCGGAAACTTTGACTGGGAAGCCCATCACGACAAGTTCAAGGGCCTCACCGAACCGGACCCGAGCTACCACGGTCTTGCCTACACGAAGGCTTTCGGCAAGGGCGCCTTCATCACGAAGGCTACGGCCCAGCTCATGCGTGACCTCGGCAGCATCCAGGCTCCGCAGAACGCGTTCCTGTTGAACGTTGGCCTTGAAACGCTTCACCTGCGCATGCCGCGCCACTGCGAGAACGCTCTCGCCTGCGCGAAGTTCCTGCAGAACCACCCGAAGGTGGCCTGGGTCGATTACGCGGGCCTCGAGGGCAACAAGTACCATGAACTTGCGAAGAAGCAGTTCAAGGGTGGTCTCCCGTGTGGCGTGCTCACGTTCGGTATCAAGGGTGGCCGTGAAAAGAGCATCCAGTTCATGGACAGCCTCAAGATGATTTGCATCGTGACCCACGTGGCCGACGCCCGCAGCTGCGTGCTGCACCCGGCAAGCCACACGCATCGCCAGCTCAGCGACGAACAGCTCATCGAAGCAGGCGTTGCACCGGACCTGATCCGCTTCAGCGTGGGTATCGAGAACGTCGAAGACATCATCGCCGACCTGACTCAGGCTTTGGACAAGGTGTAAGATATATTGTCACCCTGGAGCCCCATCGGGGCGATAGGGGCTACAAAAAAATCCTCGGACTAAACCGAGGATTTTTTTTCAATTGTCATGCCCGCCTTGAGCGGGTTATTATCGTTTATTCCGATCGATCCAAGGTCTGGCCGTTTCGCCTACGTATATCTGACGGGGCCTGTTGATCTTGGAATTCGGGTCGTCGTGCATCTCTTTCCAGTGGGCAATCCAGCCGGGCAGGCGGCCGATGGCAAACATCACCGTGAGCATGTTGGTCGGAATACCCATGGCGCGGTAGAGAATGCCCGAATAGAAGTCCACGTTGGGGTAGAGCTTGCGGGCAATGAAGTAGTCGTCCTTCAGGGCGGCTTCTTCTAGTTTCAGCGCGATTTCTAGCAACGGGTCGTTGATATGTTCGTGCTCGAACACTTGGCCCATGAGCTTTTTCAAAACTTTGGCACGGGGGTCGTAACTCTTGTACACCCGGTGGCCGAATCCAGAAAGGCGGAATGGGTCGTTCTTGTCCTTGGCCTTTTCCATCACCTGCTCGATGGTCATGCCGCTGTTCTGGATACGGAGAAGCGTTTCCAGAACGGCCTGGTTGGCACCGCCGTGGAGCGGGCCCCACAGGGCGCAGATGCCTGCGCAGATGCTGGCGTAAAGGTTCGCCTGGGAACTGCCCACCATACGCACGGTAGAAGTGGAGCAGTTTTGCTCGTGGTCGGCGTGCACAATCAACAGGGTGTTTAGCGCCTTTTCCATGATGGGGTCCAGGTGGTAGGGCCTGGCCTTGCTGCTGAACATCATGTTCAAGAAGTTGCTGCAGTAGCTGCGTTCCGCTTCGGGGTAAACGAAGGGTTCGCCGATGCTTGCCTTGTAAGAGAAGGCCGCGATGGTGCGAATCTTGGAGATGAGGCCCGCGGTGGTCAGCTCGAAAGCGCTGGCGATGTTTTCGTCGTCGTAGAAGCGGGGAGTGAAAAGGCCCACGGCGTTCACGATGGAACTGAGAATGCCCATGGGGTGGGCGCTGGGCGGCATCTCACGGAAAAAGTGCAGCAGGTTTTCGTGGAGCAGTGCGTTTTCGGTAAGCAGCGTGCGGAAATGCCCCAGCTGCTCGGGGTTGGGCAGCTCGCCGTAAATCAGGAGCCATGCGGTTTCGGGGAAGGTGGCCTTTTCGGCCAGGTCCTCGATGGAGTAGCCGCGGTAACGGAGAATCCCCTTCTCTCCATCTACGTAGGTAATAGAACTCTTGGTGCTGCCCGTGTTCAGGTAACCGTAGTCCAGGGTCACCAGGCCGGAACTCTTGCGCAAAGTGCTGATGTCGAGACCGTGTTCGTTTTCGGTGCCTTCAACCACGGGGAGTTCGTAACTCTTTCCGTTGTAATTCAAGGTCGCTTTATCGGACATGATTCCTCCAGTAGGGGCTAGGATCTAGAGACTAGGATCTAGGGGTTTGTTTACGGTTTAACGAACTTATCAATGAATTTAGCATTTTTCCAATTTCTTCGCAATTGGATTGCAATACAGAATTTTTTTCTACTCTGCCCATTTTTAATTGATTGCAAATATGCAACTGTGTTTCTAGTTCAGCCTTAGACCCTCTTGCAATCATTAAGAAACGAATGTATTCAGCTGTTGTACTGCGTTCGTATCCTTCTGCGATATTTGACGGAATGGAAATTGCTGCACGACGCATCTGGTCTGATAGCGCATAAGACTCATTTTTTGGAAAACCTTGAATATAGTCGTACAATTGAACGACCATATCCACGGATTTTTTCCAAACAATCAAGTCCTTGTAGCTATTCATTCACACTAGCCTCTAAATCCTAGCCTCTAATCTCTAAAACACAATTATAAATATTTTCGAACAGCTTGCCCAGCTTGTCGGTAGGCACGGCGCTGAATGCCACGCGGATAAGGCCCGAAAGCATGATGGTACCCGTGCTGTAGTCGCTGATGAGCTTCTGGCGGAGCAGTTCGGCATCTACGCCCTTGGGCTTTACGCACATGAAGTATCCGCTGTTGCAGGGCATGGCCTCGAAGGCCTCCTTGTATTCGGGGTGGGCGGCCAGCACCTGCTTGATGATGTCGTAGCGCTTCTTGAGAATGGCAAACTTTTCGGCCTTCTGCTGCAGGTATTCCGGGCTCTGGAAGGCGGCCAGCAGAATCTTCTGGCTGATGCTGGGGGCGTTAGAAATGTTTCCGCGGACCGTACCGGCGGCCTTGTCTTCCAGGGCCTTCAGCTGGGCCTCTGTGGCGCCCTTGAAACCGAAACTCATGAACCCGACGCGGAAACCCCACACGTAGTCTTCCTTGGTGGGGCCGTCCAGCTTCACGGCCAGCAGGTTCTCGCTTGCGTCCAGCACCTTGCTGAACAGGGACTCCTTGGTCACGCCGTCCTCATAGACCAGTCCAAAGTAGGCGTCGTCCAGCAGGGCCACCACCTTGTTGCCCGCGTTGGCGCAGTCCGTGAGGATCTTCGCGATTTCTACCGCTTCCTTTTCGGTGGCGGTATAACCCGTGGGGTTGTTGGGGAAGTTCAACAGCACCACCTTCTTCTGACTCTTGCTCTCGGAAAGGACCTTTTTAAGGGCTTCCGTGTCGAAACCGCCGTCCTTGAAGGTGTTGAAAGTGCGGATCTTTGCACCGCAGCTGTTCACGAAGACCAGTTCGTAGTTGTCCCAGTAAAGGTCGGGGATAATCACCTCGTCGCCCGGATCCAAGAAGAGGTAGCCCGCGCAGCTGATGGCGTGGGTCAGGGCGCAGGTCACGACCGGATTGCTGAAGGCCTTGCCCGCGAGGCTCGGGTTCTTGCGGACAATCTGCTCTTTCCAGGCCTTGCGCAGGTCGGGGTTTCCGAAACTGGGGGCGTAGAGGAAGGCCTGCTTGGGCAGGTTCAGGCTCTTGAGCACGCAGTCGAGAACCAGGGGGCTACCGTCGTCTTCCAGGGCGGTGCCGATGGTGGCGTTGATTTCTTTGCCCTTGGCTTCGGCGCCCTGGCCCAGAATGCCCTTGCGGGGGAAGAAGATTGCCTTGCCCCTTTCGGAGAGCATGGAAAGTACGCTGCAGCCGTTTGCGGAAAGTTCCGCGTTGGCCTGTTCTGCGAGAGGATTGTAGTTCATGACCTTGGTCCTGTTGAAAAATTTCCGAGGCCAAAGATAGTTTTTTTAGGGGGTAGAAGGTAGGGTCCAGAGCCCAGGAAATGCAGGAAAAGTGTATATTGGCACTGTGGAGTATTCGGATTGTACAATTCTTGAAAAACTGGAATACCTTGCCCGCTTTTTTCCGGAGAGGCCCGCGGCCTTGTATGAGCCGAAAGAGAGCCTTACTTATGGTAGCCTCTGGAATCTTTCGGGCAAGATTTATGCCTATCTCAAGAAAAGGGGCATCGGCCCCGAAGATACGGTCATGTACTGCCTGCCTAGGGGACTTGACCTTTATGCCGCCATCGTAGGGACTATGCGTGCGGGGGCGGCCTTTGTGCTTACCGAAACGGACAATAGCACGCAGAGGACGGCCTTTATCCGGCACGACTGCCAATGCAGGGAGTATGTGGACGAGAAGGCTTTTCTGGAAATCCTTGCAACAGACTCCATGGACGGATTTGTTCCCGAGAATCTGCACAGCCTTTGTTACATCGCTTACACTTCTGGAACTTCTGGAATGCCCAAGGGCGTACTCCATGAATACGGTTCCCTTGAAAATGTAGGGAAATCGACCCGATATCAAGGAAGCCCCCTTTTGCAACCTGGGGATGTTTTCCTCTTGATGAGTCCCCTGAATTTCGTTTCGTTCCCCATTGTCTTTGCCATGACGGTCGATGTTGGGATACCCATCGCCATTATGCCGTACGGGTATGGAGAAACCGAAGAAAAGTTCCTGGAATACTTGGCGCAGAACCGTGTCAACTGCGGTTACGTGACGCCCGCTTTTTTGCGAAAGCATCCGTCCTTGAAGCTGCCCTGGAGGCTGTGCATCATTTCTAGCGAACCCGCCGACGGCTTGTTTGTGGAAGGAGCCGAGAATTACAATGTCTATGCTTCTACAGAGTCGGGCTGCTTTCTTGCGGTCCACAAATTGAGCCGCCCGGAGACTCCTGCTCCGGTAGGGTTTCCCGAGTCGGATGCCGAGTTGGTCGTGCTGAACGAAGATGGCACGTGCGCAGGCCAAGAAGAAGGCGAACTCTGTTTCAAGTCGCCCTATATTCGAGGATATCTCCACCAGCCAAGCGGAACAAAAAAACTTGTTCGCGATGGCGTTATCCATACGGGCGATGCCGGAAAATTGACACAGAAGGGTTTCGTTATCTGCGGCCGATCTACGGAGATGTTCAAGGTGCAGGGCTTCAGGGTCGAACCCGAAGAAATCGAGAAACAGGTTTCGGAAGTTTGCGGTATCGAAAACCCGGTAGTCCGGGGCTTTGTCTATAAGGATATCTTTTCTGTAGTTGTTTTTTATACGGGCGATGTGGATATCGATGTGGTGTCTGCCAGAGAAAAACTGATGAAGGTTCTCCCCGAATACATGGTTCCCACCAATTTTGTCAGATTGCCCCGTTTTCCAATTCTAGAAACCGGAAAACTTGATCGGCATGGTCTATTGCCCGAAGAAGGGGACTGGAGCGAATTGAACAAGATAGAATCGTCAAAACTTCCTGTCGTTGGGAAGGGCCGGACATCGACAGTTCTTGGGCTAGGGAAAGACAAGGTGATGAAATTGTTCCATGCATCCGTCCCTTTTGCGACTATCCAGGGGGAATACGAAAGGACTCGTTTCGCGCATCAGATGAACGTTCCTTCTCCGGAAGCCTACGATGTCGTGCATTCTCGAAAGCGTTACGGGATTATCATGGACTATGTGCAGGGAGAAAACTTGGAGTCTTTGCTTTTCAAGTGCCCACAGAGACGCGACGAATTACTGAAAAGATATGCCGAAACGGTCAGGAAAATTCACCAGATAAAGGTGCAAGGCGCAAGTTTGCCCGACATGAAGGAATTGTCTGTATCCATTGTCAAAAGTTTGCACAAGGACAAGTTCTCCGACCAGGAAATCGAAAAGATTTGCGATGTGTTCAGGTGCATTCCCGATAGCGATGGCTTTGTCCATGGGGATTGCCATGCCGGAAACGCTATCTTCAACGAAAACGGAGTGACCTTTATCGATTTTACTATGTGTGGCAAGGGGCATCCGGTATTTGACCTGGTCTGCATGTATTCCCATTATGTCTTTTTGCCCTCTTTCGAAGATGACCAAAGCTATAGGGAGCGGACAGGCGTGTCCAAAGGCGAGGCGGAAAATATTTTTGAAAAATTCATCGGTTACTATTCCTGTTCCCATAACGTGAAATTCTTGGAAGAATCCAAGAGACAGTTGCAGGGAATTCTGGCGGCAAGGATTTGCCTCTCGTCGGTGCTTTTCCCGGGTGCCTTTAACGATCTTGTGCTGCGGTCGGTCAAGTCCATCGCGGTCGATTTTTCCGAAAAGTCCTGTCGTTCCGGGCGTATCAGCTGGGCATGTGAGTTATGCTAGAAAAAATACGCAGTCGATATTCTTGCAGGTTCTACAGGCTTTTCCCGTGGCAAAACGCCATGGAAGCGGAGCATTTGTTTTTCGTCGTCTGCGATGTCATGTTTCTCCATGCGGTAAAGGGAGTGTCTTTTGCCCAGTTTTCTTTTTTGATTTCCTTTTCCTTGCTCTTTTCCGTAATCGTCCAGTACCCCTTGCTCAAATGTATTCACGCCGTGGGAACACGCCGGTCGGTTCAGTTGGGCAGCCTCTTTTTCTTGCTGTCGGCCCTGTGTTTTACCTTTGCCCCGAATTATGGGGTGGTTATAGCAGGAGGAATTGCCAAATGTATCGGTTTTACCTTCAACTTGCTAGGGCCGGCTCTCCTTAAAGAAAAACTGGTTCAAGACGGCAGGGACAATGAATATGTGGCATTCCAGTCAGATGCCAACAATATGGCCTGCCTGTTGATGATGCTTTCATCTTTGTTGTGCGGGTTTCTTTTTTCGTGCAATCCCTATTTCCCTATGTTCGGGTGCATAATCTTTTGCGCCTTGGGCGTTCTGTTGTCTTTTATGATAACGTCTTGTTGCGGAACTGTTGAAGAAAAACAAACTGACGAGAAACCCCAAATAATTAAACGGAACAAGGTGTTTTTAGGCATTCCTCTTCTCGTTTCCTTCGGGCTTTTGACGGCCATGACCGGCATAGGACTTTCTTATGTCCGTATCAATTTTCAGGAAGCCCTGACTTTGAAGATTGACCTCGACCAGACTATGAAACTGCTTAGCGTCGTGTCATTTCTGGTCTATCTGGTTCGCTTTCTTTCGAATGCTTTGATGTCGAAATTGTTTAGCCGGTTTGGTCCATGGCTTTATTTGGGCATGCAGCTGATACTCGTGGCTTCGCTTGCGTTTCAGGTTTTACCGTGGGTGCACCGCCCGACTGTGCCTGCGTTGTTTTTGCTTTCGATGGGGTATTTGGGCGTATCTTTTGTTCGCGATCCTTACGTGACTGCAATCCAGAATGAATCGCTCTTGGTGGAAGACCCGATAAAGAGGCAGTCCAATATGGTGGTCTTGAATTTCGTAAAAAAATTAGGTGCGCTGCTTTTGAGCACGGCCTTCACCCTTATGCTCGAGAAAACCGCTATTTCGTCAGTGATGGTGGTAATGTGCGCCCTGGCGACGGTCTCGCTGGTCCTGGCCGGCTGGCGGCTGGTTGTTGGCCGGCGGAAACACTAATTTCAAAACATGTTTTTTTGTTCATAAATTATTTCTATCAATTGCATAGAAACAATATATTTGACATTATGAATTCGGGAGTGTATATTAAGGGAGTGAAATGAGAAACCCTTAACAAAGGAGTTCATTATGAAAGACAGAAAGTTTGTGCCGTCTGCGCTTACCGCCACGGCCTTTGTGATGTTTACCCTGGCGATGTATATCCTCTTGGGGTAATCTACAATTTTTGTAATATCATTTTTCTCTCTCCTTTTTAATATGACGGGTGCCAAAACTCCCGTCATTATTGTATTTTTCTGTGCGGTACCGAACGATACCTTTAAAAATGCACAAACTGCACAAAAGGTTAAATTATGTTTGATTTGAACACTGTCGATTGGAAGACGCTCCCCTTCGGTTATTACGATACCGATTACAATGTCCGCTGCTACTACCGCAATGGCAAGTGGGGCAAGGTCGAACTTTCTTCTTCCAAGGACATCAGCATCCACATGGCCGCGACTTGCTTGCATTATGGCCAGGAAGGTTTCGAGGGCCTCAAGGCTTACACGGGCAAGGACGGAAAGGTCCGTATCTTCCGCGTTGACGAAAACGCGAAGCGCATGCAGAATACCGCGAACCGCGTGCTCATGGCCGTGCCGCCGGTCGAGCTGTTCCGCGAAATGGTTCACACCGTGGTGAAGGCCAATGCCCGCTTTGTGCCGCCCTACGGCTACGGTGCAACGCTCTACATCCGTCCGCTTCTCATCGGTACGAGCCCGGAAGTGGGCGTGAAGCCCTCTGACGAATACCTGCTGTTGATGTTCGTGACTCCGGTGGGTCCGTACTTCAAGGACGGTTTCAAGCCTGTCGATATGATGATCAGCCGCAACTTCGACCGTGCCGCTCCCCAGGGTACGGGTACGGTGAAGGTCGGCGGTAACTACGCTGCCAGCTTGCTCTCTCTCGCCGAAGCCAAGAAGCTCGGTTACTCCAGTGCGGTCCGGCAAACTTCTTCGGCATCAAGGGCAAGACCTACGTGACCCCGAAGTCCGAATCCATTCTGCCGTCGATTACGAACAAGAGTCTGCAGCAGCTTGCTGAATACCTCGGCTACACCGTGGAACGCCGCCAGGTCCCGTTCGAAGAACTCGCTGAATTCAGCGAAACTGCCGAATGCGGTACCGCCGCCGTGATTACCCCGATCAAGAAGATTGTGGATCCGGTTGCCGGCAAGGAATTCACCTACGGTGACGGCAAGAATCCGGGCCCGGTTTGCACGGAACTCTTCACGAAGTACACTGCTATCCAGTTCGGCGAAGCCGAAGATCCGTTCGGCTGGACTGAAGTGGTTGATGTGTAATCGTCATCCTGAGCCCTGAATGGGCGAAGGATCCAGACCTGATATTAAAAAAATCCCCCGGCAATGCCGAGGGATTTTTTGATTGGGTTTATATGGTTATCTTGCTACGACTTTCAGCGACCTGTTTCCGCACTTTGCGATGTAGAGCCCCTGCTTGATTCCTTGCAACTGCAAGGTAGACTTGTCGGCGGTGTTGCCTGAGGTGCGCACCAGATTGCCGTTCATGTCGAAGAGCATAATCTTGCCGGTACCGTAGAGCGTGTTGCCTTCGCGGTAGAGTTGGACCCCCGTGGCGCTGACGACCGGGTGGAGGGCTTCCGGCCAGCCGCATTCGGGAATCATGGCGTCGCATACGGGTACCGACGAGCTGGAAGATCCCGGCTGTACGGAGGAACTGGATGTGGGTTCGCTGCCGCCCGTGATGAAATTTTCTACATGGGTGACGCCCGTGTTCACATAGTTGCCGAGGTTATACACGCTGCGCATCGCGTTGATGACGTCGGTTTCGAGCACCTTGCCCACAGGGCTGCTCTGGCGACGGATGTAGGCCATGTTGTCGTAGTTGGTGTTGCTCTCGTTGCCCATGTCCCAGAGGATATGCGTGAGCCCGTACTGCTTAGCTGCGGAAACCACATCCTTGTGCCACTGCACGCGGCCCTGCTTGTGTAGGTCCAGGTCAGATCCGCTCAGTTCCGGGGAGCGTACGTTCGCACCGAACTCGCCGACGATGACCGGGTAGCCCTTGTCCACGTAGTTCGTCTTCATTTTGGCGAACTGTTCCTTGGGGTGTTCGATGCCTGCAAGCTTGGAATCGATGGAACCTGCCCAGGCGTTGTAGCCCGCATTGCGCTTGGGTTCGCTGGTTTTCTGGTAGTCGCCGTAGTAGTACTGCGGCAGAATCGGCTCGCTTGCGCCCCAGTCATCTTGCTTGGTCATGAGCGTGTACTGATACGGGTCGTAGTAGTGCACTTCGAACATCAGGCGGCCTTCGACTTTGTCTTTCGGGAAGGTGCTCACCGGGGCGCTCTTGACGGACTTGTCGATGTCGGTGTTGAGACCCTGAATAATCAGTGTGCGGGTGGCGTTATTGCCACCGGTGGCGCGCACCGCGTCGATGAAGGTCTGGTAGTAGTGCATCAGCGTGCTTACGTGCTGGGCAGTCCAGTTGTTCACGTTCGGGCCGGGCTCGTTTGCGCCTGCGAAAATCAGGCGTTCGTTGTAGTCCTTGAACTTGTTCGCTATCTGCGTCCAGTAGTTCTTCATTTTGGTGTCGATGCCGTTGTCGACGCTCGTGCCGATGTTGCTCTGGAACCAGCCGCCT
>CACXMH010000009.1 GCA_902768715.1 Fibrobacter succinogenes | reverse complement strand
TCGTTGATCTTGACAGTTTCGAACTGTCCCTTGGTCTTGGCATCCTTCTGACGCCAAATCTTCAAAGTCAAATTCAGTCCGCTCATTATTTGTAGCTCCTAGTAGCGAGGTGGACGTTATCAAAGGTAAGAGGTTCCTTGGAAAGTTCCGGTGCGACACCGTCGCCCTTGTACTCCCAGGCACCCACGTAGCAGAAGTTCTCGTCGTCGCGCTTGGCTTCGCCTTCCGGAGTCTGGCTTTCTTCGCGGAAGTGGCCGCCGCAAGATTCCTTGCGGTGCAGGGCGTCGAGAGTGAGGACTTCGGCGAACTCGAGGAAGTCAGCCACGCGGCCGGCGCGTTCGAGGTTCTGGTTGAAGGAACCTTCGGAACCGAGCACGTTGACGTTTTCCCAGAATTCGGCACGGAGGGCCGGAATCTTCTCGAGAGCAGTCTCCAAGCCCTTCTTGTTACGGGCCATGCCCACGTATTCCCACATGATGTTACCGAGTTCACGATGGATATCGTTAACAGTGCGGTGACCCTTGATGGAGAGGAGCTTGTGGATGCGTTCTTCGGTCTGCTTCTTGCAGTCTTCGAACGCGGCATCGGATTCGGAAACCTTCTCGAGCTTGGTGCCCGCGAAGTAACCGCCGATGGTGAACGGAATGACGAAGTAACCGTCGGAGAGGCCCTGCATCAAAGCAGAAGCGCCAAGGCGGTTTGCACCGTGGTCGGAGAAGTTGGCTTCACCGAGAACGAAGCAGCCCGGAATCGTGGACATCAGATCGTAGTCCACCCAGAGGCCGCCCATGGTATAGTGGATGGCCGGGAAGATACGCATCGGGACCTTGTACGGGTCTTCGTCGGTAATCTTTTCGTACATCTGGAAGAGGTTGCCGTACTTGGCAGAGACACCGGCAACGCCCATGCGCTGGATAGCGTCGGCGAAGTCGAGATAGACAGCCTGCTTGGTGTTACCCACGCCGAGACCTGCGTCGCAGACCTGCTTGGCGTTACGGGATGCCACGTCACGCGGCACGAGGTTACCGAAGCTCGGGTACTTTTCTTCGAGGTAGTAGTAACGATCTTCTTCCGGGATCTGGTCCGGGCTACGGGTATCGCCCGCCTTGCGCGGAACCCAAATACGACCGTCGTTACGGAGAGATTCACTCATCAAGGTGAGCTTCGACTGCAGGTCGCCGTGGCGAGGAATGCAAGTCGGGTGAATCTGCGTATAGCAGGGGTTAGCGAACAGGGCGCCGCGCTTGTAGGCACGGAAGGCAGCCGTCACGTTGGAACCCTGGGCGTTGGTAGAAAGGTAATAGACGTTACCGTAACCGCCGGTGCAAAGGCAGACAGCGTCACCCACGTGGCTTTCGAGTTCGCCAGTGATGAGGTTACGGACGATGATACCGCGAGCCTTGCCGTCGATCACGACGAGGTCCATCATTTCGCGGCGGGGGAACATCTTCACCTTACCGGCGGCAACCTGGCGCATGAGGGCCTGGTAGGCACCGAGCAAGAGCTGCTGACCCGTCTGACCGCGGGCGTAGAACGTACGGGACACCTGCGTACCACCGAAGGAACGGTTGTCGAGGAGGCCACCGTATTCACGACCGAACGGAACACCCTGGGCGACGCACTGGTCGATGATGAGGTTGGAGTTTTCGGCCAAGCGGTGCACGTTGGCTTCGCGAGCGCGGAAGTCACCGCCCTTCACGGTATCGTAGAACAGACGGTAAACGGAGTCGCCGTCGTTCTTGTAGTTCTTGGCAGCGTTGATACCACCCTGGGCAGCAATGGAGTGTGCGCGACGGGGGCTATCCTGGATGCAGAAAGACTTGACATTGTAACCAAGTTCGGCGAGGGATGCAGCGGCAGAAGCACCGGCAAGGCCAGTACCCACCACAATCACGGTGAACTTACGCTTGTTGGCTGGGTTCACGAGCTTGAGTTCGAACTTGTGCTTGGTCCACTTTTCTTCGATGGAACCACCGGGGATTTTAGAATCAAGAATCATTAGTGGTCTCCTTATTTTGCAACACTAGAAGAGTTCAGCTGCATTTCGTACTGGGGCTGCAGGGCACGAGACTTTTCGATCAGGGCCTGAGTCCCGGGCTGGTTTGCCAGGTAGAAAGCACCGGCGGCAGTGACGGCAAAGCCAAGAGCCACCACGATGCTGTAAAGGATGCCGGCCAGGTCGATGACCGGAGTCCACTTCTGGTGGGCAATGCCCAGGGTCTGGAACGCAGAAGAAATAGCGTGGAACAGGTGCATGCCGATGACGAACATGCTGATCACGTAGAAGGCAGCCCAGGCCGGATTACCCAGCATCTGGATAGTGGTGAGCCACATGTCGCGGACGATTTCACCCTTGTCGTTCATGTACAGGTAGTGTTCGCCGAACTTGAGCATCATGAGGTGCTGCACGAGGAAACCGAGAATGAAGAGACCGGACCAGATCATGGTGAAGGTGGCGAAGGTCTTCTTGCCCTTGCGGACGTTGAGTTCGTAGTCGATACCGCCGCGGGCCGTCTTGTTTTCGATCTTCAGCTTGATGGCAAGGAAGATATGGAGGGCGAAAGCTGCCACCAGCACCAGTTCGACGAGATAAATCATCTTGATGGGGAAGTGGAGCGGATTGAACCCGGTCAGGAACTCGGTGTAGGCGTTGTAGGACGCCTGGGCCGACACCTGGTCAAAGTTCAAGAGCTGGAAGTTGCCACACATGTGGCCGAAGATGAACAGGGCGAGGAACGCGCCTGTGCATCCCATGATCTGCTTCTTACCGATGGAAGAGGTAAGATACTTGATGATCCATTGCATTGAGTTGTGTCTCCTTGGGGGTTGTTTAAACTTAGAGGACGCAGCAAGCCTTGAGGCAGGGCATTTCGTAAGCGTAGCGTTCGTCTTCCTTGAACCAGAAGTCCAGCTCGCGCTTGGCAGACTCGGGGCTGTCAGAGCTGTGGACCACGTTTTCAGTCATGGAAGGGGCAAAATCGTAGCGGAGGGTACCGGGTTCTGCCTTAGCCGGATTGGTAGCACCGTTGATGGCGCGGACCTTGGCAATGGCATTTTCGCCGCCCAGGGCGAGCATTACGGAGGGACCCTTGGTCATGTAGGCTTCCAGTTCCGGGAAGAAAGGCTTTTCCACGTGTTCGGCGTAGAAACCACGAGCGTCGGCAGAGGTCATCTGGTGCATCTTCACGGCGCAGACGGAGAGGCCTGCAGCGATGTAACGGTCAATAATGCGCCCGATGAGGCCGGACTTGACGGCATTGGGCTTGATCATTGCGAATGTCATTTCCATAGTAGGTACCTTTTAGTTTAAGATGTGGGAAATATAGTTATTAGGTTTGAGCTATGAGGTCGTGCTTGCGCACTTTGGGGTCGCACCTTCGGTGCTTTGGGCTAAGTAGTCGCACCTACGGCGCCTAATTTCACCCCAAAGGTTGCTGAAAGCAACCGAGCCCATACCCCAGAGCGAGTGTAACGAGCGAGCCCTTACTCTTCCGCCTCAATCTTCTTCATCAAGTCTTCGGCCAGTTTTCCGTCACTTTTGATGTTTTCCACCAGCCAATCGACGGATTCCTTAAGTTCGCTCTTGGGGAAGCGCTTCTGGAAGTCTTCCAGCACCTCCAGGGCGCGGTCGTTCTGTTTCAAATTCTCATTCAAAACAAAACCCAAACTGAACATGGCCTTTTCCGTTTCGGGAGCATCCGGCCACACCTGCAAGAATGCTTCAAATGCCGAAGCAGACTGCACATACCTCTGGGCATCGGAGTAAGTCTGGGCTAAATTATAGGCCGCCGTACGGAAAAGCGTATCCCGATAAGCAAACAAGTCTATCACTTTCTGGTAGGCCGAAATTGCAGCGTCAAAGCTCTGGATCTTTGCAGCAGAATCTCCCAAAGCAACGAAACTTTCTGCTGTAGTAGCCGGAGCAAGGTTCGCCTTGGATTGGTCATAGAAAAAAACATTCGTCTTGTTCCAAATGTCCATGTTGGCGACAAGTTTCTCGTTCGTCCTGACCGTGGCTTTCAGATTATTTTCGACCAGAGAATCTGCTTCTTCATAAGAACGGCCTTTGTACTTCGTTTCCTTGTTCAAGAGGTATTCGTATTTCTTGAGGTTCTCTGTAATCTGGGAAGCTCCGGGTTCCTTTATTTGCAGAACTCTATCATAGCGAGCAGTTATAAAATCCATACGGGCAACTCGCATCAATGCACGATATTCCCATGACTGATCGACCTTTTCCTGTCTAGCTTTTTCTCCAACAGCATAGGCCTGAGCCAGCATCTTGACGATATTGTTATGCGTTTCCTTGTTGTAGGGAATCCCCGATTCCGCTTCAAAGATTTTCAGCAAGTCCGCCTTTGTATAAACCGTCTTTCCGTTATCAGAAACCAAAACCGTTGTGGGGTCGAGGCTTGCCACATCTTCGGCGTACATTTTTTCCAATTGTTTTTCTACACGATCAAACAGTTTAGGTTCTGACGGAATGACAGTCTGTACATAGAAACTATGATAGAGCGAATCCGACACGGACCGAATCGCCGAGGATATATATCCAGCCGCTTTTTCTTCCAGTTCGGGCCATAAGGCAGGCATCAACCCAATTCCATAGGGCAACGCATGACCTTTCTTGATTCGGCCTAGATAGCCCATGCTGTCAGCGGTTTCTTCCTTTTCGCTAATGGTTGCCGCCACGGCCTTGAAAGATTCCAAATCCTTAACATTCTCCATTGTCTTCGCAAGGGCAGCCGAATCTTTCATAGCCACATGATAGACTTCATAACCAGGGGCAGTCATGAATTTGTCCTTGTTGTCCTCGTAAAACTTATGGGGATCCTTGGGAACAAGTTTTTCAACAACAACCGTTCCCAAATCAGACATCATTTCTTTTACCTTCTGCGACATCGCCTGTTTATGCAACCTGACAAAGGACTGTTCTAGTTCCTTCATATCATCTTCTTTAGAAGAATCCGCTTTGACGGAGTCCTTTTTTTCAGACAAGGTCTGCTGAATATAAGATTTCAGGGAATCCTGATTCTGCGACAAGTAGTAGCGCCCAGCAACATCTTCCCGAATGTCCATATACGCCGCTGCACTATCAAATTCACCGCGATGCTCGTCAAAATACTTTTTCAATTCTTCATCAGTATATCCAAGTCGGTTCATCAAGTGAAACCGGGTATAGACAATTGTAAGCAGACGATTCCTGACAATCGGTTCATAGGCTTTCCATGCGGAATCATAGGATTTAGACTCACCAGTCGCTTTAGAGAGCTTTGCCAAGGAGAAAAGGAGATTTTCAGTCGCAAGCTTCTGCCGTTCAGAATTTGGTGCACCAAGTTTTTGCAGGGTCAAGAAATCTAAATCTTCGGCATACAGCGTCTCGTTACCAATTCTTGCTACCACAGCATCTTTGCTTCCGATACCATTGCAACTCATCAAGAAAAAACTTAAGGCTAAAACAATTAAGGAATAATACTTTTTCATATAAAAAACCTCGCCTTGCAAATATAAGAAAAAAACTATTTTTTCAATGTGAAAAAAGCGGAATTACTGCTCCCCGTAGGGACTCGAGAAATGCTCACCGCCGCCATCAACAACGGCGCCGATGCGGTGTACTACGGAGTACCCCATTGGAACGCACGGGGCCGCACCGAAGATTTCAGTTTTGACGATGTGGCCGAAATGATTCGCTACGCCCGCATCCGTGGAGTCCGAACCTACCTGGCCATGAATATCCTGATTTTTCAAAAAGAGCTGGAAGAACTCCCCTCCTTCTTGGAAAAACTGATAAGCCTAAAGCCCGATGGTTTCATTATCCAGGATATCGGACTTGCAAGGCTTATCCGAGCCATCGCTCCAAGTCAAGAAATTCATGCCAGCACCCAGATGACCCTTTCTAGCGCAGAGGCGGTGAACCTGGTGGCACAATTGGGTTTCAACCGTGCCGTCCTGGCACGGGAGCTTTCCCTAAAAGAAATCGCCTCCATAAAATCCGCCACAGATTTGGAACTAGAGGTTTTTATCCACGGGGCTCTGTGCGTGAGCTATTCCGGTCAATGCCTTACCAGCGAGAACTTTGGAGGCCGCAGCGCCAACCGGGGGCAGTGCGCCCAAAGTTGCAGACTTCCTTACCGCATTTTCGTGGACGGAAAGGAATATCGGGATACCGACGCCAAATACCTGTTCAGCCCTCACGACCTGTGTGCTCTCCCGAAACTGAAAGACCTTGAAGAAATCGGCGTAGATTCTCTCAAGGTAGAAGGCCGCCTAAAAAGCCCTGAATACGTAGCGGCCGTTTCCAAAGCCTACCGAAAGGCTCTTGACAGCCAGCCCCTGCAAGACAAAGACACCGAGCCTCTCGAAGTTTTGTTCAGCCGCGGACTCAGGACCGGTTGGCTAGACGGAGACAACCACCAGGAACTTGTAGATGGCACCTTCAGCAACCACCACGGGATGTTCCTTGGAACGGTCATGAAGGTGGGTCGCGGGCAGATTGACATTGAAAACAACGCTGGTCTTCCCCGCCCCGGCGACGGAATCCTTTTCGAAAATTCGCAACAGGATATCAGCATAGGCACAAGGCTCTACGGATCCAAGGCACAAGGCGAGACGCTTACCCTGACATTCGGCAAGGACTTTGACACCCGCAAAATCACGGCGGGAATGAAATGCTACCGCAACGACTCCCCCACCCTGGAACGGGAACTGCGCAAGACATTTACCGACAGGGAATCCATGAAAAGAATTCCCGTTGACATGATCCTTTCGGGAAATATCGGAGAAAAGCTCCGGCTAGAGGTAAGCGATGGATTTCCGAACAAGGTGATTGTCGATAGCGAAACCTTTTTGGAGGCTTCACGGAACAAGAATGATGATTCAGAAAAGGCACTCCGCGAATTGGTCCAGAAGGAACTTTCAGCACTGAGCGCCACAGCCTACAACCTCAAGAATCTTGAACTCGACATCGAGCGCGGTACTTTCATTCCTGGAAAACTCCTGCGGACGCTCCGCCAAAGGGCCATCGAACAGCTCGACAACGCACGCTGCGAATGGCACGAACTGAACCCAAGCGCCAATGCAGGACGGGCACTTCTCAACAGCGTAAAGTTTGGCACGAAGGTTGCGGGCGGAAACGCCACGCGACCCTTCATCTCAGTCCTAGTCCGCCGTCCTGAACAAATCGCCGCACTCGAAGGTCTTGGCATAGATAACATCGTAATGGACTTTGACTGGGGTGTCAAATATGACGAATCACTTGAACAAATCCGAGAACTCGGCTTCAAGGCTGGCATGGCCACCCTCCGCATCCACAAGCCTGGCGAAAGTCACTACATCAAGAACATCTTGCGACTTTGCCCCGATTTCGCCCTGGTGCGAAACCTAGGAGCGCTCTCGATTCTAAAAGATAGTGGCATTCCCCTTGCGGGAGACTACAGCCTGAATGCCACCAACAGCCTGAGTTACGACTGGTTGCTTTCACAAGGGCTCTCCACACTGCACCCTTCCTGGGACCTGAACAGTTCCCAGCTCTCCGACCTGCTTAAAACCATTGACGGGAATAAACTGGAACTCACGCTCCACCAGTACATGCCTGCGTTCCATTCCGAATACTGCGCCTTTGCACGGGCCCTCACTACCGGCAGACGTTTCCCCGAATGTGGCAAAATTTGCACCAAGCACAAGGTGGAAATTTTGGACCACAAGGGTGAACGGCATTTTTTGCAGAGCGACGCCGAATGCCGGAACACACTGTTCGTAGGCAAGCCACAATCGGCTCTAAAGCTCCTGCCTATGTTGCAAGAAGCACAGGTCCATCATTTTAGAATCGAACTATTGGACGAATCCCCAGATATTGCGCGAGAAAAAATCCTGATCTACGCCCAGGCAATACAAGGGAAAATTTCAATAGAAAAAGCCATCCGCATGGCGGGAGTCCAGGAGAAATACGGACTTACCAGCGGGCAGCTTTTTAACGAAACGATTTGGAAGGACCGAAAGAAGTAATCCTTTAAAAACTACCTTCTGCGTTCAGCCATCTCTTTTTTGAGGATATCCATGACGGCGCCCAGGTCTGCCGGGGCCTTGAACACGGGGTTCGCGAACTTGGAGCAGATATTCTCGAGTTTCTTTTCGTGGTAGCCGACCTTGAATTCGGTGAACTTGAGGCCGTGTGCCGTGCTGATGACGACCACGTTTTCTTCCTTGTCGATCTTACCTGCGGCAACGAGCTTTTCGAGGGCGCCGAGGGCCACACCCGTATGCGGGCAGCAGTAGAGACCGATGCGGTCGCCGCGGTGGGCTGCATTGGCGAGTTCTTCTTCGGTGACGCTTACGACCATGCCATTGGTCTTCTGGATGGCGCGTACGGCCTTCGGATAGCTGACCGGGTTACCAATCTGGATAGCGCTGGCGAGAGTCTTCTTGGCCTGCATGGGAACGAGCTTGTCAAAGCCGCGTTCGTAAGCCTGGAAAAACGGGTTGGCGTTTTCGGCCTGAGCCACGATGATGCGAGGAATGCGGTCGATAAGGCCCATGGCCTTGCAGTCTTCGAAACCCTTGGCGAGGGCGCTCACGTTGCCGAGATTTCCGCCCGGGATAATCACGGTGTCGGGCACCTTCCAGCCCATTTCCTGGCAGATTTCCGGAGAAATCGTCTTCTGGCCTTCCACGCGGAGGCTGTTCATGGAGTTGGCGAGGTAGATGCGGTTGTCGGCGGTGACCTGCTGCACAATCTTCATGCAACCGTCAAAGTCGGTGTCGAGGGCCAAGACGATGCTGCCGTTAGAAATCGGCTGGATCAGCTGGGCAACGCTGGTCTTCCCGGCGGGGAGGAACACGATGCTCGGGATGCCTGCCTTCGCGCAGTAGGCGCTGAGGGCTGCTGAGGTGTCACCGGTAGAGGCGCAGGCCACGGCGTCGATTTCGTGGATCTTTTTCTTGATGATGTGGTTCACCTGACTTACGAGGACCGTCATGCCCAGGTCCTTGAAAGAACCGGTGTGGGAGTTGCCGCAAAGCTTGACCTTAAGGCTCTTGATGCCCATTTCTTTTGCGAGCGGGGCCGCGTCAAAGAGCGGGCTCCAGCCTTCGCGCATGGTGACGATGTCTTCGAGGGGCATGTCGGGGAGCACCATTTCGCGTTTGCTCCAGATGCCGCTCATGTCGGCGGGTTCAAAGCTCATGCGGCGTTCGGCAAAGAGCTTCTTCCATTCTTCGGGGCTCTTCTCGGCAAGTGCTGCACGGTCGTGTTCGACTTCGAGCAGGCTGCCGTCCACCTTGCTGCGGTAAATGACGTCGGTCAGCGGGTAGGTGTCGTCCCCGTTGATGTTCCTAAAATGGGCATTGAATTGAGCCATAATATCCTCTTTTTTCGCGCGTAAATATAGTAATATGTCACAGGGCATACAGAAAAGGCCCCGCGCATCGCGGAGCCTTTCAAAAGTCTTCTGCAAGAATTACTTCTTTACCCTATGGTAACCGCGAGTAGAAGTCTCGGATGTACGGGTATAGATGAATTCCACTTCGGTGGGCTCGCCAGCCTGAATGGCGCAATACTTACCATCCATACGAACAATCGTCACCTGGTAAATGTAAGGACCAGTTGCAAGCTTACGTCCGTTCTGAGCAACCGGGTACATCTTCATAGCCACAAGCATTGCACCTGCTCCATGCAGCTTATTAGTTGCAGAACAGTCGTCGCTATATTTCGGCGTTCCATCCAAAGCCTTATTGAAGTCTTCAAGGCCCATCTCCTGGCTGTACTGGCTTACGAAATGGCCCATGTGGTCAAACACGCGAACATTCACACGGAAAGCCTGCATCGCGAGGAAGTTGAAGGTGATGCAAGGATCGGTTTCTCCGGGATTGTGAGTGCACAAGCCGTCCTTGGAGTTCTTGCCAGCATAGGTGGCATAGGAACCTAATGACGGATCATCCACATACTTTTTCTGTAAATCAGCATTGATGCTATTCGGATCATCGCCGTTCACCATATCAGGCGTAATGGGAATTATCTTCAGTTCACCAGTGGCGTCGTTCGGGAGTCCGTCGCTGCCAGCGAGTTTCGTAAGAATCTGCGACTGGGCGGTAAAGTCCGGACGGTTGATGGCCTTGTCCTGCTGCACGACAGCTTCTTCGTACTTGACGGTAAGCATGACCTTGGCCCATTCCTCAGGGAATCCTTCCACTTTCTTGCCAGAAACAGACACGATATCGATGGCGTGAGTATTCCAGTATTCATAGACCATGTTCTCAGAGCCTTCGGTACCGGTATAGTTAAAGGCCAGGCCATCTCCGTTGCGAATATTGCCGACGATTTTTCCGGTTTCATCTACGAGAACACCCTTAAATTCATAAGAAATATCCTCTCCATTACCCTTGGTTTCTGTTACTCCGGTAAGAAGCACACCATAAACCACCTCCTTGCCATTTACCATGCGCTTTACCAGCATAGAGTAGCTCGTCGAGGCAGGATCAACCGTGCCCCCAACCTTGGCGCCTGCATTGGCGGCGGCCTGGGCCTTAAGAGCGGTCATAGTTGCCTCGTCCAGAGCCGTGTTCATGGTAACAGAAATAGAAGACTGGCCTCCATCGATAGAAGCAATAGCTTCAGTAATGGTGGGTTGGCCATACTTAGAAGGGGCCAATTCAGAAAGGGAAGTACGGATTAGCATGTTGGAACCGTCAGTCTGACGGTCGGCATAGAAGAAGTGCAGGTGATGCCAGGAGCCTTCACCCCAACCGGTTGCATCGCTTGCGCCAGTGCAGTTCGAATAATCAGCCAGAGGTTCACCTGCGTGACATCCATGATTATTTTCAGCAAGGGTCTTGATATTCACAGCTCCGGGAGCGGCCAAGTGGTTACCGCCAAGGTCAACCACCAGCACACCGTCCACAAAAATCCACATATCGTCGTCGCCTACGAATTCAAACACTTCGCCACCATTCTCCTGATTAGCAGCCCTGTACTTGAACTTGGCATACCCCATCATGGTGAATGCATAGTTACGCAAAAACTGGTTTGCACCAACAGACTGAGCCGCTGTAGGAGACTTGGGTCCTCCAGCAGCCTTCCAACGAGAACATTCGCTTGACCCCTTCTGGTCTCCCGCATAACGATAGTCGTAAGGAGGGCAGAAAATAGCCAGGGACTGGGGCCCCCACTGCTGGCAACTTGGATTGACAGGAGTATTTTTTTCACCTTTCACTTGCACTTGAGGATTGCATGTCGGAGGTCCCACATAAATTCCATTTTCAACGGAATCCAAAGGAGCGTAGCCACCATTATTGTAGTTGTAGTTCACCTGGTAAAGGTTGTGGCCAACCGAGGGCAAATCCAGGGTCTTGTTGATACGGAAGTTCACGCCATCAACATCTTCGTACCACTGGTCAAAATGACCGTTGTCGCACAAATCAGCAAGTTTCTGAATATGTACTCCGTCGTACATATCGTACTCACCATCAGATTTCTTGGAATCAAATTTCAAGTGAGGTTGGACCATTCCTGGTGTGTAATACACTTCATTCGACCAGGGCCCTTCTTGGGCGCAACTTGCCGTCTTGACTGACTCAAGAGGGGAATTTTGACCGTTGGCATAATTTCGAGTTTTATCGGCACATTCACCGTATTTCAAAACGGGACCAGCGCTAATTTGCTGCAAGTAGGGGGGCAATTGCGGGTTCGCCGTCATCGGCTTACCGTCAATGCCAATCATTGAGCCTGTCTTGGAGCGAAGGTTTCCACAAGACATATGAAGGGCAGACCTGCCATACCAGGCCTGATCATACCCAACATACCCATAGTTTGTCGCATCATTCAGCATTTTGTTAGAGCAAGGACCGCCACACTTCCCTTCAGCATCTGCATCACTTGTGGCAAATTCTTCCGAGAAGTTCTCAAAGTCTTCGTGTTCCACGCTAAAATCTCGGACCACGATGTCCAGTTGGGCGTCTGCAGCAAAAGCGGAACCTGCCACACAAGCGCAAGCCGCAATCCATTTTACTGTTTTCATATAACTCAATCTCCACCTATGTAGATAGGTACAATTAGACTGTGTAAATATAACCCCAAAAAGACCATTTTGCCATCTTTTTTTTAAAATCCACCCCAAAAAAAAGGCTTTGGCATTTTTCCGTGACCCAAAACAATTGGTTTTCGCGACATTTTGTTAAAAACGATTTACACTTTCCTATAATTTCCGCCATGAACTGGACTCTCATTATAACCCTGCTCTTTGTACTGCTCTTTGTCCGCATTTTCTGGGCACATGTAAAAGCCAACAATGCGCAAACCGAAGCATTCAAAAACCTGCCCTCCATGGACAAACTGGCCGTATTGAAAGAGTGCCTACTGAACAACCCTACAGAAGGAAACCTTCAGAATTTGGCAAACTTTCTCAAGGAAATCGGGTCGGACCTGGACGTCCAGTCCTACAAGCCCATGATGGAGAGGCAACTAACACTAGCAGACAAGAAGGAGAGCCTCGCCGAATGGGACAAGCTCTACGTTGAGCAAAGCCACTGGTTGGACCAGATTCGCCCGTTGGAGTTCGTCGAGGCCGAATCCGCTAGAGATGCTGGCGATACGGAAACCTATATCGTCCGCAGTCTAGAGGGTATTTCCAGACTGTATTCCGACGAGGCCATCGAAGACGCCCTTAAACAGCTTGAACCGGACTACCCTAAGGCGGGGCAACTTCTATTAAGTTATACGCAACTTGTAGAGGCCTGTGCCGAAAGTGGTGCCGACGATAAGTCCCTGGAGGCTCTCCGCAAAAAGCGTGACGCCTGGGTCGAGGATTTGCTGACGGTGGAAAAGTAAACCCACGCCAAACAAAAGACCCTCGCCTTCGCGAGGGTGACGAATTAAACCGTTTCTTTGCCTACCGCTAGAACCAACGCCAGGTGATTCCGAACAAGACCATGTTCTTATACTGGACATCCTTGTCCTGGTCCTTGTCATAGACCATGTCATAGCCCACCTGGAGTTCGATAAGCGGGGCGATAATCACGGCCAGAAGGTTTTCCCACTTGGCATCGATTTCGTCCTTGCCCTTGAAGTTGGTAAAGGTCCACAAGCGGGTCTTGAAGCTTACAATGTCGGAAAGAGCGTACTTGAACTCGGTGATGGTTTCCATACCGGGTTCATCCTTCACCTCTTCGATTTCGTCTTCGGTATCCGGATCGTCTGCATAGCCGTAGCCGTGAGAAATGGTCATGCGGTTTGCAAAGGCCACGCGCTGGCTAAAGTTGTCGTTGGGAATAAAGGCGATACCCACCATCTGGGTCAGGTAAGCCGGATCCATGAAGCAAGAAACAGCGGTCTTAATTTCATCGCCAGTCTCTTCGTCTTCGCTATACTTGTAGCCCTTTAGGAACTGGGTCTCGTAACGGGCGCCAATATAGGGCTTGAACATTTCCGTCATGTTGAAGTCCAGGGTGGATTCCCAGAAAATCTTATCTACAGATTTACGCTTGCCGAGACCATCAGTCCAGGACTGCCCGAGCTGAAGGTCAATCAAGTTACGCCAGTTGGCCACAGACCACTTACCCTGCACATCGGCGTAGTAGGTCACCAGCCAAGTGTACATGGAAGTTCCGTCTTCTTGCCAGTTGTTGAACTGCATACGGGTGTACTTGACACCGGCCACCACGTCGGCGGTCCAGTTTTCAGGCAGGGCACCTTCGAACATGCCACCTTCGGCATGGGCGGTTGTTGCAGAAGCCAAAGCGGCTAGACCAAACAAAATCAAAGATTTCAGTTTCATGGTATTTCCTCTCTATGCGGAGAAAGATAGAACTTTTGCACTTTTTTGCAACACCTTTGCTATTATTGAATCATGCTTTATGGGAGTTTCATTCGGCGAATTGCATTCACGCTATTCCTGCTCGCCGGACTTTCTTTCGGGGATATTCTACCCGAAAGCGGCCCCTTGCGCGCAGTCGCCGGCGTTTCTATCGGCAGACAGACTCCTATTATGGCGACCCTCGGACTCGGCTACCATAACGCCATTCTGTATGTGGAAGGCATGGGAATCCACAAGGGCGACAACGATTTCTGGTGTGGCCTGCGAGGCAACCTGTCCTGGACACTGTTTTGGAACAAGCCATTCAACCTGGACTTGGGCGTTAGCGGCGGCTACGAATACGCACGAGCCCCTAACGGGATGCACCAAGCATTGAATGACGCCAACAATCTTACGGTCGTATTTCCTTACAACTATAAGGAATCCCTAGATGTCGGTGTAGAAATCCGCGCCCATCTTTATGGCTTCTATAGCCAGGTGGGCTACCCCCTCTACCATTTCCGCAAACACGACGAACCCACCCTCACCTGGAGGATGGGTTACATGGTGAACTTATTCTAGCCCGAGCGTTTACCGAGCGGGTTTTCGTGAGTCACAAGCGACTCGTATTAACGAGGCGCGGTGACGAGAGCGAGGGCCAGCCCTGCATCCGGTTACCGGATTCTAGCCCGAGCGGTTATTAATACGTGCCAAGCAGGCTGCGGACCTTCTCCATCATCGCCTTAGACTTGACGCGAGCCTTTTCCTTACCGTAAGCGAGAATCTTGTCGATTTCTTCGGTATGGTTCAGCAGGTAGAAGTACTTTTCGCGTGCAGGGCCCAGGTGTTCTTCGAGAACATTCTGGAGTTCCTGCTTCGCGTGTCCCCAGCCCATGCCACCGGCGCGGTAGCGGGCGGCAAGCGCTTCGGTCTGTTCCGGAGTGGCAAAGAGCTTGTACAGCTTGAACACGTTGCAAGTATCCGGATCCTTCGGTTCTTCAATGCCCTGGGAGTTCGTTACGATCTTGCCAATCTTTTTCTTGAGAGCCTTGCTCTCGAGGAAAATGTCAATCACGTTGTCGTAAGACTTGCTCATCTTACGGCCATCGAGACCCGGGATAATGCCTGTAGTTTCCTGGAACACCGGTTCCGGAATCGTGAATACGTCCTGCCCAAAATGCTTGTTGAACTTGATGGCGATATCTCGGGCAAATTCCACATGCTGCTTCTGGTCCTTACCGACCGGCACGATATCTGCGCTGAACATCAAAATGTCGGCATCCATCAGGCACGGGTAGCAGTAGAGGCCCATGTTCACGTTGGCATCCGGGTCTTCGCCGGCGGCGTTGTTCGCCTCGACCTTCGCCTTGTAGGCGTGGGCACGGTTCATGAAGCCCTTCGGCGTAAAGCAGCTAAGTGCCCAGCTGAGTTCGAAAATCTCGGGAATGTCGCTCTGCTTGTAGAACAGGCCTTCTTCCGGGTTCAGGCCAAGAGCAAGCCAGGTGGCTGCAATCTTGTAGATGTTGGCACGCATCTCGGCACCGTTCTGCACGGTGGTGAGGGCGTGATAGTCGGCGATAAAATAGACCGTATCGTAGGTCTTGGAAAGTTCAAGAGCGGGGCGGATAGCGCCCAGGTAGTTGCCTAAGTGCGGCGTGCCGGTGGGCTTGATGCCCGTAAGGGAAATCTTTTTCATGAGCGCAAAGTTAGCATTTTTTCATTTACCACATTTTTTTATTTGTTACATTTCACCCTGCAATGCTCAAAGACGAGAAATACATACTGGTAGATAGCGAAGACAGCCTCGCAAACCTGCTTGCCGACCTGGAACTCTACGACATGGCGGCGGTAGATACCGAAGCCGACTCCATGCACCATTACGAATCAAAACTCTGTCTGATACAGATTACCATCGGTGACCATCACTATATAGTAGATCCTCTCTGCGGGCTAGACATTTCCCGTCTTTTCAAGGCCAGGGCCATGCAGACCCTGATTTTTCATGGGGCGGACTACGACCTGCGGCTTTTGTGGCAGACCTTCGGTTTTTCTCCCAAGAAGATTTTCGACACCATGCTCGCTTCCAAGTTCCTGGGCGAGGAACATCTGGGACTTGCCGACCTTGTCCGCAAGTACTTTGGCGACGAACTGAAAAAAGAGAACCAGCGGGCGGACTGGTCCATACGGCCGCTCCCCCTGGAAATGTGCGAATACGCCATCCACGACACCTTTTACCTGCACGAGCTGTGCGCCATCCTGGCCGAAAAACTGCAAAAGGCCGGCCGCCTGCAATGGCTTATGGAACAGTGCGACGCCTTGATTGAGCACTCCAAGGAACAGGGTCACGTGAAAAAGGACCCCTGGAGGATTCCCGGTTCCAACATTTTCCCGCCCTTGGGACTGAACATTTTGAAGCATGTGTGGGAATGGCGCGAAAGAGAGGCCGAAGCCATGGACCGTCCTCCATACAAGGTCATGCCCGCCGAACTCATGCTTTCCATTATCCGGCATGTGATGCGGGATTACCCGGACCTGAAACAAGAACGGCTCCCCAGACTCCCCCGGAATTTCAGGGAAGAACGGCTGGATTCCTTCATGGCCATGCTTCAGCAGGCGATTGACACTCCCGAGGGCGAATGGCCCGAAAAGCTCCCTAGGTCAGCTCCCCCTGCGGTCATCCCCCATTCGGAACTGCTGGCCGCCCTAAAGCTCTGGCGAGACGAAAAGGCCGAACAGCTGAACCTGGACACGTGCCTGGTGGCCAACAAGAACCAGCTGGTGTGGCTTGCCGTTCCAGGAAACACTCCCTGGGAAACCCGGTACGAAAACGCCCACCTGCTGGGCTGGCAAAAAAACGTGTGGAACCAGATTCTGCAGGAACACCTGGACAAGGCCGAAAGGATAGGAGAATAACCAATGGCCGCCTCCATCGCTATTGCAATTCTTGTCATTCTCGTATTCAGTTCCAGCGCCATCGTGGAACTGATCCAAAAGAAACGCCATGAAAAGACGGGAGAATCCATTATCAAAGAACCCTGGGTTGAAATCCACCAGATTCCAGGCTACCGGGATGCTCGAAAAGTGGCGGCCTTCTACCCCCTCAAGGGAGAACCCAATATTTTGCCCATCGTGCAGGAACTCTCCATGGAAGGCAGGCTTCTACTGCCCAAGGTGACGGGCGAAACCACCATGGAATTCTACCCCATCGAAAACCTGAAAAAAGATTTGGTTCAGGGCCACTTCGGCATCATGGAGCCCCGTGAAGGAATCGCCCCCTGGGAAGGCCCCATCACTGTATTCCTGGTTCCGGGAACAAAGTTCAACTGGGACGGAAGCCGACAGGGTCATGGCAAAGGCTACTACGACCGGTACCTGGCCAAGTTCCCCAGCGCCTACAAGGCGGGTATTGCCACCCCGGCACAAATTTCCGACACACCCCTAGAGCAGAAACCGACGGACATCCAGATGAATTCCGTTATCGCCTGCAGAGAGAGGTATTGATATGAGTTTCGAAAACAACGACAAGAAATTCGAACGACGCGGCCTCGGAGAAGAACGGCGTTTTTCTCAGGCAAATGCGGCGCGGCCCCGTTTTGACAAGCCCCGCTTTGACCGCCCGCGCCCAGAAAACGTGGTCCGGGCCATCGGCGACAAGGACGCAGCACCGCAAGTAGCCGTAGGCGGCCTTAAAGAGGTAGAAGCCCTACTCGAGAACG
Source organism: Fibrobacter succinogenes (assembly GCA_902768715.1). Lineage (GTDB taxonomy): Bacteria > Fibrobacterota > Fibrobacteria > Fibrobacterales > Fibrobacteraceae > Fibrobacter > Fibrobacter succinogenes_L. The sequence continues at coordinate 52,413 of CACXMH010000009.1, read as the reverse complement.
AGCCCCTGAAAGTCCATCGGGTGCTGTTCATGCACCAGTCCAAAAACCCCAAGCTCTACAGCCTGCAGAAGCTGGCCAAAAAGGCCCATGTGCATGTGCAACAGGTGGATTCTAAAATTTTAGACAGTTATGCGCGACCGAATCAGGGCGTGGTGGCCTTGATGAACGAAAAGGAACTGCTTGCCTGGGAAGACGTGCGGGGAGAATTTTTCAACGCCCGCGATACCGGCGAAAGAAAGCTTATCGCCGTAGCCACCAACATCGAAGACCCGCGAAACCTGGGAGCCTGCATCCGTAGCTGCCTCGCCCTGGGCGTGGACCTGTTCATGATTCCCGCAAAAGGCATGTGCGGAATTACGCCAAGCGTAGAGCGGACCTCTGCCGGAGCGCTACAAAAAATGCGGATTTGCAGGCCTGACAACCTGGAAGGGGCCATCGGGGAACTGAAACTGGCGGGTTACCAGATTCTGGGCCTGGACGCCGACACCGAGACGAACCTGGCCGGTTTCGACTTTGCAGACCATGCAGTCATTGCCGTAGGCGGCGAAGATGTGGGCCTGCCGCCTTTCGTGAAAAAACAGTGCAACGCCGTGCTCCGGATTCCCATGATGCCCGAAGCACACTCCTACAACGCCTCCGTGGCCCTATCTTTGGGCCTGTACGAATACGCAAGACTCCGCATCAAGAATTAATTATTTATTTTGGAAGGGATAGTAACTAAGAAGGATTCATTATGGAAAGCGCAAGAAAGATTGTCAACCAGTTCCTGAAGGGAAAATTCGAGGACAAGGACCTAAAGAGCGAGCTGTACAAGGCCGCCGAAGCCGCCATGGAAGACGGCTGGACCTTTATGGACACATCCTTCCAGATTGGAGGACTTGCCCGTGAGCGGGGCATGGCCGACGACGAAGTGGAACAGATTCTGCGCAGGGCCTTCTCCAGCGAAAAGCGCTCTTCTGAACGGGAAGAAGTAAAAGCCGAAGCCCATAAGGAATCCTCCCAGGCGGTGCCGCCACAGACCACCATCATGCCGGCATTCAACGCCAGCATGATTCCCATGGAACAAATGCTGGCCATGGGTCTTGACACCCAGTCCCTGGAACTGTTACAGAATTTCAAGATTGACCCCGAAGCCCTGTCCATCCCATGGCCTGCCGCCGACTGGCGTAAGGACCTGGCCAAGCTTCTGGAAGCGACTTTCGAAGAAGACGAAACCGTTGACTTCAAGATTTCGGACACGCCTACCGCCACGTCGGAGCTGGTGTCCAACATCGTAGGCCAGGACGACGCCATCAAGAAAATCATGAAGAGCCTGGACAGCCCCGAAGGAGCCCTTATCTGCATCAACGCCACCAAGGGTGGCGAAGACGCCTCCGACGAGAGTTGGAAATACCGCTACGTGATGGTAGATAACCCCAAGATGACGCTAGCCAAGCAGCTGGCCTATTTCAAGGCGTTGAACCTCCCCTGCGCCGCCCTCATCAACACCGGCGCAAACTCCGTGCAGGCCTGGGTAAAGATTGGAGCCGACAACCAAGAGGAATACGACGAACGGGTCGATTTCCTGTTCAGCACCCTTGCTTCCCAAGGTTTCCTGGTGGATTCCAGCAACAGGAACCCGGGCATGATGGTCCGCATGCCGGGCGTGCTCCGTGGCGGAAAGCAGCAGTACTTGATCAGCTTGGAACAAGGCGCCAAGAACTTCGTCGAATGGAAACAGTGGGTGGAATACTCCCTAGACGGCAAGCCCCTCATTGAGCTTGCCAGCGACAGCGAAGAGGCCCCGAAAAAAGACGAAGTCTTAATCCAGAACATGCTCCAGGCCGGTGAATTCTTCTTGTTCACCGCTCCCCCGAAATGCGGAAAGTCCATGGCCCTGATGGATCTGGGTCTTTCGCTTTGCTACGGCGAGGAATGGTTCGGAAACGCCACCACCATGAGCGACGTGCTGTTCATCAACTTCGAACTTACCAAGTCCGTGTTCCTGAACCGTCTATACCTACTGGCCAACAAGCGCGGGCTTCCCGCCAGCACTGGAAACTTCGGTTTCTTGAATCTGCGAGGTGTTGCCCTTTCTCCGCTGGAGACGGCACAGCTTATCGCAAAGCGCGTAGAAGGTGCAAAGAAGATGGGAAACCACAATTACCGCACTATCGTCATCGACCCCATTTCGGCGGTGTTCCACAACCCGAAAGCCATGCGCATCACCGGGGCTCCCCACCAGATTTTGATGCAGATGGTGGACACCATCATCGCCCTCACGGGCTGCGCCGTAGTGGCCGCCTGCAACAATGACGAATACCCCTACCTGGAATCCCGTGCCGACAGCGTGCTGAAACTCACGCCGGTAGAAGGCGGCCTGAACCAGTTCCAGATTAACGGTTCCTTCAGGGAATTCCCGAAACTGCTGGCTCGGGACTGCTCCTGGATTTACCCGAGATTCTGGGTGTAGAGGTTAGGTATTAGGTTGTAGGTTTTAGGGCTGCAGGGGACAAGAAGTTAGTGGTTAGTGGTTAGGGGCTAGGATCTAGGGGATAGGGTTGCGAAGGATCCTGTCCAGAGAAATCTACAAACCAGGGTCCTCCGCCATTAGAATAGGAAAGAAATGAATCATTTTGTAAAAAAGGGTGACGTGAGAAAACGTCCACAACAAGAAACTCCGCAAGCCGCACCAAAGCCGGTTGTCCGTAGAGCGGCAAGTTTCGAAGACATCCAGAAGCAGTTCAGTTCCTGGACCCACGACATGAGAATCCCTGGAAAAGTCCAGGCCTGGTTCACCGCAGAGGCCAAACCCGAAAATTCCGACTGGAAAATTTACAACAAACTCATAAATGGTCACGAAAGCCTGCTGTTGGATGCTCCCGCAAAGGGGATGGACACACCCGAAGTCGTCACGCAAATTTTCGAACAAATCAAAAAAGAACACCTGCGCAATTTTCGCAAGGCCATCCGTACCATTTGGTTCAGGGCCTGTGGCAACGGCAACTTCGCCCTGGTAGTGCAGGCGAACCTCCGTGGAAAGAATTCCGCCCACGAATGCAAGACCTTCGTAGATTTTCTGGAACGTTCCTGCCCCGAAGTCATCAGCTGCCACCAAATTCAGTGCCAACCTTTTGTGCCCTTTGACCCGAGCATACATCAAAGCACCCGCATCGAATCCAGGTGCAATTTCGGCAAGGACTTTATGCCCCTAGGCGATTCCGGTTTCTGCATGCACGTACTGGACTGGGCCCCCCGCATCAAAGACGCCTGGCTAAAGCTCTCGGAAAAAATTGCCGGCGCTATCCATCCTGCAAAGGGGGACAAGTTTTTCGAGTTTTACTCGGGCTCAAGCTTTGTTGCAGCCACCCTTTCTCCTCTGTTCGCTCAAGTGGAGAGTCTGGACTGCCGCGAAACCTCCATGGAGTCCAGCCGGCAGAACAGCCGCCTCGCCCCACAAGAAAACATGCGGTTCCACAGGGGGTTCTTTGACCCGGGATTTCTCACCAAGTTCTTTTCCAAGTCCGACAACGACGGGCGCTGGACCTTCTATTTCAACCTGCCCGAAGGGGAGCCCTTACCGGCAGGGTCTGTCGAAACAATCGCCGGAGTCAGGCCCGAGCGCATCTTGATCGAAACCGCCGACCTGGAACAGGCCCAAAAACTCATCAAGCAGTTCAGGAACCAGGGGTACGTGCTCCGCAAGACCATCCCCCTTTATCTGGAGCCTGGCCGCGGGAAATTCGAGATTTTGTCCATTTTCGTGCCGGATCGGGCGGGGTTACTTGGCGGAAAAAGGCAAAAACCAGCCCAAAATCCCATAAAACCCGCCCATAAAACACTTTTTGTGCAAAAAGCCCCTACTTTTAGGCAAAGAAAAGATTAAATTATTACATAACTTGTTCACGTTCAAAGAGTTACAAGGATTACTATGGGATTTTTGAAAACTGCGACTTTGTGCCTCGGTCTGGGAGTGCTGGTTGCGTCTGCCTATATCGTCAAGGTGGGAAAACAACAGGCACATCCAGGACCCCCACTGGATTTATCCCGGCGACTCCATTTACTTCGGGGACAGCACCCGCGAGGAACCTGTGGCAATCCCCACCACCCAAAACCGCTATCCTTGCGGTGGCGCCATCGCCGACACCAACCTTCCCAAGGGCGTTTCTGCCGTAGGTTGCGACCAGGGCGACGCTCGCAACGGCGACTTCGAAAACATGTTGGGTGACCTGCGCAATCGCGACAAGCGCCCGAAAAAAATCAAAAATGAAGATGTCTATTATTACAATAAACGTCCTGCACCCAAAATTTTCAATGGCTACTACCAAATTCTTGCACCCGAAATTTACGATATCGAAGGATTGAAGAAAGACGAGCGGTTCTTCTCAATCCGTTCGGGCGAGCGCAAGGAACCCATCCTTCACATTCCAGAAATGGAAGTAGTGGTAGGCATCGGCAAAAAGACAGACCTTAAGGCAAAGAAAGGCGATCTAATAGAAATTCTAGACGCTCGTCCTATTGAAGTTCCCGGCCAGCACCAAAAAAGTTTCGACACCTATGCCATGCTCAGGCTTTCTGGTTTAGCAAAGATTACCGCCGTTGGCGATACCTTGTCCCGTGCACAAATTTTACAGAGTTTCAGGGAAATCAAGATCCACCAGTCCAAGGCGCGCCTAAAAAAGGCTCCAAAAGTTCTTAATGTTTCCGGATACGGCAAGGAAGAGAAGGTTGACATCAAAGAAATGGCCACTATCCGCTACTCCATGGACCCCTCGCTGATAATCGGAGCCTACTCTTACGTACTCATTGACAAGGGTAAAGAGGACAAGTTCCGCACAGGGGACGCCATCGCCATCTGGGAACCGGACAGGTCCGACGAAAGCATTCCGCCTCGTCTGCTTGGACGCGGCATTATTGCTCGCGCTACCGATCACGAGGCAGCCGTGCTGATTCGTGAAATCTATTCCAACAACCGCCGCGTAGAGATGGGTCACAAGGTTTCTGTCACCCATAGAGCACAAATAGCCAAGTGACAAAAACACTGATCGCCATATCGGCCCTGGCCTTTTCGCTGGTCACTTTACTGATGGGGACCAGCGTCCTCATATTGCTGTTCCCCAGTATCTCGTCGCACCTCCCCTTCTAGATTTAGGAGGTGACGGCTGAGAATCTCACGCAACAACCTCCTGTTCTTTGGCTTTTTTGCTGGAGCCATCGTTTTGCCGATGGCGATTCTTTCGTATTTAAGCTTCCGCAACATCCAGAACGAGAACTACCTCATTCAGAAGAACTTTGACGAAAACCGTGCGTCTTTGCAAAAGGAGCTAGAAGAAGCCCTTGAAAAAGAACAGGGCAAGATTTTTCAAGAAACCAAGGCGGCCTCCCTCTTTTTATACGAACAACCCAAAAGCCTTCTCGAATTCGGTAACGCCGCAAATTTCAAGGATGTGAACGGAATCGAAGCCATTTTCCTTTACAACAACGGATCCCTGGTCTATCCAGACATTTCTTCCAAGTTGTTTTCTTACACCGAACATTTTTCCAGCACAAAACCGACCCTTGCAGAAGCCACCCTATACCAAAGCGAACAGGACAACGACAGGCTGCCAGAAGCAATGTTCTCCCGAGAAATGCTTGCTCACAGCCCCCTGCTTTCTCCTAAGGAACAAGCACTGAATGTGCTCGGCCTTGTTCGCATCGCCTACAAGAGCAAAGACTACAACGAATCCCTACGTCTTCTAAAAATTCTTGAAAGCAAGCCCAAGTTGCAGGGCTACCTGCATTCGGATCTCACCCGGTCCATCAACCTGCTTCATTTTGACATCTTGGTCAAGATGAAAAAACATCAAGAAGCCGAAGACTACTGCCTATCCGTATTGAACCAGTTCCTGCAAGAGCAGACCATTGAAGACATTCCCTCCACGAGATTCTTTTTTGAAACCGCCTTTACCCAGATTCTTTCTTTCGAAAACCTAAAACAGGACAAGCGGGAGGCCTTCTGGAATCTTCGAAGCAATTTCAACCGTCAGCTGGGCTATACAGAAATCCTGATGCACAATCAGGAATTGTTTCAAAACACGCTACACAGCGACAATTCTTCTAAAGCGGGAATATTGTTCAAATCCGAAGGAAACGTAACCCTTTTCAGAATGTCTTACCCATTGCTTTCGGGAAACCAAATCGTCATCGCCAAGATAGACGAAGACGCCTATTCCAATCGAATTTTAGACAAATTAAAAAATATTGCACAACGGTGGAATAATGTGCCCTTTTCTATTTCAGACGCAAAAGATTCCCTAATATTGGGGTCTATTCCTGATAGCGCAAATGTGATATCTCAGGTTGCCTTTAACGCCATTCCCTCTTGGCAATTGAGCCTTTACGAAAAAGATGTGGGTGAGATCCGTAAAGAATCCAGGCATCGGATGTTCCTGATGTACAGTCTTCTATTTTTCTCCCTTGTTACAGTCTTATTCGGTTCATTTTTCATGTTACGTTTCTTTATCCAGGAGCACAAGCTTTTGGCCATGAAGGCAAATTTCCTTTCCAGCGTTTCTCACGAGTTGAAAACACCCCTAACTTCTATCAAGATGTTTGCCGAAATGATGGCCCGTGGCCGCGTCATGAAGGTCGAGAAAGTTCAGGAATACTCCGGGCTCATCAACAAGGAAGCCTCCCGACTAGAAAACCTAATCGGGGCCATTCTGAACTACACCCGCATGGAACACGGAACTGGGGCTTTCAAATGGGAAAAACTGGATTTTTCTGTATGTGCAAAAAAAGTCTTTGAAGCCGTGGAAGATATCGGGGTGGAAAAAGGTCTTTCTTTCAAAACCCATTTCGACCCAAATGTTTATGTCATGGGAGACTATACAGCCCTCTACAGCCTCGCCCAAAATTTGATTGAAAACGCCATCAAGTACACCAATGCTCCCGGCGATATCGAAATCAAGGTCTATAACGAAGACGACCGCGCCGTATTTTCAGTAATTGACACGGGCGTGGGCATTCCCTCTTCGGAACAAAAAAATATATTTAATGATTTTTACAGGGTTGGTGACGAGATGACCCGCAGCACAAAAGGCTCTGGACTTGGACTTGCCATTGTGAAACGTGTGGCGGAAACCCACAAGGCGACCATTTCCCTGGTAAGTAAGCCCGGCAAGGGTTCCAACTTTACGGTAAGATTTAGAAAGGTGGATTAACATGCAACACAAAATCCTCATCGTAGAAGACGAAGAAATCATCCGGCTCGGACTGCAAGACAATTTCGAACTGGAAAATTACATCGTAGAAACCGCAGCCGATGGTGAAGAAGCCATTGCCAAGGCGGATTCCTTTATGCCTCACCTGGTAATCCTCGACTTGATGATTCCCAAGAAAAGCGGGTTCGAGGTCTGCCGAGTCATCCGCAAGAAACACCCGCAAACGTTCATCATCATGCTGACCGCCAAGACCGAAGAGACCAGCAAGGTGGCAGGACTTGAAATGGGTGCAGATGACTATGTGACCAAGCCATTCTCCATCCTGGAACTTTTGGCCCGCGTCAAGGCGTTCCTCCGGCGAGTCGATACAGACGCCGCCCCTGCACAAGCGCCGGCTTCTACCGATGTAGTAGATTTTGCAGACATCCACCTGGATTTCAAAAAATACGAAGCCACCAAGGGGGGAGTACCCCTGGAAATGTCCGCCAGGGAATTCCAGATTCTCAAGTATTTCTGGCAGCACAAGGGCGAAGTAGTCCTACGAGAAGACCTGCTGCAAGACATCTGGGGCTACACCACCGACAATATGCCCTCTACCAGAACTATTGACAACCACATTGTGAACCTTCGCAAAAAACTGGAAGACGACCAGGCCAACCCGAAAATAATTCTTTCTATCAGAGGTGCCGGATATAAGTTTGATGTATAGTCACCAGGTTATAGGTTTTAGGTCTTAGGTTTTAGAGTTGATGATTTCAAGATGTACATATTTCGCCAAAGCCGAGCACTTACAAAGCAACTCTTTACAAATCATCTACTCCTAAATCCCAACCCAGAGCCTCAATTCCTAATGCCTACAACCTATTACCTAACACCTAAAAAAAAATGCTGAACCGCAGATTGGACATAGGACATTTCGCAATACACACGGCAATAATGCTTGTGTGGCTGTTCGGCATAGTATCGTTTGCAGATGCCAAAAAGATGGAATCCTCTATTCAAGAGGCCCTGTACCGCTTCGAAATGAAGGGAGAATTTTCAAAGGCCATCGGTATTTTAGAAAAAGTGGTCAGTGAAGGCGATTCAGAGGACAAGGAACAAGCCAGCTTTTATTTGGGAAAAATCCAGGAGTTGGCGGGCAACAGGCAATCGGCCAACCTCTATTATAGACAGAGCCTCCAATCTAAAGAAAGTCCAGACAAGGCCTATTGGGTCGCCGAAAGAATAGCCGCAACAGCAAATGAGCCCGAATACGTCCAGAAAAAAACACTTCGATTAAAGTCCCCCCTAAAAAAAGTTTTCAGGGGAAACCAGACATTTATCTATTTGCAAAACGGGAGCGTCTTCAAAATTCTGAACGACTCCCTGATAAATGTTCCCACCGGGCTTCAAGAAAAAAATGACATCCTGCAAATCAACAACACCGGCATTTGGTACTCTACTCCAGAGGCGGACAGCATTCTTTTCAAGCCATTAAACAACATCCACAAGGCAAAATCTTTCCCCATAAAAAATCCCAAAGGCATTGCCATCAGCGAAAACAAGGCCCTTGTTCAAGGCGATTACGCAATCATCCTCATCAACAAGAAAGGCGACTTGGAGCAATCTAGCGACAAATACGGAGAATGCCAACTGGAAATGTATTTCGCCTCCACTGGGCATTTTGTTATGAACTGCCCAGACAACGCCCTCCATTTTTTATCTGAAGAAAATCTTTCGGAATCATTCTCCATAAGTCAATACGACGCAATCCAGCGCATAACTTCTATCAAGAACAGCATCATCTTCTATTCCGGAGGAAACCTTTTCTGTTATACCCCTCAAATTTCAACAGAACCCCGCTGGAAAGAACCGTTCAACAATGTGGAATACATCGTCCCCTTCGGCAAGAATATTTCCGTTCTCGAAGCTTCTGGTCGCATATCCCTAACCGATTTAGCAACCGGTAAGACCATCACTGCCATACGAAGCGATGCCGACAGAATACACACTTTGGCGACAGGAACTCTTGGCCTTTTTACCAGCGAAGGCGCTCTTATCGTAGTCGATACCCTGCTTCGTCCTCTTTGGAACTTTAATTTTGCGCGGCCCATCTCTGTTGAACCCATACATACCGATGGAAACATCTACCTGAGTTTTGACGGTCTTTCACTACAAGGTATCGCCGCTCACTATTACGGCAAGACACCCCTTGCTTCTTCCATTCTTTCCCAGCGTGCGGCAATTCTTGCAGAAACATCCCAATGGGACAAGCTTTCTTCCATTTTAGATTCTCTTTTAAAATTAGAGCCCGGCAACGCCGAGGCGTGGCTGTTCAAAGCGCTACAATTGGAAAACTCCCAAGGTAAGGAGCAGGATCGTCAAAAGGCTTGGTCTGAAGCGGTCAGACTTTCCGTCAGCAACCCCCAAATAACCCCTCTCATACTTAACCGTTACAGCAAGGCCATTGGAGCCAAATTTGTGAGCCTGCTAAACGTTTCGCCCAAAACAAAATACCCGCAGTTTTTCGGTAGCAAGAAAAACCTCTACACCATAGACCCTGCCGCAAGCCGCCTCATTTGCATCAATGCAGAAACCGGAGAACAACGATGGACAAGGGCCCTATCCAAGATGGATAACAGCCCCGTCATTGGCAGCGATGAAAAGTCATTGCTATTAGCTTCTGGATACAACCTGAGCGTTTATGAACTCAACAAAGACGGTAAAAAAACAACCCTCCAGCTTCCAGGAAAGGCGTTCAATATCGTTCTCGAAACCGACGCCATTTACATATCCACATGGAATGGATTTTTAATGAAGCTCATTAGGCCCGACGGGAAGCTCGCCTGGTCACGAAAAATTTTTGATCTACCCTTCCTTTTTGCAAAGGATGATTCTCAAATCATAGCGACAAGCCTAGAAGGAAACATCACCCACCTCTGGGAAGGCTCAGGATTAATCAAGCAGGAATCCGGTCGAATCCAAACCGGGGTTTCCCAAATGACCTATGCCGATTCAATCATGATTCTCGCCACAAATAACAACAGGTTGTTCATTTTCGATTCTAGACACCCGGACAAGGACCCTCTACAGATTTTAATGGAATCCCCTATCGCCTCCTTACAAGCATTCAAACGTCAAGGAACAGACTTCATCCTGGTAGGACTTGCCAACCAAAGTGTCCTTCTATATACAATCGCCGGAACACCCCTGTGGAAATACCAAGGGAAAAGTTCCATCTTTTCCAAGCCCTTTGTCGATGAAGACGTCGCCTGGCTGGATCAGGGAAACGAAGTCATCGCCATCTCCCTTTCAGACGGAAAGCCTGCTAAGCGCTTCAGCACTCCTGGAGGGGCAGGGACTCCGTTTATTCTGAATAAGACCCTTTTCAGCGCCTCATCCAAACGGCTTCTTTACGGTTTTTCCTTATAAACGGGCAATTTGTGCCACAATTAGTCCAATTTGGACAGTTTTTAAAGAAAACGCAGTAGTTTTTCCCTAAAAAAAACATTACATTTTTCGTGTATATTTGGGATTTTAGAAGGAAAAAACTCTTGAACTGCTTTAGCATTTTCAGCACCATTGCCTTTGCCGGTTTCCTGCTTACTTTCTCCGGTTGCAAGACCGAAGAAAAGGCCGAAGTTGCCCAAGATCAGCAGGAATACCCTAGAAGCGAGACACTTTACATTGGCGGCTTTGACTGGGCGCCTCCGTCAACGTTCAACCCGTTGGACTACGACCCCAACTTCCCCATCGACGGGAATGTGCGGCTCATGTACGAAACCCTGGTCACTTACAACCAGCTAAGTGGCGAATTGGAGCCCATGCTTGCCGACAGTTTCAAGCAAACCGACGACGCTATCATCGTCCACCTAGACGAAAGAGCCAAATGGAATAACGGCGAACCTGTATCCGTGGACGATGTTATTTTCTCATTCTTCATCGATTCTATCCTCCCCACCCCAAGGCATGGCAACTGGAACTATATCAAGAGTATTTCGGCAGACAACGATAACAACATTACGTTCTCCTTGAACAAGGAAAACAGGAACCCCCTGATTCTTCTAAACGCCATAGCGGAAACTTCCATTCTCCCCAAAAAAGTCTTTGGCCCTGTTATTCTGGGAGCAGTGAACAACGAGACATACGACATGGCCAAGGTTACGGCTTTCAAAAACGATGACCATCCTGTAGCGTCCGGCCCTTATGAACTAAAAGCGTTTTCCCCCGACAAGATTGTCTTGGAAAGAAACGACGATTACTGGGGCAACGCAAAGCACGGTGGCAAAAAGCCTGCACCAAAGTATATCATTCACTCCCTGTACAACGGCAACAACCACTTCAACAGCGCCATGGTCAAGGGCAATTTGGACGTGTCCTCCATTTTCCTTCCTCGAATCTGGGACAAGGTCAAAGACAGCATTCGCGCCTGGAGCAGGAACGAGCCGTACCACCAGCCGGGGTCCATTACTACGCTTTTGATAGCCCATCACCAAAAACCATTTAGTGATGTCGCCTTCCGCAGGGCTCTTGCCCACAGCATCAACTTCGAGAAAGTCAAGTCCCGAGCCATTTCCAACTATACGCCGGCCATGCAATCTGGCTTTATTCTGCCCTTCGGCACAGAAAGCAAGTTCTTCAACAAAGAAGATGCAGAGAAGTACGGCTACGAATTCGATTTGGACAAGGCTCGTGACATATTGAAAAGTGCGGGATACTCCTGGAATTCCGAAGGAGCTCTTCTAGACCCCGAAGGCGTCCCTATCCGCCCCATCAAGTTGGAATGCCCCCAAGGATGGACCGACTGGGAAGACGCCATCAAAGTTATCGCCGGAACCTTTAAGGAAATCGGAATTCCCGCCGAAGAGTATTTCGTGGATTACGGCGTCTGGGACAAGGACCTGCGCCTAGGGAGTTTCGACCTCGCTATGAAGACCCAAACAGCAGAGCTCTCTGCAGCAACGCCCTGGACGAGATTTTCACAAGTCATGGGTCCCATCGGTCTCAGGCCTCTTGGCGAGGACGCCTTCTCTAATCAGGGCAGATTCAGCAACAGCGCCGCAAATAAGCTCCTGGACAAGATTCCCACAATACGGAACGAAGCGGAACTTACACTTGCCTACCGCGAGCTGAACAAGATTTTCATGGAAACCATACCGGTTCTTCCGGTCATGTACAGGCCGACCCAGTACTACCAGTTCTCCACCAAGCACTGGACTAATTTTCCCACCGAAGAGAATCCCTACGCACCGCCGCAGCACCTAATTGTTGCCGCCGGAGTGAAAGCTCTGTGGGAAATTCAGGCCGTAAAATGATTTCGGATTTCGAATTTCGTAATTAGGATCTGTCCAGAATTAAATTTTTAGATTTGTGTTGTAAAAACAAGGAGTTGATCGTGGGAAAGTCTCGTTTTATATTGCCGAATGCATTTACCAGCATGAACTTTTTGTTGGGCGTCTTTGCCATATGCTGGGTGACGGGAGCCTTTGATTCTTTCACCTCTACCGACACGCTCCGCATGGGCGCCTATTTCGTGATGCTCAGCATGCTTTTGGACAAGCTGGACGGCTTTGCCGCACGCCTGGTAAACGCCAGCTCTGAATTCGGCGCCCAGTTCGACAGCCTTGCCGACCTGATTGCCTTCGGACTTGCTCCTGCCTTTTGCGTGTTCTTCACCTACAAGATTTGCGCCCCCCAGTTCTTTGAACAGAACGCGGCCCTTTTGGTGGTGACCTTCTCTATCTACGTTCTTTGCGCCGCCATGCGCCTGGCCAAGTACAACGCCTGCGATTCCGACACTTACCACCATCATTTTTCCGGACTTCCCTCCACCTTTGCAGGTGCCATCAACGCCACCCTGGTCGTATTCCTGAAATCCAAGGGAATCTTTACCGACCCCAACTCTGCGCTGGTATTTATCCCCGTTGTGGTGATGCTTGCTACAGGTATCCTGATGGTGAGCCCCTTGTTCTTGCCCAAGCTTCAGCCCCGCAAGAACAAGGCCTTCAATATTTTCCAGGGTGTACTGATCGTACTCACCTACATTGCCGGGTTCATGTTCATTTCCGAAAAGGTCCCCTACGTGTTGGAATACCTGCTTGTTCTCGGTGGCTGCTACCTAGTCATCGGCTTTAGCGTAGGCCTAATCAACCGCAGCAAGATTATCGAAGAAGCAAAGGCTTCGAAAAGTAATGACTAGGGCTTAGGATCTTTTTTTGATGTCACCCCGGCTGCGTGCCGGGGTATTTTTTTAGAAATTCCGCAAAGCTTAACCCGTAGCGTTCGTACAAAAGTTCGGGAGCAAGGCGAGGAAGTTCCACCGTAACACATTCCAGATTACGTTCCTTGCACCAGGTACCAAAACTGCCTGGCGTTTTGTATCCGATATCCTTGACATATGGAACATTGAACACCGCCTGGAGATTTTTCACAAGAGGCGTTTCTTCGGGAGCATCAATACAGCCGATGGGACTGTGGAGTGCCACCACTGCCTGCGGCGCAAGTGTATCCACTAACTGGATTAACGCACTTGTTTCCGGCTCGCTTGCAGGAACCTTTCCCGTAGAAAGTTCCATATCCCGTTCCGCCTCCAAGATGGAGCGGGAATGCACCGGTGCCCCACTCCAGTTTTCTGTCGGGAAGTTCCGGTTCAGGTCAACACCGTTGGCGTTTCCGCGGGTTCCAAGAGTCACCCCATCGGGGTTCGCGCACAGGATAAACGCTATCGATTCCAAGTTGTCATCAAAGACGCGCAAGGCTCGGCTCAAGAGGAATGTGGTCTCCGGTTCTTCGCCGTGGATACCCGCCATTACAAGTAAGCGGCAAGCCCCCTTGCAAGGAAAATACAGGAGAGGCGCACCGAGAACGCTGGTGCCGTAAGGCTTGTATTTTAATTTGATGGAACCGGAAAGCATGGAAAGTAGTTGTGAGTTGTGAGTTATGAGTTGTGAGTCGTCATCCTCGCGCAGGCGAGGATCCGTTAGCTGCGTTTTAGTAGATTCTCGCCTTCGCGAGAATGACACCTCCTGTCCCCTGCAGCCCTAATACCTAAAACCTATCACCTAAAACCTAGACAAAATACGGATAGATATATTCCTCCGCCAGTTGAGGGAGATGTGCAAGGACAACCCGCTTGCAAGCCATGTCCGAACCTTCGTAAATCTTGCGGAGCGTGTCCAGCGAGAAATGCTCCAGACGCTTGCGGGAGGTAGGCAGGTGGGCGATGTGCCAGCCTTCGGGCCGGATTTTCCCGCGGCCTGGGACGAACACTCTGTCAAAACCGAAAGCCCCGTCGGTGGCAAAGCGTTCATCTAAAAACTTGTGGAAAGCGGCAAACATTCCGGAGCACTCCTCCGGCGTAAGCTGGACTTCGTAACCTTCGGGACAGGCTCGCCCATCTACCACGTCCAGGTCTGTCCCAAGATGATGACGGCTCGCCCCCGGAAGGGCCGACCAGGTGAGAATGGCATACATCAGTTCTTCTTCGTCTTGAGGCCGTTCCATGGGAACACCTTCTGCCGAAAGCAGGGGCAATTCCCCACGGGCCTTGCGGTTCCAGATGGAAAGCTGCCGTTCAAAAGGGCGGTAGGCCGATTCTATCCGGAGTTCAAAGCCCTCCGCCGCAGCCACATTTTTTAATTTGTTCAAAAACGGCAGGATTTCGGCATCCACAAGGTAACCGGGAGCCGCCTCTACAAGGTTCGGTTTTCCAAGTCCGTAGGGCAACAAATCTTCGGTCATTAAATTTCCACTCCCATTTTCTTGATCAGGTCTTTCCACTGCTGGACAGAGGCCTTTTTCTTGCGGACCGTAGGCCGTTTTTTCAGAGCCGCAGTCAAGGGCGGCGGATTTCCGTGGGTCCAGGCGATGGCCAGGGCGTCCGAAGCGTCCAGCGGAAGGTCAGAGCCCTGTATCCCGAGCTGTGCAAAGACCATGTGGGCCACCTGTTCCTTAGAGGCAGCACCATCGCCGGTAACGGACTGCTTGACCACCTTGGGCGGGTATTCGTCAAAGCTCATGCCCCGCTTGCGGCAAGCCACAAGAACCGCCCCGCGGATATGTCCGAGTACCAGGGCGCTCTTGGCATTTTTGGCAAAGAACACCCCTTCCATGGCCAGGGCGTCCGGCCGGTATTGGTCCAGCAGGGATTCCAGCTTGGTGATAATCTGTAATAGACGGTCCTCCAACGACTTAGATGCCGGTGAATGGATGGTGCCGTATTCCAGCACCGAAAACCCCTTCGGATTCTTTTCCAGAAAGGCGTATCCTGTCGTAATAGAGCCCGGGTCGATGCCGAGAATAACCATAGCCAAAAAGTAGATAAAATGACCTAAAAAGTGTTCCATTCCGGGTATTTTTTATTAGATTCCTATATGGAGGCTCCCTATGCTTATCGACCAGGAAAACTCAGGTTTTGTACATGTAAAGACTCACCCCCGTCAGTTGGGAATTCCCCTCAGCCGGTGGGGCCGGAACCTGATTTCCAGTTGTCCGTTCCATGCTCCCGAAGAGACCTCCCTGTTCTTCTATGACGCCCTAGGTTACTGGCGTTACCGCTGCCTCCAGTGCGGTAGCGAAGGCGACCTGGTGGAATTCGTGATGCGGAGCCGATTCAACGGCATGGATGAGCCTACTGCGCGGGCCGAAGCCCTGGAATTTTTGGGCGGACTCGAACAGGAGCAGGACACCAAGAAAGACGACCATCTTTTGCTCAAGGAAGTCGGTGGCGAAAAGTCCAAGGTCCTGGAATGCTTTGTCCGCTATTGTCACTGGGCCGCCTGCAAGAGCCCTTCTTCCGAAGAATTTCTGCAGTCCAGGGGCTGGAGCATCGGGCAAGCCCAACTCTACGGTCTGGGCTACTACAGCGGCGACCCGGAGCCCTTCTTTAGCTATTGCATGCTTTCTGGGCTAGAACGCCACCAGGTCAGTTTCTACCTGGACAACCTGGAAGCCTACCACGAACCTCGAATTACCATCCCCGCACGCAATTCCAAAGGACTCATCCATTCTGTGTATGGCCGCCTCATGGAAGACGACGGCAAACCTCACCCCTATGTTTCTTTTGCTTCGGGCCCAAGCGACATTCCCTTCAATATCCAGCCCGAAAATACAAGCCCCATCATCGTAGAAGGATTTTTTGATGCCCTGACTGCAGACCTGGCGGGAATTCCCGGCGTGGTTTCCACCATGTACCAGGAACTGACCCTGAGCCATCTGCTCAAGCTCAAGGCCTGCGGTGCCGATTCTGCTACCGTCATTCTCAGGCGCGAAGACAACCGACGCGAACAGGAATACCGTATCCAGGGCTATCTGAAAATGGCCGAAGAACTGGACATGCGTTTCAAGTCTATCGTGCTGTCCAAGGACGAAACGGTAGATGTACTGGTCCGCGACAAGGGCGCCGATTACCTGCTTGACCTTATCGACAAGACCGAAGAGGACACGGTTCACACCCACCGCCGTTCTATGCTGCTCCAGGATATCAAGGAGAACTACGATGCCGCCATGGGCTGCCCTCCAGACACCTGCGTGGGCTACGCCCTGAACAATTTCCCGAAACTCACCAAGGAAATCGACGGTATCCAGTCCGGTTGTTTCTTCGTTTCTTCCAAGCCCTTTGGCCTCAAGACTTCGCTCCTGTCTAGCCTTGCCCTGGATCTTATAGACAGCAACCCCATCTTGAAGATTATCTACATCGCCCTGGAAACGCCCCGCCGGCAGATTTTTGACCGCATGGTGGCCATGGAAACAGGCGAATCTATCCTTACGGTGCGAAAGCAAAACGAAGACGATGCGATTAACGGCAAGATTCTCGAAGCCACCAAAAAGCTCATGAACCTGGTCCGGACAAACCGTCTAGAAATCTGGGAAGACTACCCCACCTTCGACAACAACGAGATGATGAGCATCTTGAAAGAAGAGCGGAAACAGAATTCCGACCTCATCGTGATGATTGACGGTCTGGACCACCTGAAGATAGACGGACGGCTTGAACTGGACGACATTCACGAGCGCAGGTCCTTCGTGATGCTGGACCTGTACAAGAGCCTGGACATTCCCCTGTTCCTTGGCGGAGAACTGATACCCACCGAAGAAGGCTTTGAAGGCCCGAGGCCCTACCTGCGTGATTCCGACGCCATCTACTGGCTGGATTCCCAGAACAAGACCCTCACCCTGTCCGTGAATTCCAACAGGCTGGGCGTAAGCCACAAGTACAAATGCCCCATCTTCATCGACCCCATGTCCAACAAGATGCAAGAAGCGGAATAGTCTGCGTTCCATGCCGCAAGCGCCCTTCACCATCGTCGATTTCAACAACTTCTGGAGTCCTTCCGGAGGTGGCGTTCGGCGTTATCACCTGCAAAAAATGGCGTTCTACGAAAACCGCCAGGATGTGCTGAGCGTATTCGTGATGCCCGACAGCCGCACCTTCACCGAAAAAAGAGGGACGGGGCTCATTATCGAGCATGTTGACGCCTACCGATTCCCCGGAAACTGGGAATACCGCTTTATCTGGAAGCAAAAACAGATCCGCCCCATCCTGAAAAAGTACATGCCCCAGGTCATCGAGGTGGGTTCTCCCTACATTTTACCGACTGTAGTCCGCAGGGCCGCCAAGAGGATTTGCCCTGAAGCCATACTCCTCAGTTTCTGGCACGCCGACTTCCCTGTCACCTATGTGGGCCGCCCTGTTGCAAACAAACTAGGGCGCTTTTTCGGAAGCATTGCCGAGCGGGTCGCTTTCTGGTACGCCAAGCAGGAATTCAAGAAGTTCGACGGAATTCAGGTCTCTTGCAAGGAGGTGATGGACCGGCTGGAAAAGCGCCACCTTCCCCACAGCCACTGGATTCCCCTAGGTTGCGACATCCAGATGTTTTCGCCCTCCAAGCGGGACGAGGCCCTGGTGGCCGACTTCAAGAGCGGAAACCCCGACAGGCTTACCATATTTTTCCCGCACCGGTTCTGCGAAGAAAAAGGCATTGAACTTTTGCTTGGAGCTTACGACGAACTGACAGAGCGGCTGGGCGTTGAACCGGAAATCATCTTGGCGGGCACTGGGCCGTACCTGCCCCAAGTTAGAGAGGCTGTACAAAAGTACAAGCACATCCGCTATGTAGGCTTTATCAAGTCCATCGACGAAATGGCCCGTCACTACGCCAGCGTAGATATGGGGCTTGCCCTTTCGGGCTGGGAGACTTTCGGGCTCTCTATCCTGGAAAGCATGGCCAGCGGAAATGCCCAGATTGGTGCCTCCACCGGAGCCGCCTTTGAACACGTGACGGAATCGGGAGCAGGCAAGGTCCTGCAAGAACGTACGCCCCACGCCCTAGCAGAGGCCATCGTGGAACTGTACCGCTCCGACATGCAGGCCATGAAACAAAAGGCCCGAGCCTACGCCGAAAAATTCAGCTGGAACGACTGTTTCGGGCGTCAGCTCGACCTATACCAAAAACTTTATCAAGAAAAGAGGAACTCATGATCAGACACATCGTATTCTGGAAACTGAAGGCCGAAGCCGAAGGCGCCACCGCCAAGGAAAACGGCCAAAAGATGGTGGACGCCTTCCACGCCCTGGAGGGTAAAATTCCCGGTCTCGTGAGCATCGAATCCGGCCTGAACTTCGGCAAGGCCGAACTCGGGAATGGCGACGTGGAATACGACATCGCCCTGGACACCACCTTCCGCACCAAGGAAGCCCTCGATTTCTATCAAGGCCACCCGGAACACCAGGCCATCGTCTCCTTCGTGAAGAAGGTAGTCACCGAACGCCGAGCGGTAGATTTCGAGTTCTAGAAATGAGGCGTGAGGTCGGGGCTTCGCCCCTTTGAGGTGTGAGGTGTGTGGTGTGTGGTATGGAAAAAGAATTCGTCATGTTCGCGCAGACGAACATCCGCTTACTGCAATCCAGCGGATCCCCGACCAAGTCGGGGATGACATTCCTCAAAGCGAAGCGACCTCAAACCCCTAGCCCCTAAATCCTAACCCCTAATCCCTTCCCTTTTTACTACATTTTTTACGTATGGTCCAACTGAGTCAAACATCCTGGCAAGAGTTCTCCCTGAAGAACGTTCTGGAGACGCTGCAATACGCCCCGATGAACCTGACCATGGGTAAGAACCCCCAGTTGCACTACACATTCCCCAAAAATCTTGAACCGGGCGCCACGGTGCGCTACAACCTCCAGTGGGGGTTCAAGACCTTGAAGTGGACCGGCATTGTCAGTTCCGTCAAAGAAAACAAGATTACCGTGCGTCTTGGCGAAGGCCCCTTCCGCGGGTTCACCGCAAAGCACAGCTTTGTTGACGAAGGGAACATGACCGCCTGCTACGACGAGATGAGTTTCCAGGGGTTCACGGATATTCCCGAAGAAGTTTTCGCCGAGATTATCGACAAGGCAAACATCGTCTATGGCATCTATTCCCGCAAGGACACTCGCGACGTGATGCTGGCCTACGAAGCCCAGAAGAAGACCCAGTCCATCGAGGCCCTGGACCAGAGCGCTACCGCACGTTAAGGCCCTCAAAACCTGGGGATTTCCATGTACGCCACTCTAGAACAAGCCCTGCTTGATTTGGAAAAAGCAGGGCTTTTGAAACGCATCCACGACGAGGTGGATCCGAACCTGGAAATGGCCGAAATGGCACGAATCGCCTTTGAAAAAGGCGGGCCAGCCCTGCTGTTTGAGAATGTGAAAGGCAGCAAGTTTCCGGCGGTGGCAAACCTTTACGGCACGCAACAGCGCATGGACTTTTTGTTCCGGGACACCCTGGAAAGTACCAAGGCCGCCGTGCTGTTCAAGTCGAATCCCGTAGATTTTTTCAAGCACCCCCATCTGGGGAATTTGATACTGGCGGCAAAAGCCGGACTCCACAGCCTGCCCGTTAGAAGCGGAAGCATGGCCGACTTCGAAGAATGCACTCTGCAAGACTTGCCGCAAATCAAATGCGCCCCCGACGACGGCGGAGCATTCCTCACGTTACCCCAGGTGGCAAGCCGCCCAGGCAAAAACGCAAGCGTCATGACCACGAACTTGGGCATGTATCGCATCCAGATTTCCGGCAACGAATACAGTCCCGACGAATGCGGGCTCCATTACCAGATCAAGCGGGACATCGCCAGGCATCACCAAAAAGCGATAGAAGAAGGCCGCCCGCTGAAGGTCAGCATTTTCTTGGGAGGGCCACCGGCACACACCATCGCCGCCATCATGCCCATGCCCGAGAACCTGTCGGAACTGCTTTTCGCAGGAATGCTCTCCGGCCGAAGATTCCGCTATTTTGTCCATAACGGTTACCTGGTTTCAAGCGACGCAGATTTTTGCATCTTGGGAGAGGTGGCACCGGACTTGAAGCCGGAAGGCCCCTTCGCAGACCATGTGGGTTATTACTCCGGAAAGCACCTGTTCCCCTATCTGAAGGTAAAGAAAGTCCTTTGCAAAAAGAACGCCATCTACCCCTTTACCGTAGTAGGCCGCCCGCCGCAAGAAGACACCCTTTTCGGGAATTTCATCCACAAGGTGACAAAGCCCATGGTGCCTGCGTCTTTGCCGGGAGTCCACGCCGTACATGCCGTAGATGCGGCGGGCGTGCACCCGCTTTGCCTAGCCCTTGGCTCGGAAAGTTTCAGGCCCTACGTAAAGCCCGAAGAACGGGAACCCATGGAGCTTTTGAAGACGGCAAACGCTCTTCTCGGATTTAACCAGGTGAGCCTTACCAAGTACCTGATGATTGCCGCCAAAGAGGACAATCCAAAGCTGGACGTGAACAAGATTCCGGAGTTTTTCGGCCACGTTCTGGAACGACTCCGCACGGACAGGGATTTACATTTTCAGACAGAAACTACCACGGACACGCTGGACTACACGGGCGATTCCCTAAATCACGGCTCCAAGCTGGTCATTGCCGCCGCAGGACCCAAGATTCGCGACCTGCGAAACGATACCGCCGACCTGCAGAGCCTACATCTGCCAGCTGCCTTTACCGATGCCAAAATTGTAATGCCTGGAGTCGTTGTGCTGAAATGGAACAGCGACATGGCGGAATCTTTCGAGAGCGGAATTGCCGCCTTGCGGGATTCCCTTGCGAACTGGAATTGCCGCGAGAACTACCCATGGGCAAGCATCGTAGATGACACAGCTACATTGGGCATGGAACACCCGCAGACAAACCTCCAAGATTTCTTGTGGCTGACCTTTACCCGGTCGGACCCGGCCCGGGATTTGTACGGCCTAAACGAGCGCTATGTCCACAAGCACTGGGCCTGCGAAGCTCCCCTGATTGTAGATGCCCGAATCAAGCCCCACCACCAGAAAGCCATTACCTTCGACAAGGCCGTCAGGGAATCAGCCCTAAAAAAGTTGAAGGGCATTTTGTAGGAGCGACCGTGTTCAGGGTTTTGCGCAACATTTCGATTGTTTGGACAGTTCTTGCGACCGCACTGGCCGTTTCTGCCTTTGCCCATGGGCGTTGCGGCACCATGCAGGCGGTGGAAAGCTGGATAGAGAACAAAGGGAAAATTACGGTGGCGGCCAAAAACGCTGCGGAATCCTGCGATGCCGAAGATTACTATGACTCCGTCTATTCCAGAACTACCGCCCATTTCCAAATTTTTTACGTGCTGAAAGGTCCACACGCCACTACGGAAAAATTCGTAGATAGCCTTGCCGTCAACCTGGAAAAGGCCTGGAACTTACATGTTACCAAAAACAAGATGCGGTCTCCCAAGGGCAGGGATACCACCGTCCATTACCAGAAACCCGTAAAGCAGGGCCTCTACGGGGTTGAAGTTCTTGAAATAAACCTTGTCCGCAGCCCAAGAGCCGTTCATGGCAGTTCCGGATTCTGCGAGGTTTGCTTCGCTATCACGAATTTTTCTGGCAGAAACAACTGGCAAACATCAGAAATGATGATTGACAACGATTTTATGGTCGTTGATTTTTATGAACCAGAATACGACACCCTGGATGTGGGCGACAAGAAATGCTCCTACTGGAAATCGACAAAACCCATCATCCACGCCACCGAAAAATATTCCTATGCCGAAAAATGGGACAAGGCTATTCGCGTCACCGCATTCCATGAACTGTATCATGCCGTTCAAGTCCGCTACCTGAGCCCTTACGAGCATCTGAACTTTTGGTTCGAGGCCTCTGCCACCGGCATGGAAGAGGTCGGTGCTCCCGAGGTGAACGACTATTTCCGCTACATTCCCGAATTCCTTGAACATACGGGAAAACCCCTTGATGAAAATCAATCGGCCTACGGTGCATCCCTGTTTTTCCTGTACCTGTACAACCGCGTAGATTCCCTATTTGACAAGTCCATCTGGGAAAATTTCGCCAAGAACCCTGACAACTCCTTCCGCCAACAATTCGCAAGCGCTGTCGAAGCCCGCAAGAAAAATCCGCAGGATGTTTTTCAGGACTTTGCGGAGCGCCTGGCCTATTCCGGCAAGAACAGCAAGGCCGTCGATTCTAGCGCCTGGTACTCCCCGGATCAGCCTTTCTGGAAAAAGGTTCCATACACTTTCACTCTAGAAGGATTCAGGCCCGATTCCTCCATATTCGCCTACAATTACTATGCGGACGTTTTTCCGGATTTAGAAAACTACACCGGGAAAGCCTCTGTCTTGCTGTTCAAGGACGGACACGCACGCCTGCGTAAAATTTCAAGTATGAACACCCTGGATTCTCTGCGAAGCGAACGTTTTTCCGCCGATTCTCTCCTCTGGATTTTCAGCCGTTTCGAAAACCCGTCGCCCCTGCCCGGAAAGTTCGAAGCCAAGCCCCTGCGGGCCTACCCAACCCCCTGGCGGCACGGAAACCTCTGTTTTGCCCCGCTGCCACTAGACAAGAAGTTCATAGAAGTCCGTAACCGCAGGGGCGACTTGATTTTCCGTGAAAAATACGACAGCGAAACCCTCTGTTTAGACGAAAACTTTATAAAATCCAAGATGGTCCCAGGAGTTTACCGCTATAGGGCGGGCTCCAGCGGCAAAACCAAGGATTTAATGATTATCTATTAATGCCTAATTTCTAAATTTGAACGCGATGACTATAGACGAAATCGAAAAGGAACTGCGGAAAGACGCACAGGAACTTGTAAAGCGGGAACCCCTTTCCCGCCTGATGCTAGAAGAACAAATCCTGAGCCGCAAGAACTTTGCGGAAATGCTTTCGGTAACGCTTGCCTGCCAGCTGGCAGGAGAAGTCATTGACCGAGCCGAACTGGAAAAGATTTTCAAAGAACTGTACGTCAAGCATCCGGAACTTTTGGACGATGCCGTACACGATTTGCGGGCTACCGTACTTCGCGACCCCGCCTGCACCGGATATCTGGAACCGCTTCTGCTTTTCAAGGGTTTTCAGGGCCTGCAAGCCTACCGCGTAGCTCATGTGCTCTGGGAAGAAGACCGACAGTTCCCGGCCAAGATGCTCCAGAACATCATCAGTCGCAAGTTCGGCATGGATTTCCACCCGGCGGCAAAGATTGGCCACGGAATTCTTGTTGATCACGCCACCAATATCGTCATCGGCGAAACCGCCGTAGTCGGGAACAACGTGAGCTTTTTGCATGGAGTGACCCTGGGCGGTACCGGCAACGAAGTCGGGGACCGTCATCCGAAAATCGGAAACGGCGTGATGCTTGGAGCCCACGCTCAGCTTTTGGGAAACATCCACATCGGCGACTGCGCAAAAATTGGCGCCGGTGCGGTGGTGCTGACCGACGTGCCTCCCCACACCACCTACGCAGGGGTCCCTGCCGTAGAAGTGGGCCACCCCGACGACGAGACGCCCAGCTTCAACATGCAGCAGGACTTTACGCGGGACTGTAGGTAGTGGCCAACACAAAGTCGGACAAGATCAAGTTTATCGGGGAAAAGCTGGACGAACTTTTCCCGAACCCGCCTATTCCGCTGGATTTCAAAAGCCCCTACACGTTGTTGGTAGCCGTTGTGCTCAGCTCTCAGTGTACCGACGTACGGGTAAACCAGGTAACCAAGGTTCTTTTCAAGGAAGCCTCTACACCCTCCGCCATGGTCAAGCTGGGCGTGAAACGCATTGCCGAAATCATCAAGCCATGCGGATTTTTCAACACCAAGAGCGTGAACATTTTCAACCTGTCCAAGACCCTGGTCGAAAAATACAAGGGGAAAGTCCCCTGCACCTTCGAAGAACTGGAAGCCCTGCCCGGCGTAGGCCACAAAACCGCAAGCGTGGTCATGAGCCACGCCTACAAGATTCCCGCTTTTCCGGTGGATACGCATATCCACCGTCTGGCAGAGCGCTGGGGCCTAAGCGACGGCAGTAGCGTTGAACAGACCGAAAAAGACCTGAAGAAAATCTTCCCCGAAAGCGAGTGGGAAAAACGCCACCTGCAGATTATCTACTACGGACGAACCTATTGCAAGGCCCGTGGCCATAAGGTGGAAGACTGCCCTATATGCGCGACCGTCCGTGCTAAATTCGGAAACAGTGTCGCAAAAGCTAAAACCTGAAGGCCCTAATCCATTCTCGCTGGTGGAATACAGGCACTCCTGCCTGAGCTAACTTGCGGGCGACTTTTTTGCCGGCATCGGTGGCCATTTTCTCTTCCATGGGGTAAATCCCTACACGGCCCAAGTCCAGACGGTCTGCGTCAAAGCAGGTATCTACGGTAATATCTCCGGTTTGCCGTTCCGTGGTATGCAAGCGGCAAGCCCTGCGGAGTTTTTCTAGCCGATCAGCGTCTAATTCAAGCCTTTTTTCTGCAATACAACGGTCTATAAATTCCACCGCACGAGGGCCATGTTCGCCGTCGTAGGCGTCGTCCATGCGCCTGCAGTCATGGAACAGGGCAAAAAGCCGAACCACCGTAATGTCCGCCCCAGTCTTGGACGCCAGCAACAGCCCGTTGAACTCCACCTGATGCCAATGTTCCAGCCCATGGTAGGCTGAATCATACAGGCGTTCCGCAAAAGCGTAATCTAAAAGTCCGGTAAAGTCGAGCATGGGTTAAGGGTTAGGTAGTAGGTTATAGGTTGTAGGTATTAGGGCTGCAGGTTGCAAGAGGTTCGGGGTTCGAGGCTTGTGTAGGTTCCATAAATTTACCTACATTTCTGTCAAATGTCCACTGTCATCCTTTTCAACAAGCCCTACGGAGTACTGAGTCAGTTCACTCCCGAAGCGGACCACCCCGCCCTGGACACCTTCGGATTCCCTGCCGGTGTTTATGCGGCAGGCCGGCTGGACCACGACAGCGAAGGGGCCCTGCTCCTGACGGACAACGGCAAGCTTATCAAGAAGCTCCTGGATCCGGAATTTGAACACCCCCGGACCTACCTGGCCCAGGTCGAAGGGCAAATTACCGAAGAGGCCATCAGGCAACTGCAAAAGGGCGTCACCATCAAGAGATACCGTACCAAACCCTGCAAGGCCGAAATTGCCTCTGAACCAGGCTGGCTCTGGCCTCGCAACCCGCCGGTGCGATTCCGAGCAAACATTCCCACCAGTTGGGTGCAGCTGACCCTTATCGAGGGCAAGAACCGTCAGGTACGGCACATGACCGCCGCTGTCGGATTCCCGACCCTTCGGCTTGTCCGTATAAAAATCGGGAACATCGCCCTTGGAG
Source organism: Fibrobacter succinogenes (assembly GCA_902768715.1). Classification (GTDB taxonomy): domain Bacteria; phylum Fibrobacterota; class Fibrobacteria; order Fibrobacterales; family Fibrobacteraceae; genus Fibrobacter; species Fibrobacter succinogenes_L. Next base: position 26,642 of record CACXMH010000009.1, on the reverse strand, counting down.
ATTTACAGCCCGGTCAGTGGTGTCGGATTACCGACAAAGTAATTTAATACAGCCACAGCAAAAATCTTATAATTATGAAATAATTACAGGCTGCTGAAAAAAAACTAGTCCAGAGTCACCTTTTCCCAGGCCTTACTTTCCTTGAAAAAGCCGAGAATTTCACCGTCTAGGTCGCCAGCCTTCACCATACTTTCCAAAATGGAAAAAGCCTTTTCCACAGGCATGGGCCTCTTGTAGGGGCGGTCCTTTGCCGTCAGGGCTTCAAAGATATCCAAAATGGTCAGCAGACGAACCTCCTTTGGAATCTGGTCGCCACTCAAATGATACGGGTAGCCGCGACCACTCAAAAGTTCGTGATGTTCAGACGCCCATATCGGCACATGACAGTATTCATCAGGGAACTGGATCTGATCGAGAATTCGACCCGTAACAACAGCATGACTCTGAATAATGGCTCGTTCCCTGTCGTTCAGCGTTCCCTTGCGAATCGACAAGTTCTCGATTTCTTCGTCTGTCAAAATCGGTTTTTCTTCGCCGCTTTCATCGCGGTACTTTTCTCCAATAATTTTTTTCAGGAGTTCCAATTTCTCGTCAGGAACAAATTCCGCACGGTTGATGCGACGAATTTCGTCCAAGGCAATATCCCGTTCCTTCTTGCGGACTTCTTTTTCTTCGGCGGTAATTTCTCCGCGATATGCGGCTATTTCATCCAACAGGGAAATCTTGACAAAGCGCTCCTCAATCGTTTTCATCTGAGCGCCCAACTTGCTTTCCTTGTCCATGATTTCCAGAGGGACAGCCAGCTTACCCACATCGTGAAGCCAGACACTCATAAGAAAACTGCGACGACGGGAATCCCCAAACTTCCAAGGATTATCTGTTTTGTCCAACCAATCCAAAAATTCTTCGGCAATCTGGACCATGTTGCGGGTATGGTTTGCCGTGTAAGAGGAGCGCTCATCGATTGCCTGCGAAAGGGTTCGCACGACAGAGTCCAGGAGTTTCTTGGTCTGCTCGGCGGCACGGAGTTTCAGCTCCACCAGTTCCGTCACATCGCCCACCACCACGATAATTCCCACTTTCTTGCCACCATCCCGCAAGACAGAGGCAATCATGTGCAACTGGACCACGTTCCCGTTAGAAAAATAGGGCACCAGCTTTTCATGGACCGCACCCTCACTATCATAGATGGCATCCATGATGGTCTGGTTGAATTCGTCGTTGATTTCAGAATCAAAGAAAGCGGTCACCACGGGTTTGCCTTCCAGCTGGTCCCGCTTTTTTCCGAGAATCTTTTCGGTTGCGTTGTTCACATAGCTGATAACACCTTCGCAGTTGACGGCAATGACGCCTTCCATCATGTCCTTGACGATGATGTCGCTGATCTGTGAACGGAACACTTCCATTTGCCAAACCTACTTCGTTCGTCTTGTTTAAAAAGCTTTTTTTACCACAATATCAACTTGACCGCCCTGCAGGGCTACCACCACGTCGTCGGCCAGGTTTGCCACGATGGACTTTTCCAGTTCGTCCCAGGTTTCGCCCTTGGCTTTCTTTGCCCCTTCACGGTAAGCATTGAGTGTCCACAGAGGGTCGGCAAGGCTGACCACCGATGGTGTTCCCGGGATATAGAAGGTTTCCGACATGCTGGCGCTCCTTTCGTAATCCACCAGCATGAACTCGGCAGCCAGGCGAATTTTGGCCATAATACCTACAGCAGCGGCATTGGTCTTGGAAGTCGAAACATCCAACAACTTTTCACGACGTTCCGCGGTTAGGAGTTGGTTCGGGCGCAAGGTCACGTGAAGTTCGAAACTTTTACCTTCGCTTTCTACCCAGAACTTGCCTTCGGAAAAGCGAAGCAGGGCCGGAAGCATTTCCACCAGTTCCTCGGCCAGCAGGCGAAGACGGTAGGTTTCCTTCTTGTCCAGTTCCCTATAGGCGGCGGACTTGGCCGTTTCTTTCAGTACGGTTTTAAGGTCAGTGGCATTGACGGAAAGCTCACAAACATCAGATTTCATGGGAACCCTCTCTAGTATGAAATAACATCTTAAAAATAACATTCCTCAAAAGAAAAACAATTCATTTTTCATACATAACGGGCGAATCGGGAATTTTTGTTTATATTCCCTTATGGAGGTGTATATGGGGTTTTCAAAAAACAGCTACTTAGGGCGCATTTGGCGTTACTTTATCCTAGCCGGGGTTTCTTTTTCCTTCGCCCAAGACGTTTTCATCACGGTGGACCAGTTCGGCTACCGCCCTTCGGACAAAAAAATCGCCGTACTCAGGTCTCCCGAAAGGGGCTTTGACGCATCCCATTCCTACACCCCCGGAACCACCATGGAAGTGATAGATTCCGCTACATCGACGGTGGTATTTTCAGGCGCTCCCGTCGCCTTTCAAGAAGGGGCTATTGACACCGCTTCAGGCGACAAAATCTGGTGGTTCGATTTTTCCAGCGTCACTACGCCAGGCACCTACTACGTGCGGGACAAGTCCGACAACCTTAAGCAATCCTTCTATTTCCGTATCAAGGACGACGTTTACAACGACATCTTGAAGGCCGCCATGCGTATGATGTTTTACCAACGGGTAGGCATGGCTAAAGAAGCCAAGTACGCAGGTTCGGAATGGGCCGACGCTATCAACCACGAGCAGGACAAGCACGCTCGCCTGTTTACGGACAGCACCAATGCCGCCACCGAACGAGATGTTAGCGGAGGCTGGTTCGATGCCGGAGACTTCAACAAGTACACCATCTGGAACGGCAACTACATCGAGATGCTCTTGCGGGCCTATCTAGAAAAACCAAGGGCCTTTACCGACGACTACAACATTCCCGAATCCGGAAACGGCATTCCCGATATCCTGGACGAGGTCAAGTGGGGCATGGACCACCTGCTCCGCATGCAGAATACAGACGGCTCCGTACTTTCAGTAGTTGACGAAGACCACGCCTCGCCGCCTTCGGCTGCCATGGGCAACAGTTACTACGGAGCTCCCAACGCCATGTCGGCCTACTCCGCCGCCAAGGCCTTCGCCCTGGGTTCAATTGTTGCCGACAAGCGGGGGAATACCACCTATGCGGCCACACTGAAAGATGCCGCCCTACGAGCCTTCAGTTGGGCCGAGGCCCACCCGGATTCCATGTTCTACAACAACAAAGCCGAATACGGGACCAAGGACCTGGCAGCAGGCCAACAAGAAATCGACACCAACTACGTGACAGGAGCCCGTTTCGTGGTAAAAGTTGCCGCTGACTTTGCCATGTACGAAATGACCGAAGACCCCAAGTACCTAAAGCGTTTCGAGGGCGCAACCGACAGTCTGCCCCTAATGCGCCAATACGGCAATTGGGCCCTGGACCAATACCGCATCGCCCACGATTTGCTCTACCTGCTTTACCTGAACTACAAAGACGCCAATGCTGAAACAAAAAGTCTTGTCCAAGAAAGATTCGTTTCGGTGTTCAAGACAAGTAACTATATCGTCGATGGATTGGGCAAAGACGGTTACCGGGCCTACATTCGCGATTACAATTGGGGCTCCAACTCCGCCAAGGCATCGAGCGGACTTCTCTACGAAAAAATGGAAAACCACGATGCCGCCGAAGACTACCTGCACTATCTGCATGGCGTAAACCCCTTCGGCATGGTGTACCTTTCCAACATGAAAAGCTACGGGGCAGAAAAAAGCGTCACCGCCTTTTACCACGGCTGGTTTAACGACGACAATCCTGCGCCCGGATACCTGGTAGGAGGCGCCAACTCCCGCTACACCTGGGCGGATTGCTGCAAGCAATACGACGCCGACCATTCGGCAAAAGGCTGTGGAAGTGCAAGCAACAATGCCCTCTGCTATGCGGTTTCTATCCCTGTAGGGGAACCCCACGAAAAAATGTACAGCAACATCAACAGTGGTTGGCCCATCGATTCCTGGGAACTCACGGAACCGAGTCTCGGCTACCAGACCTACTACATCCGCCTGATTTCAAATTTCGTTCAAGAAAAGGGCGTCGATATCGGCGAAAAAATCGATACCGAGTCCTCGTCCAGTTCCGCGGCAAATACCGCCGAAAGCAGCAGCGCAACGAATAGCAGTTCTTCAAGCAAAGACAAGTCAGAATCCCTAATGATCAGCGGGCCTGTCGTCACTAGCGTCCATTTCGTGCGCAACGCCATTCTGGTCAATGTATCGCGGGAATCCGTAGTCCATATCCAGATTTTTGACATGCAGGGCAACAAAGTGGAATCCATCCAGGAACGCGTCCTTGGAAACAAGCGGATTTCCCTCGATGCGCTGCCCCAGGGCTACTACATCGCCCGCATCACTAACGGGAATGCCGCAAAGAGCATTCCCATCGCCATCAGGTAAAGCGGTTTCTACCGTCCTGCGTTATCAAACCCTTCGGCTTCTTCGGGTTCTTCTACCGTCCAGTCGCGAATCCTTTGTGCCAGGGCCTTCTGGCCGTCTTTTTCCAGGGCGTCGGAAATCTCGTTCAGGTCCTGGGCATCCTGCACGGTGAGTTCCTTCTCGAACATGTCCAGGTATTCTTCCAGCACGGTGTAGGCCTTCAGGCTCACCAGCAACTGCATAAAGTCCATCTCCAGGCCGTTTCCGCTGCGGAAGCGGGCGTATTCCTGCAGTAAGCTGGTGGCCTCCTGTGCCGACACGAACGCGCAGAGACGCCCCAGGTTCACCACCTTCGGGAATTTCTCGTACAGGGCGTGGGCCATCTTGATGCAGTCGGACTTGCGACCTTCCCTGTCGGCGATGGCCGCCTGCAAATCCAGATAGGCCTCCTCGTCTTCGGCGCCGGGATTCCGCACGTCGCCAAGCCACTGCTTGGCCAATTCTAAGTTCCCTGCCATAAATTGGGCATTAGCAATGTCGATAAGTGTGGCATTACTCTTGTCGGGGTCCTTCAGCAGGGCCGCCTTCGCGAAGGTGGCCGCATCCTTGATGGAATCCGCCATGTCGCAGATGGCATCCAGGATGTCTTCCCGATTGCCCTGGTCCACTTCCGTCACGGCATTCAGAAGTTCCGCCAGTAGGGCCTGGGCCCGCTCCTTGGGCAAGAACTCCTCCACGCTCAGGAACACCACGGAACGGCCCTCGCCACCCACATGCCTTAGCGCAAGGTCATGGACCAGATCCGCCACGTAATCCTTGTCGGTGTACTGGGAGGCTAGCTCCACAAAAAAGGTTCCCGCATCGTAGAAGAGGGCATCCCAGCCTTCCTTCTCCTCGTCGGTGTCCGCCTTGAAGGCGATAAAGTCCGCCCGCAAGGTCCAGGCCAAAAGTTCCAGCTGTTCCCGAGGGTCCTTGAAGGTCTCGATGTCGTCAAGACCATCCGCCAGCATCCCGTACAGGTCTTCGGGGCGGTTCAACAAACGGCTCTGGCCGTTCACCACCTGAACAAGATTTTCACGCAGGCGCTGTTCCCTGCTGCGGTTCGCCTGGGAAAGGGCCGCCGACTTAAAAACTTTTTTCTTCTTTGCCATGTGGGTAAATGTAGAAATGCGTGCAACGATCCCTAACGCAGACGCCTTACCACACCCTGACAACCTGGGTTTGGCTCCCGATTTTCAGCATGTACTGACCGCCCTTACGCTTACAAGCCTAGTTCTTTAGACAACGGATTGAAGCCGCACCGTTTAATTTAAGGAGACCCAGGTTACCACTACTAGTAGGATATGAGTAGACAGCCATAGTACCCGCTTCCCACCCATACCCTGGGTCGAGCATAGTAGAACTCCAGAAAATCGCCTCCTTGCCCTCGGCGTAAAAGAGTTCTGTATCATTACTAAGACTGCCTTCGCCGAAACGAAAACCAACAGGGAAAGCAGAAAAGCCATAATCATCCGTACCATTTTTTTCAAGGCCATACCAGCCACTCTGCGACTTGAGGGCCTTGCCAACAGCCGATTTATCACCCCCCACAGTCGCCATCAGGGTGTTCCATTCCGTAGTATCCGGCAAATGCCAGCCCGGCGGGCAAATTCCGTACACCGTATCGGGCAAGGTGCAAAATTTAAGGTAACCACAGTCCAGGGACTTGTCCGCATAAAGCTTGGCAGAATCCACAGCCGCAGTCCAAGTGTACAGGCGACCGCCAGTCTCACATCTCGACGGCACAACGTCATAGCACCAACTATAGCCATCATCACTAGTGGCGCATTTCACTACATCTTCGTTGTAACACCAGCTCTTGCCCCGTAGGCTTGTGGTAGTCACGCTATCGTCGTAATTCAGGTTTTCGGCCATCCAGGTCTGGGTGCCAATTTTCACGGTCTTGTATACCTTGTTGTCACGGGAATCCGTCATTGAGCCGTAACTAATTTTCGGATTCAGGCGGGCCTCTTTCGGCACGTCCCAGCCCCAATCTGGATAGCCCTGGAGGCAGCGGACCGAGGCACCAGAGTTTGTGAGTCTGTAGCCTAAATTCGCATCGTCTTCATAAGACACTAGGGACATATAGTAGGCACTGGCACCACCGATATGCATCTTGGTACCCCAAAAGCCCGCATTGTTGCCCTGGGAGTTGTCGGCACCGAGAAACCCGTAGTAGCCTGCGGGAAGGGCAGAAAAACCATAATCATCCGTACCATTTCTGCTAGACCAACCGCTCTGCGACTTGAGAACCGTGCCAGCAACCGCTTCACCGCCCACGGCCGCAATCAGGGCCTTCCAGTCCGCCTCGGTGGGCAAACGCCAACCACTGGGGCAAATGCCCTGCACAATGCCTACATCAAACCCGTCGTTGCAAAGCTTGCCATAACCGCAATCCATAGCCTTAAACGCGTAGTGTTTGGCAGAATCTATTGCCGCAGTCCAGGAGTAAAGGCGTCCACCAACATCGCAGTTTGCCGCCACATTGTTGTAGCACCAACTCTTGCCCTGCAGGCTTGTGGTTGTCACACTATCGGCATAGTTCAGATTCTCGGCCATCCAAGTCTGGCTGCCTATTTTGACGGTCTTGTATACCTTGTTGTCACGAGGGTCCGTCATTGAACCGTAACTAATTTTCGGGTTCAGGCGGGCCTCCTTCGGCACGTCCCAGCTCCAGCCTTCTGAAGCGTCCTCACTGCTAGACGAAATTTCTTGGGTGTCGGAACTGGACAGTCCCTCACCAGAACTGCTGCCAGGAGCACTGGACTCGCCACTTGAAGACGAACCTTCTTTGCTGCCGCTAGACGGTTGCACTCCAGAAGACGACGGAAAATCGTCTTTGATACTGCTAGATAAGCCCTCGGCAGGCCCGCTTTGACCTTGTTCCGTGTCAATTGCTTCGGCAGAATCATCAATCGGCTCAACAAGTTTATTGCTACCGCTGTCGTCACCGCAGGCGGTAAAATAAGCTAGAGACAAGAGACAATAGACGAGTGTCAGTCGTTTTTTCATATTTCACCTCACAAAAATGGTTCTCTCCCCGTTTTACCACACCCTGACAACTTGGGTTTGGTTCCCGATTTTCAGCATGTACTGGCCGCCAAGTCCCACTGGTATGGCGAAGTTTTTATTGCTCACGACGCCTCTGTTTAGCACGCGTCCCTGCATATCGATAAGGGCATAGGCACTTCCAACCTTCACTCCCTGAATATGGATAGTTCGGCCACTCGTTTGAACCAACCACGAAACCTGGGTCACCGTCTTGATAGCCTGCGACTTGTTCTTGCCTGAAGACTTGGAGCCTTTTTTGACCACCTCATCATCAACGCACTCCTGAGAATTGACATCATAAACTTCATCATCACACTTCTCGTAAAGTTTCACCCCGTAACAGAAGTAATCACCATCAGGATCGTACGGCTCGTTTCCGCACAGAGCCTTATACAGCACCGTTTTCTGGTCTCCGCATTTCTGGATGATTCTTCCGTCGCCCTTGTCGGTCAAGGTACATTCGCCACCTTCAGCATTCTTGCTAGAAGACGACCGAGTCGAAGAGGAAGATGTACTATGAGAACTCTGACTGGAAGAAGAATAACTATCGTCTAGCCCAATTCGCACCCAAGGCGAAGGAAGTCTGGATACGGAATTGTAATTCGTGGGAGAATTCCAATACCAATAATAATCATTGGTAACGCGTTCTACGCCATCAGCAGCAATGTCCGCTGTATCGCTCCACATCCAGGAATCAGCACGGAATCGGATATAGTCAGCATAGTGCGGAGAGGGGTTCTTGGTGGTCAGAGTCTTGTCGAAAAACAGGCGTATCCTATCGGTTCCCACACCCGTGGGGGCCGCGACAGCAACAGACGAGGCATAACGTTTTGCTTCACCAACTTCTGACGCAGAGTTCATGTAGAAAGTGAAGGGTGCATTCTTGTTGGTCTCGTCCAGCAATTTCACCGGTTCGGACATGGTCACCGTCAAACGGCTAATCCGCTCCGAAATGTTAGCTATATTCGCACTTACAATCACCGGGGCGATTCGGTCTGTAACATTTCTGTCAAAATGCCACTTAACAAGCTTACCTTTATCGACATATTTCGCATAGCTAAGCAATTTTCCTTTTCCCGATGTTTTTACCCGTTTTGAAAACGCCGTATCCGTTACCGCAAAGGAGAGAATACTGTCGCTCTTGTTTCCATTGGCTCTGTACCGAGCCATAAACGATCTATAAATAGAAGCAGAATCGATAGTATAGGAACACGGCACAGCCGTATCTGCACGCGACAAGGAAACTCCGTTCCTGTAGAAATCAAACCGTTCAGAATTTTCTTCGTCCCAATCCAAGCATATCAGGTGTGGCAGGGAATCTGCGTAGCTACCTTGGGAATTGGGTCTAAACGGTCTGCTGTAGTAAATGGCGATTGAATCCGCACGACCATCGAGATAGTCCCTAGATTCTGAATAATAGGGTTCAGGAATACTAAGGGGGCCCAGGGGTTTTCCACGAGTGTCAAACAAATCCACAAGCCGTGGGTAGGGAGCCGGTGTTTGGCGGAATCGCATATTGACATAAGAGGACCAATTAACACCATTAACATCTTCGGGTGCAGAAATCGTGATATAGGCAGATTCATCCATATACTCCCTGCTGGAACGCACGGAGACCATATAGACACCACCCTCAGAAGCGAACGGTTCAACTGTCACGGACACACCGGGCGAAGCATCTACAAGTACCGGTGGCACCAGACAATCCGTGCAGATAGAGTTGTCGATGGGGTTGACAATCAACAGGTACAGGCCTACATCAGACCCAACCCAGTGGAAATATTCATTACCATCCAGTAAATCCGGGTCGCCAGCAATAGGATGCTTCCAACTGGTTACATGTCCGCTCTCGTCCACGGTCAAGGGTTCGGCAAAGTGAAGTTCCGGTGCGTAGAATTTTATCTTGGCCCTTGACTTGAGGGTCACGACCTTCTCTTCGGGGGTGGTAGTCAGGCCGTCGAGACCCTGGGACACCCAGATGGTGTCTATGCCCGTTTTGCCGACAATCTTGGGGAACTTGATCTCCTCGATGCCTGTCTGAGTCCTATAAGCTTTCATGCCCGCAGCCAAGCTGAGGGTGTAAGTCTGTCCAATGGCGCCGAGCAGGTCAACTTCTCCATCGGCAAAGGCAGACACGTACACCGGTACGCGACTGCCTGCAAGGCCCTTGCCCGCGAACTTCCAGGTAGTTCCACTTTGGTAGAAGATGCTCATCTCGTCACCAGCGTTCACCACGTATCTGGAATCCTGGGTCATCACGTCAAGGTTTTCCTTGACGCGGAAGTTGATATAGGTCTTGGACTTTTCTTCGCACATGCCGTTCTTGTTGCAGAACTCGATTACCAGGCGGTAGCTGCCCGGTGAAAGCTTATTAATCTTCTCCGGATAAATCTTGGGGTTGAACTGGTCCGAAAGGTCAAAGCCACCATACTGCAGGCCGCTTGCGCCAGCAGTCAGCGTTGCCTTTTCTTCTCCGGCCCTTGTGGTAATCCTATACTTCAAGCTTCCGTACTTCTCGATATCCTTACCGCAGGCGTGGACAGCATCCTTACTCTGGCCAGACTGGCCCAAAGCCACCGATGCACAGGAACCGTCACCACTCTTGTCGTAGCACAGGTTGTACTTCACGGAACCATCGGAGTTTTTCGATGTCGTGGATGATAGACCCGTTGTCTGCTTGATAAGAATGTTGGTCTTGATAGTCACGTCACTCATAGTCGTGCGGCGATCGCAAAAGAAAATGTCCAACTGATAGTCTTGTCCAGGAACCAAGAACCCCGCACCATAGGTGTTATTCAGCTGTTTCAGCTGCACATGACCGGGAGCAGGAAGGTGCGTTCCGCCATTATCTATAGCAAGTTTTTTGTTGATGAACACCCAGATGTCATCACTGCCACGGAAGGTAAGTTCCTGGTCTTCTTGATAGGTGAATGTAGCATGGGATTCAAAGCAGAACTGCTGGTTGTGACCCGTGGTACTTTCCCAGCGTGGAGCACCCCAATCCCACATATTCGCAGGATGTTCGCTATCTCCAAACAATCCTCCCTGCATTCCATTAGCAAGCGTTACATCTTGTCCACAATCTATGCCCGCATACCAACCTGGGCCACTGCAATACTTTTCAAAGGCATCCGCATCCATGTTGAAGGGAACCGGCCCCTGGGCATAACGTTTCGTTCTGCACGTAGGACAGGCGACAGGACTCACTTCCGTTACGACAGTGGCATCGGAGGTGTTATCGACGGGATGGAAACCACCCAGATTTCCCGCCATGGTCGCGGAGTCCGAGTCAAAAGCCCAGCGGGGATCGGAACCATAGTGTCTGAACGGCATGTCGTAGCACTGGACCTCGTTCAGGCCTTCTACATAGTTGAACAGCTTATTGAAATTGTCCGCAGAGCCAAAACACTTTATGCCGTTTCCGTTAGCAGCAGTGTTCAGTTGGGGCTTGCCGTTTGCACCCAGGTCCGTCTGGACAATACCAGTACGCACGCCGAGACACTCTCCTGCATAGCCAGCGTTGTCTTCATCCGTCGAGAAGATATGGCCAATCTGGGATGTCCATAGGGACTCGTCGGTATCGTAAATCACGGCAGCCAATTCAAAGGAGCAAACACCATTTACACCAGGGTCCGAAACAAACAGGCCCATTTGGTCTTCGGTTCCTTCATCCCACTGGGCGTCGTCGGGGATAAAGTACAACTGGTCAGAGCCATAGGCTTCCAAAATAGTCTTCAAGGGTAGCGGCGTCGGTACAGCCTCATTACCCCACAAGCCATTTTGGCCTATTATTAGGTCGGGGTGATTTTTGGGGTAAATCAGCACCTCATCCGGAGCATTTTCCCATACCATCTGGTACCAACCGCACATGCCTGGAGCAACTTCCATTTTAGTTCCTGTCACACCCCCATCGGTACTGACCATCATATTGTCGTAGATCCAATCCCTGTCGTCGGGAACAAGGACGTAGAGGTACTTGGCAAGCGGGGGATTTTCGCCTATGTAAGTTCTTCCTGGATTGAGAGGATCTTCTGCAATGTAAACCTTGTTTCCTGCACCGGGGCAACTGATCGCAACCGAACTCGTAATACAAACATCCTCCGGAACGTTAAATCCCATAGAATTGACCGCTAAGACATTCGTTCCACAGCCCGCGGACTGACTGGTCAAAGCAAAACCACTGGCTCCCGCCCACCCCTGATCCGGAGCATACGTTGCCAAGTCAATTTCGTAATAATCACCGTTTTTCAATGTTGCAGGAACCAAATTTGCCTCGTGGTGCCTAACCACATAGATGCTGCTCCAACTCGACGGAGCCTTAAAATACAGCGTCCCCGCACAAGCCGCCTCCGCCACGCCGCTGAACGCACCCACGGCAACCAGTGCCGTCAATAAAATCCTTTTGAAGAAATGTTCCATATCCATCCCTCTCTCTTATCCGTAATCTATCTTATTTTCTACGGGAATGCAAACAAATGGATACGGCGTTTTCAGCGAAATACTCAAAAACGCCTCTTTTTAGGGCTATTTCGAAGGTTTTTTGTATATTGTTGCACGTCCTAGCATAAAGCAGGGACTTTTCGGTTTAGGAACCTAAGCCCTTTTTCATATCCACATAAAATAACTTGGCTTATGAACAAGGGGTACCTGGACTCCCAGTCTAGGAAAAAACAGACAACAGAAGAAAAGCTGCACCTCGCCAGACAGCGAGGCGTTTACAGCGAGTATGAACCATCAATCAACAAAAACAAACGAAACAGGCATACAAGAATTTGAAAATGGACACATCAAAAGTGAACTTGTCAAATGCTCATGCAATATTGGACTTGGCGGTCGAGACGCTCTAGTTGTTACTGACGTCCTATCCATACGATACTCATCCACAGGAATCCACGCGTTTCCTGTTCATCCGAACGTATATGACGACGCCATAAAGGCATTAAAAAAGAAAAACCGACAAGCCCGTTTTACGGCATCGTGCCGTAGCGTACTCATCGGTTTCATCCATAATATACAATCTTTTTTGGGAAAAATCAAGAAGATTTTCTACTTCTTTTCCCGGATACGCTTGTAAAGGCTTTCGGCCTTTTCTGTGTCGCCGGCGTTGGAATACACGTGGCCCACGTTCTCGGCGCCGATACGGCCCTGGGAATTTCCGGCAAGCCAGGCCTTCATGTAGCATTCGAAGGCTTCGTCGTAGCGTTTCTGGCTAAAGTAAATCTGTCCTAAATCCAGATTCAGGTCGCCCTTGCCCTTCTTGTGACGGAGTCCCTCTTCCAGGGTGAAAATGGCCATCCACGGGGAATTGTTCTGCACATACATCTGGGCCAGGTAGCGCCTGGCAGAAACGTTTTCGGGGTCCATCAGCAGGCCGTTTTCCATCTCGTTCAGGGAAAGCCTGGTGGAGTCCATGCTGCGGTAGTAATAGGCCAGCGTAAAGTGGACATCGGCCCCAGCGGTGGCAGTCATCTGCAGAGCGTTCTGCAGGGTCTTGATGGCGTATTCGTAGTCCCCCAGTTTCTCGTAGACTTCGGCAAGGCCGTACCAGGCATCCATACGGTCGGGGTTCAGGGCCAGTGCCCGCTCGAAGTTCTTCTGGGCCAAAGTCCAGTCCCGCCCCTTCAGGTAGCATTCCGCCAGGGCAAAGTGCACGTGGTCCGATTCCACCCCAAGTTCAATGGCCCGGTTATAAGACGCGATGGCCTCCCCCACGTCTCCGCTCAGGTAATAGAGGTCCCCCATGAGCATCCAGGCCTTCTCAAAGGTGGGCAACAGTTCCACGGTGCGCTTGTAGGCCACCAGGGCCACCTGCTTGCGGTCCAGCTGGACCATGGCGTTCCCTAAATTGAACCAGGCGAAAGGCTCGTAACGGCCCTCGTCTATGGCGGCACGGTACAGCGGCACCGCCTCCTTGAATTTTCCCTGGTCGTAAAGTTCGTTGGCCTTGAAAAAATAATCCTCGGCCGCGTGGGAAAAGGCAGGAAGAAGAATCAACAAGACGAGAGACGAGAGACGAGAGACGAGAGAATAGACCCAAATATCTTTCGTCTTTCGTCTGTAGCGACGCTGTAAGCGGAGCGTTCTTTCGTCTAATCTACTTGACAAAGCGGAACTCCTTCGTGGCCTTTTGCGCCACAGGGTAGCCGCCAAGTTTAGCGGGAGAGAATTTCCATTGACGTACGGCCTTCAGGGCCTCGGTATCAAAGCCGTAACCTGCCGGGTCCTGGCTCATGATGCTTGCCTGGGCCACGTCCCCATAGACGTCGATGACGATATAGACCTTCACGTAGCCCGAGAGGCCAAGCTTTTTCGCTTTCTCCGGGAAGGCGGGCTGCACCTCTTTCAGGGGCTGTGCCTGTTCGTCCACCTCGCCGGCCTCATAGACCACGTTTTCCATGGAGCCCGTGCCAACGGCCACGCCGTCACCTGCGGCACCGCGGGCCAAGGACAAGTCCATCTGGAAATTCTGGCTGCGGGAGACCCCCATGTTGGAGGATATCTTGAAGGGGTTGGGATTCACGATGGTGCGGATGACCTTCTGTTTTACCTCCGGCTTTTTCTCGCTCACCAGGACTTCTACCTCGGTAACGGTTTCCAGCTGCTTTTCCGCCTTGGCACCCTTGTCAAAGAAGAGGGCGTTCAGCACCGGCACCGCAAGGAAAAACACCGCGCTCACCACGAAGGAGAGCACGAACGCCACCGGGAACCGGAGATATTTTGCGAGAAAGTCAAGCATATTCTATCGGGTCTATATCCTTGCCGTTTTATGTCATGCCCGCGCAGGCGGGCATCTCCTAAAGATTCCCGGTCAAGCCGGGAATGACATTGAACTACCCTATTCCTCCTTATTCGCCGAAATGGAAACCTTGCGGACCTTGGCCAGGTTGCATTCGTCCAAAATGTCCACCACCACGCCGTTGGGGGCGTCCCGGTCGCTCACGATAATCACCGGCCGGTCCGGGGATTCGGCCATCATCTGGCGGAGCACCGTATTGAGGGTGGAAAGGTTCACCTGGGTCTCGTTGATGTGGATGGTGCCCTGGCGGGTCACACCGATCAAAATACTTTCCTTGGCCAAGTCCTTTGCAGAACTTGCCTTGGGCTTAGTCACGTCCACGCCGGTCTCACGGGTGAACGTCGAAGTCACGATAAAGAAGATAAGCAGGATAAAGACCATGTCCAGCATGGGAGACACGTCTATCTTTCCGCCATCCTGCGAACGCTTACGGATAAAACTCATTTTTGCACCTCGTCATTTTCACGAGAATCGGGATTATCATTGTCCTGGATCCTATCGGTCGGCCCTTCGACAAGCTCAGAGACCTTCCCTCCAGGATGACTTCCGGGATTTTCAAACACAAGAGATTCGTACTTCAGCGCCTCACTCCAGGCCTGCTTTTCTACATCCTCTACGCGACCAGCCAAGTAGTTGTAGGCAAGCATCAGGGGGAACGCCACCAGAAGCCCCGCCTGGGTGGTAAGCAGGGCCTCCGAAATGCCGTCGGCCAAGAGCACCGGGTTTCCGAAGCCAAAAAGCTGGATAGTCTCGAAGGTATGCACCATGCCGGACACCGTTCCCAACAGGCCAAGCATGGGGGCGATGGCCGCACAGGTAGAGATGGTCCTCAGGGACTTGGAAAGGTTCACGGATATGCGGTGGCGGGTCTCTTCCATGGCGTTGCGCACCGCCACGGGGCCCTGGTCACGATACTTCCGCACATCGCATGCCAGGGCGTAAAAATAACCGTAGGGGCGGCGGGAAAGTTTCTTGAAGGCTTCGTCCTCCCCCTTCTTTTCCAGATTCTTCCAGAATCCGCCCAGCACGCCGTTCACGCTGCCGCCCTTGAGCATAAAGTAGTAGCCGTAGCGCTCGATCATCAAAAACCATCCGAACCACCCCAGCGCAAAGATGGGCGCAAGCACCCACCCTCCCCGAAAGAGGATTCCGAAAGCCGCCTCGATGACGGATATTTCGCTTACGGTTTCCACAGAAACTCCCGACAGTTCCTTAGGCGTTTTCCTGGGACTTTTCCTTGACCCACAGCGCATTCAGCACCGCAAGGCCTGCGCTTTCCATGCGGCTCCGCAAAGAATCCGCCCTGTTGGTAAGGAAGGTATGAATCAGCTGCAGCGGGATAGCCACGATCAGGCCCGCTTCCGTGGTCACGAGGGCGATGGAAATGCCCCCCGCCAAGAGTTTCGGGTCAGAAGTGCCGTGCATGGTAATCACGTCAAAGAGTTCAATCATGCCCATCACCGTACCCAAGAGGCCAAGCAGCGGGGCGGTAGCGGCAAACACGGAAATCCAGGTGAGGCCGCTCTCGATTTTCGGGACTTCACGGGCAAAGAGTTCTTCCAGAGCCTTCTCCCCCGCTTCCCGGCCAGAATAGTCCTTCGTGAGCACCGTCTTCAGCACGCGACCCACCTTGCCGTGGGCCCGTTTCACCTGGGCGCGGGCGGTCTCCAGGTCGCCCTTCCGGAGTGCCTTGAGGGTGCGACCCGTAGAAAGTCCGCCAAAGCCAGCGATCAACAGCCACAGGAACCGCCACAGCGCTACCAGCAGGCCAAGCCCGAACAGCGTCACGATAGGATACATCAGAATGCCGCCGTTCCTGAAAAATTCCATCAGGTCGTCTTTCCAGGTGGTCTCCTGGTGGTTCGCCAGCTCGGAGGAAAGTTCCGTACTCAAGAGCACGTCCACCGGCACATTGACGAAGGCGGAATCCTTGGCATGGGCGAAGGCGGCTTCAATCTCTTTCCGGGTCTCTGGCGTCAGGTTTTCTTGCCAGCTGAAACTGCGCTTCTTTTCACCTGCCACGGGGAGCATCAGGGCCGAAGGCTTGATTCCGGTGAGGCCGTCGGCGGCATCCGCAAGTTCCATGGCGTAGAGGCCGCCCATGCGGAGGCGCATGCCCTGGGCCACAGACCGGCCAAAAACAAGTTCCCCCCGCTCCATCTGGATTTCGCGGGTAAAGTCCATCTCCGCGCGGGCGGCGTCAAACAGCCCCCTGGCAATGCGGACCGGGTCGTCCTTGTACAGGCCCATTTCCTTCTTGACCTTGTTCTGGACTTCTACCCGTTCAGAAATCTTGAAGGGGATTCCCTGTTCCTGGAACTTGGCGAGGGCCTCCAGACGCTCCGGGCCCGCCGCAAGAGACAAAAATTCCGCACGGGCTTTTTCGGCCTGCAACTTGACCTGCGCCAGGTCTTCCCGGGCCACGCGCACGTCTTCGAAGAGGCGGGCCCGCTCCGACATGAGGGCGTCCACCTTCTCCTTGCTTTCGTTATACTTCTCGTTGAAAAGTTCCCGCTCCTGGTTGGCGGTCTCACGGTCTTTCCAGCGGGCGGCAACGGCCATGTCCCGCTTTTTGCGGGCTTCTTCCAGGTCGGCCTTGGCGCTGTTCAGTTCCGCACGTTTCTTGACGGCGTCGATATCTGCAGGAGCCTGCTGGGCAAAGGCTGCGGGAGCAAGCAGGGCAAGAGCGACGATTAAGACGAGAGACGAGAGACGAGAGACGAGAGAAATCCTATTCAGCAAACTTTTGCCAACATCATTTCTAAAAAAAATCTTTCGTCTTTCGTCTGTAGCGAAGTTGCGAAGCAACGAAGCGTTCTTTAGTCTAAACATCACAGCCCCTCCTTCGGAACAACCACGGGAATGGTCACCAGTCTCGGGGCGGTCTTGCCTTCGGCCACCTTCATCACGTCCTTCAGGGCGGTTCTCATGGCGAGGTTGTCGGAGACGTTGTTCCAGCGGTAGGTGCCGTCGGCCCCGCGGGAGAGCCACAGCACGTCGTTGCCGTCGTTGCTCACAAAGATGCTCTCCACCGCACCGTAGCGGAGGTAGGTGCCGGGCACGCTGCGGGCGTCCACCTGCAAAAATCCCTTGTAAACCTCGGTGGTGTAGCCCAGGCGGATACGGTCATAAAAGACTTCTAGAGTGCGGTTCAGGGCGTCGTCCGCCTCGATGAGGCCCTTGTGGAGCTGGCCCGCGATTTCCTGGACGCTCTTGACGGCTTCTTCGTTGCGGTAGGGGAAGTCGGATTCAAAGACGGGGGCCAGGGAGTCGATGACCTTCGCGAGGGTCTCGCCGTACTTGGCCTTGCGGCCCTCGAACCAGCGGACAGTACCTGCGGTTTTCTGGCGGGCCTCGGCTAGATGGGACAGTTCCGCCTTCAAGGAGTCGATTTCCGCCTTCAAGGTCTTGTTCTGGGCGGCCAGGGCCTGGACTTTTTTGCGACCCACCTCCACGAATTCGGCGTGGCGTTTTTTCTCGGTGTCATGGAGCGACTTTTCGCGGGCGGTTTCCGCCTCCACCGCCTTGATCTGGCGACGGACGGATTCCACCGTTTCCTGGGCAAACGCCGCAGGGGCGAGCAGGGCCGCACAGAGGAACAGCTTTACAAAAGGATGAAATTTCATAGGCGAAAAATACAAAAAAGGGGGTGAAAAAGCCCAATTTTCGCCACAAAAAGGGGCTTTTCTCACAAATTTGCGCTAATGGCGATTTTCATCAGGGCAGCAAAGTCCAATTTCTTATCCCTTGCGTAGGACAAAAATTCCTTTTCCTCTTTCGTAACACGGATTTGGAACTTTAGGGGCGATGCGAATTTCGTTTTCCGCCCTGCGTTTTCACGAGCGCCGCCATGTCCGAACTTCTTCTCGTACAGGGCAAGACCCGACCTTTTCCGATACTCCCTCTCGGAGATGACCTTTTCACCCTTAGCAACTTCCGATTCCTTCTTCTTGAAAACAAAGCCCTCGGAATCCTTCACATAGACATACAGCATTCTCAAATCTCCTTCAGACGTTGCTTGGCAAGTTTGATTATAGTTAAAAGATTTGATTTTGTCAACATATTCAAAATATGGTGACTTGAAAGGGGGAAGTTTCCCCCTCGGCAAAGCCTGTAGTCTTTGCCTACCCTCTCTAGCGGGGGACACCCCCGCAACGCCCCCTAAATAATCCGAGTCTCAAGGGCACAGTTGCTAGGCAAAAAACTTCATGTCACTTTTGTCAATGCGAATTTGCTATATTCTAGCCATTGGCTGATTACTCGGCTTTGTTGTCGGAATTTCCGACCTTTCCCATATCCCCCGACAGGGGCCCGCAAGGGGCATGCGTTCCATAGGATAAGGCTATGGGAGAAAACAAGGGCGAAATTGTGCTGTATCAGCCGGAAGGCGAAGTGCGGTTAGAAGTTCGTGTAGAAAACGAAACTGTATGGCTTACACAGGCACAAATTGCCATTTTATTCGGGACAAAACGTCCTGCAATAACAAAACATCTGAAAAACATCTACGCTTCGCAGGAAATAGAAGAGGATACCACATGTTCCATTTTGGAACATATGGGTAATGACTCTAAACAGGTGTATGAGACGAAATACTACAATCTTGACGCCATTCTTTCGGTAGGTTATCGTGTTAATAGCAAAAACGCAACGCTTTTCCGTCGTTGGGCTAATCAAGTCCTAAAAGACTATATGCTCAAAGGATACGCAGTAAACCAGCGTAAAAACGCAACGGATTTGCAGATTGCGGACCGATTGCACGAACAACGACAACTGATTGAGCAGCAGGGTTCAAGACTGGAAAACGTGGATTCTCGTCTTTCCGCGGTTGAACAACACATAGATTTTTTCGTTCAGTCGGCACAAACTCCCACAGGCGGCATACTAGCGACAGGGACTCGGTTCGACGGGTTCGTACTGATTGCGGATCTTGTAAAGGCTGCGAAACGCTCCGTCATATTCATTGATCCGTTTGCCACAATAGAGGTATTGAAGTTTGCCGCAATGCGGAACAAGGGTGTGAAAGCGGTTATTTATTCCGCCCGTATCACGCCCGAATTCGAAACCGCTAAGAATCTTCACAACAAGCAATACCCAGATTTGGATCTCAAAACCATGCGTACCATTCATGATCGGTTCTTGCTCATTGACGATACGGTGTATCATTTCGGAGCGAGTTTCAAAGATATGGGTAACGAGATGACCGCTTACAGCGTCTTGAACTTCATAACCCCCGAAGAAGTAATTGCGAAAGTGGGAGAAAGTATGAGAGGCAACATATCGTCTCCGTCAGCCTAGGGGTTTTTAAGGGGCAGAGCCCCTTAGGAGAGGGGGAAGCGGAAGACTTACCTTGGACCCTATCGTCGCTGCGCTCCTCCAGGGTGACAACAAGGCAAGGCTGTAGCGACCTTTGGACACTTGGCCTTTAGGCCTTAGTGTACATGGCCACCTTTAGGTGGTGCGGGAGGCCTCCCCCACCCATCAAAAAATCCTCCGCAAGGGAGGATTCGTAAACTTCAGAGAGGTTGGGCATTAAAGGGCGCAACGCAGCACACTAGAAGTGTAACTACAGCGTGACCTTCACCTTTTCGCGCATGGCCATGACGCAGGCCTTGGCCTCTTCCACCGTGTCGCGGCGGGCAAGGAGCACGCCCATGCGGCGGTGGCCCTTCAGTTCGGGCTTTCCGAACAAACGAAGCGCCGTGTCGGGCTCGGCAAGAACATCCTCAAGACCACTGAACTTCACGTGGTCGGACTCGCCCTCCACCACGATAGCCTTGGAAGCGCTGGGGCCGTGGAAGGCGATGTTGGGGATAGGCAGGCCAAGTATTGCGCGGGCATGCAAGGCAAACTCCGAAAGGTCCTGGGAAATCATGGTAACCATGCCGGTATCATGGGGGCGCGGGGACACTTCGCTGAACAGCACCTTGTCCTTGCAAACGAACAGTTCCACGCCGAAGATGCCGCGGCCGCCCAGGGCGTCGGTGACCTTCTTCGCGATTTCCTTCGCTTGCTCCAGCAGTTCGGGCTTCATGGGCTGGGGCTGCCAGGATTCCTGGTAGTCGCCGCCCACCTGATGGTGACCCACCGGCAGCAAGAAACTGGTACCGCCCACGTGGCGCACCGTCAAAAGGGTAATTTCGTAGTCGAAAGGCACAAAGCCTTCCACAATCACGCGACTCGCCGCACCCGTGCGGCCACCCGTCTGGGAAATCTCCCAAGCCTTGTCCACGTCGGCCTCGGTCTTCACCGTGCTCTGGCCGTGGCCCGAAGAACTCATCACCGGCTTCACCACGCAGGGGATGCCGATCTCGGCGACGGCCTTCTTGAAATCCTCGTAACTGTCTGCAAAACGGTAGGGGCTGGTAGCAAGGCCCAGTTCCTCGGCGGCCAGGCGGCGGATACCCTCGCGGTTCATGGTCAGCTTGGTGGCCTTGGCCGTAGGAATCACGTGGAAACCTTCCTTCTCCAGTTCCACAAGCGTGTCGGTAGCGATGGCCTCCACCTCCGGCACGATAAAGTCCGGCTTTTCCTGCTCGATCACGCGACGCAGCTCGGCACCGTCCAGCATGTTGATGACGTAGGAACGGTGGGCCACCTGCATGCCCGGGGCGTTAGCGTAGCGGTCCACGGCGACCACTTCGACGCCGAGACGCATCATCTCGATGATGACTTCCTTGCCCAGCTCGCCCGCACCGCAAAAAAGAACCTTGGTGGCGCTAGAACTAAGAGGTGTACCGATTTCAGCCATAAAAACTCCTTGGTTTGCAAGAAATATAGGAATTATAACATAAAAGGGGGAAGCCTCCCCCTGTACAAAGGTTCAAACACGGTCTCCCGCAATATCATTGAGGTCAAAAAACATTAGACGGGTATAAGGATTGTCGTCTTTGGCATTCATTCGGACAAAACCGTTCTTTTCATAGAAAGGAACAGCATTCAGGTTGGCATCTACCGTCAAAAATCTACAGCCGGCATTGCAGTCCAATGCGGACATAGATTTGATAAAATCAATGACAGACGTTCCAATTTGCTTTCCCTTGACGGAGTTTTCAACAGCCAACCTGCACAACTTGACCGCAGGATAGCTTTTAAGCCGTTTCTCGTTTGGAAACCCTTGTTTCTTGCGGAAACGATTGAATTCCGTTTTGTCCTTGAAATCGTCCAAAGCCACCTTGTCGTTTGCAAGACTGCAATAGGCATAAACCCTGCTTGCGTCGTTGGAATCAACGCAAGCATAACTAACGGCAAGCTTTTGCTTTTGGTAAGCCGAGGCTCGGTTGAGAATGAAATCGTTTAAGTCGGCATCTCCGCAATCAAAATGACTAATAGCCTTGGCCTCGCGGAGCCTAATAAAATCAAGCCTATTCTTGTCTATACCGTTCTGAAGCACGGATCATCACCTCCATTGGCCGCTTCGCGGGCACGCATTTTAGCCATGCCTCGCTCATAGGCTTTTTTCATGAACTCGTAATTGCGAAGACGACGTTCACGAATTTCTGGAGGTTCGGTGCGCCGTTCCTGCATACGGGCTAAAAACCGGCGAGCATCCTCACCGTACAAAATCGGAGTCTCTCGAATTTCGCGAGCCATAGTTCCTCTTTTGCTTTGTCCATATGGTAACAGGCACAAGCCTGGGTGGCAACCCCTAGTGGTTCCTAATCAAAATATACCTAATTCTCTTTACAAAAACAAGAGGTCGGTCCGTTTTTCGATCATTAAGCAACAATTGTTTGCAAAAAAGATTTTTTGCACAATCCGAAACAAAAGCCATCTTACTCTAATTTCTTCTCCCAGGCAAGGACGGGATAGCCGTCGTTCAGGCCGCTGTCATAGACAAAGTCGGCACCGAGGAGTTTGGCAAAATCGGCAGATTTCATTTCGGACGCAATCTTGGGAGTTGCCACGCCCCCGCCGTTATTTTGGCCGAAGGGTTCCTGGTCGCCTTGTTTCAGATAATAGTAATCCGCCATAGTGGTATTGTAGTTGTAGCCAATCATTAGGCCCACAAGGGAATCGCCATCGACTTTGCCGGTGGAATAGGCGGAGCTGGTTACGCCTTCTTTGTTGTTTCCAAATATACCACCAACATACCCTAAACCACTTACATTTCCGACATTATACATATAAGAAGTTGTTGACGAAACAATATTACCGATAACCCCAGCAACATTTTGTTTTCCTTCTATTGAGGACGTATTTCCTACTCTACATATTGATGTTTGGTTTGCAGATCCGATTACACCTCCCACATATTTCTCTCCATTAATTTTCCCAGAATTTTTTGCATTATCAAGAGTTGTAATTATTTTATTCCCTGATATATTCGGACTAGCATAACCCGCAGCACCCATTATTCCACCAACACTACTTTTCCCAGTTATGCTTGCTGTATTAATCGCATATTTACAATCAAATAAATACACACTGATGTATGTATATCCTCCTCTGCCGGTAATTCCACCCACCTCTTCGTTTCCTTCGATCAATCCATGATTCTCTACTTTTTCCATAGACGCTTGATACGCACGTCCTGTAATTCCACCAACATTATTCTTACCCTGAACGACCCCATAATTTTTTGAATTCTTTACTATAGTTGTGGTTGAATACGAACCATTTGATTGCCCTGCAATTCCACCAACATAATCAGACAAACCAACTACAGATGCATAGTTGTTAGCATTTACTACTGAGCCGCCATTACTGCCTATAACACCAGCGGTGCATTCCCCTCCCGTCACCCAGGAATCCGCCACCGTCACGTTCTGCACCGTTCCGCTGGAATTTCCAAACAATCCGTTATGTGAACTCGTGGTATTGATGAACATGCCGCTGACCGTATGCCCGTTGCCGTCAAAATTTCCCGTAAAGGCGACGCTGGAATTACCTATGGGCGTCCACTTGTGGAGCTTGGCGGAATCTGCGACCAGGGCGCCCTTGTCATCGATGACCTTGCCCTCGTTCAACTTGATGTCGGCTGCCAGCTTGTAATACTTGCCCTCGTATTCCTTCTCGTTTGCCCCGACGATAAAGGCTAGTTTTGCCAACTGCTCGGCGGTCAAGATGATATAGGGGCTCAGCTTGGTTCCAGAACCGCAGGCGAATTCCTTTGCCGTTGTGCCGTCCCAGGGCTTGCCCGGTTCACCAACGCAGTCCTTGTCCAGCGCGTCTTCTGAACTGGCCGAGCCCGACGAGCCGGCGCCAGTCCCCTTGCTATCCGAACTGTCCGTGGCAGAAGCCTTTTCTTCGTCATCGTTGGAAGACGCCGACACCGTCTGGGAGCAGGCGGCAAACATTGCCGCCATTCCGAAGATTGCAAATAACGCCTTGCGCATAAAAACCCCTTCTAGCCCTTCCGACTTGCGAATCAGGACTACGTTGTTCGTTAATATATATTATTCAATACGAAATAGGAGCGTCATGAACCACAATTTTCTTAGAATCACTTTCGCGAATGACTATTCCTGGTGAATTTCCACTCTCGATAGACTTGACTCCTCCATAATAGGCATTGTCAAACTTCTTGGAGTTACGGTTAGAATCAGCATCACCCTTAACCTGGATTTCTGGCATATACCTATTCGTGATTTGTTGAGACGGGATTTGTAAGGGGGCAAAGAGTTTTGAAGGAGCCTTAACCATGGACTCGTTTGGAGAACTTAAATCAATAGAATCACCGGGGTTTGCAAAACCATAATGTTCTGCGATTTTTCTCACAATTTTTTCATTAAAATCGCCCAAAGGTTCAAAAAAAGCATTTTCTCGTATAGTTCGGTAGTCATTGTACAAGTGGATTAAATCACGCCTTAGGGAATCCTCTGTATAGATTTCTCCCCCAGCAGAACGCATGGCCATTTCCCATAGTTTACGCGCTACCTCGTTCATGCGTGAAAGCCGATGGTACATGGCATAATTTTCCATACGACGTATTGCGGAAAGCAAGGCAGCCCGTGGAGCTGGATTGAATATCGCCGATGTTACATGTGCAGAGAACTCCGCATCCAAATTCAATGTCAATTCAGGATGTTCAATCTGGTCCACAAGATGCTTCGCCTCGTGAATAGCGGTTTCCATAGAAAGCGCCGTCTTGATATATGTTTTCGTATGTCCTGCGAAATCTTTTTTCATCAGGGTCTTATATATTTTACTGGCCTTTTCCACATTTAAATTCAACCCTATAGAATGCCAGAATTTATCAAATCGCCTGTCTTCGTACTTTGAAAAGAACTTGCCTTGTTCTATCTCGGCGGCAATTTCTTCAACATTCGTTTTTACCATATCGTCTATTACGACAACACGATTTTCTCCCGCCGTGTAAAAACCTTGCAGAGGAGGCAGCAATCCCGGCATAATCCGTTTCAGGTTCAGTACAGAAATACTTTTCCATTTGTATTCAGATGGAGGCAAAATAACATCATCAACCTTTAATACATTCAGGTTGCTCCGCTGATTCAGCACCACAAAAAGATTGTATTCCACAAGAACCTTATTTAGGGCATTGAGATTATCCGTACTGGAAACGCCACCATTGTTGTAACG
This sequence comes from Fibrobacter succinogenes, assembly GCA_902768715.1. GTDB lineage: Bacteria > Fibrobacterota > Fibrobacteria > Fibrobacterales > Fibrobacteraceae > Fibrobacter > Fibrobacter succinogenes_L. Next base: position 1,861 of record CACXMH010000009.1, on the reverse strand, counting down.
GTGCAAATCAACAACAAAGTCCCTAAGCACATGTGGACTTCCAAAGAATTTTCCAAACAGGCAAACCAAATCATTTTCAAATATTTCCCGATCAATTCCCGATTTATAAGGTTCATTTTTTGTCAGGGAATTCAAGTACGGAGCAAGTACATTCACCACATAATCTTTTCTAGCGCCATTTCCAGTTCTATCAAGTAATTCCACGACCTTAGCATGTAGCATCGCCTCGTAAGCAAAGCGCAAGTTTGTCTCCGTCCCCTTTTTTACGATATACTTCTGAACTTTGCGAACTTCTTTGGGGCTAATCCCAAAGGAACGAGCGACCAAGTCCACATAGGAACTGTCGTCATTCGCTACATCCAGTTGTCCTTCATTGAATACATGATAAGCCAAAATGTCATTTTCCATCTCGGGATATTCGGAGCAAGCAGAAAACGCAAATAACGCGAAGGCACCAAGCAAAAAAGCGATATATTGCATCAAGTAATTCGTCTATTTATACTGAACAACATGTTTCAAAATACATTTTTCTGCCGTATATGTTCCAAAAGTCAAGCCACGACCGATACAACTCGCAGCAAAACGGTTCCCCTTTTGCAATCGCAAAATTTCTTTTGACTGCCTACTTGAAAAGTAGAGATCCATTTCCTTAACCTTGTTCGTAGGGTTCGCGTATCCAAGGCCACCTGATTCCAGTTTTATCAAATAATCACCCCAAACATTTTTTTCTACAGAGCCGACCTGTCCTATGATACTGAAACGTCTATTTTCGTATTTCACCTTAGCCTGAGCCGCATTCTGATTATAGGCCATAACTATTTCATCATGGTAAATATGACCACCATAATCTTTTTTTGAATTATCACTAATTTCCGAAAGAAGCGACCCTACACTAAACAATATCCCAATACCACACATAACAAAGGTTACTATACGAAAAAAATGAGGTATCCGTGAGTAAGTCCGTCCTTTAAAATACTTTCCATTCAGCATTCGTAATATGTCAATAAAAATCCAAACAGTCAGCCCTAAGACGAACAAAGCCGAAATGATTTCATGTCCGTTAGCAGCAGACCGCCACGCAGCAATAGTAAAAGCAATTTTCTCTATTCCAAAAATGCCTCGACCCCAAACAAAATCGTGGACTCCAACACCTCCAAAGAAAAAAGCCACCAAAACGGCAACCACTGAATTTACATCTGATTCGGCCTTTTCTTCGTATTCATCCAATTCGTCGGAAAAAGGATTCGCTACAGGTTCTTTTCTCGCCTGCACTTTCATTTGCCTGGGCTCTTGAACCGCCTGTTCCTGCGAATTAAGAGTTTCTGTATTAGGGACAATTTCTTTCTGATTTGTCGTTTCAGGCGGTTTGACGATGTCCTTTATTTTGTTGAATAGGCTTTCTATGCTCTTGACCGTATTCACCATGGAATTTTCAATAGTGACTATTCCACCATTTGACACAATCACCAATTGGCCCAAGGCCCTGTTCTGCGAAGCAACCATTCCCGACACTTTCTTTATATCGATACTTTTGCTTTTGACCGTTCCTTTCAGCGGCGTTGTCGTTACCAAAAGAAGTCTCATATCGGTCAGGGCAACAAGCCAAGAGTCTTTCCCTAACAAAGTTGTCTTTCCCGATACCGTAACCCGCACCATTCCGGCAGTAAAACCAAGAACCGATTCACCAGGTTTCAACAATTTGGCTAGCGAGGTAAATTCCTGCTTGGTCCAAAAAGAATCAAAGTCGATTCCGTTCAAGGAACAGATTCCCTGCCAATCTGCATTTTCCGTTTTGACTTTATACACGTCGAACTGACTCACAAGGACTCCTTCTAGCTCCTATACTTGTACAAACAAC
>CACXMH010000008.1 GCA_902768715.1 Fibrobacter succinogenes | reverse complement strand
GAAGGACGTGTCCGGCCTCCCGGATGACCGCATCATGCGCTTTGACGCTCACTCCAACTTCTGGGAAATGGGCGACACCGGTCCGTGCGGCCCCTGCTCTGAAATCCACTATGACCGCGGCGACCTGGCTACCCAGGCCGAAACATTCAAGGACCCGATCAAGGGCGTGAATGGCGAAAACGACCGCTACATCGAAATTTGGAATAACGTGTTCATGCAGTACGAACGCGTGAGCGACGGCAGCCTCATTCCGCTGAAGGCAAAGAACGTCGATACCGGTATGGGCTTCGAACGTATCTGCGCTATTCTTCAGGGCAAGACCAGCAACTACGACACCGACGTGTTTACTCCGATTATCGCTAAGATCGCTGAACTCAGTGGCGTGCCTTACAACGATGGCGAAGCCGGCACCCCGCACCGCGTGATTGCCGACCACATCCGTGCTATTTCGTTTGCAATTGCCGATGGCGCTCTCCCGAGCAACGAAGGCCGTGGCTACGTGCTCCGCCGCATCCTCCGCCGCGCAAGCCGCTTTGCCCGCCTGCTTGGCCAGAAGAAGCCGTTCATTTGCCAACTCGTGCAGGTGCTTGCCGACACGATGGGCGATGCCTTCCCCGAAATCCGCGAACGCAAGGAATTCGTTGCAAGCGTCATCAAGAGCGAAGAAGAAAGCTTTATCCGTACGCTGGACGCCGGCCTCGAACGCTTCGCCGGCATCGTGCAGGAGTTGGGTGCCGGTGCAAAAACCGTGCCGGGCGACAAGGTGTTCCTGCTTTACGATACCTACGGATTCCCGCCGGACCTCACCGGTATTCTCGCCGAAGAAAAGGGCCTCAAAGTGCATGGAAGAACAGAAGGCCCGCGCCCGCGCCAACATGAAGCAGGGCATCAACACGATGGGTACCGAAGGCTGGACGCAGTACAGCGAAGAAAGCACCAAGTTCGTGGGCTATGAGCTTTCCGCTTGCGAAACGAAGGTTGTGCGCTGGCGTGAAGACAAGGGCGTGCTCAGCATCGTTCTTGAGACCTCTCCGTTCTACGCCGAAATGGGTGGCCAGGTCGGCGACAAGGGAACGCTGGTTTCTGCCGATTTGGAAATTGACGTGTTCGACACCGTGAAGGTGAACGACACCGCCCTCTGCCGCGGCAAGGTGAAGAAGGGTACGGCCAACGAAGAAACGATGGGTGCTGTGTTCATGGCTACCGTCGATAACGACCGCCGTAACGACATCCGCAAGAACCACTCCGCCACGCACTTGCTGCAGGCCGCTCTCCGTCAGGTGCTCGGCACTCACGTGCAGCAGCAGGGTAGCTTCGTTTCCAACGAACTCCTCCGCTTCGACTTCAGCCACTTCAACGCCATGACTGCCGAAGAAATCCAGAAGGTGGAAGACATCGTGAACGCGAAGGTGATGGAATGCCTGCCGGTCAACACCCAGGTGATGGGGGTTGATGAAGCCAAGGCCAGCGGTGCCATGGCACTGTTCGGCGAAAAGTACGGCGACGAAGTCCGCGTGGTTAAGATGGGCTGCGCTAACGAAGAATTCTCCAAGGAACTCTGCGGTGGCTTGCACGTGCAGAACACCGGTAACATCGGTCTCGTGAAGATTATCTCTGAATCTAGTGTGTCCGCTGGTGTGCGCCGTATCGAAGCTGTTTCTGGCCGTGGCGCCTTGAGCCTTCTCCGCGCCGGTACGCAGATTCTCACGGCTCTCCGCGAACAGCTCCGCTGCAAGGACGCCGAAGTTCTTGACCGCATTCAGCAGAGCTTCGCCAAGACGCAGAACCTCGAAAAGAGCCTGCAGTCCGTGAAGCTGGAACTTGCGACCCTCGCCGCTGCCGAACTCTTGAACGGCGGCATCAACGTGATGGGCGTGAACCTCTACGTTCGCGAACTCGCTTTGCCGGACGAAAAGTACAAGAATTTGCTCGACGGCGTTCAGAACAAACTTGCGACCGACTCTGTGGCCGTGATTGCCAATAAGGATAACGGTTCTGGCAGCATCGCCGTGCTGGTTGGCAAGGATGTGCAGGCCAAGGGCATCAAGGCCGGTGACCTCGTCAAAGACCTCGCCGCTGCTTGCGGTGGCCGCGGCGGTGGACGTCCGGACCGCGCTCAGGCCGGCACCAAGGAAGTCGACAAGATTGCCGGTGCTATCGCTAACGCCAACAACTGGATCAGAGCGAAGCTGGGCTAGTAATCGCTTAGATTAAGTCCAGGAATCATTTTTTCAAGGCTCGCGGCTTGTGCTGCGAGCTTTTTCTGGAACTCGGCGGTAGCGGGGGAGTCGGCATTCACAATCCGGTGGTTCGCCATTTTCAGGAATTTTTCCACGCGGGCGATGTTTTCGCGGGTGGCGTCGCTGCAGTAGGTGTCGACCATGCGCTCAAAGATGTACTCTTCTGCCGTTTTGGACAAATGAACCATGTCGTCGGCGTAAAAGCGGTAGTCTCGCAGTTCGTCCATCACGATTTCGTAACTGGGGAAATAATGGGTGTTGTCATTGCGCAGGGCGCATGACTGCTGCGCCTCGCAAATGCGTGAGTAAACTCCCGCGCTTGCTCGACTTGCGATGTCATTGCGAGGGAGCGATGCGACCATGGCAATCTCAGTCCCGCGTTTCATAACTTTCTCGACGGCCAGCATCAGCGTCGCCTTGGAAAGGCTGTTTTGGTGGGCGCCGTCGGCCATGTGCCTAAGCGGCGACACGGTAAAGACGATGTGCATGTCGCGGGAGTCCTTTCCTGCGTCATTCCGAGCGGAGCGAGGAATCCAGTCCTGCGACCTTAACCTGCGTAAACTATCTGCAATACTTTCCAGGGCCTCCGCCACCTCTTCTACGGAAATCATCCTGCGGGTGAACAGACTCGGGTCTTGCCTGTGGCAGTTCGATACAGGCTTACCGCTGTCCTTTAAATAGTACACGAACGCGGTGCCGAGCGTAATAAAGACGACATCTGCCTTCTGCAAAAAATCCCGGGCCTTCGCCGCAGCGGCATTCAGCTTGTCGATACATTCTTCGCGAGTCTTTCCGGAGAGCGAGCTGTGGGCATCCCAGCAGTGCCAAAGTCCGTCGCATCGCGTGTCCTGAAAAACATCCCCATCCCCGAAAACACGCCCTTCGGCAACCGCCTTGACTTGTGCCGCCAAAGAAACCGGGTTGTACACCGTCCCGAAGGGGTTGGAGAGCACCTGGAATTTCCGGCTGCTGAACTGCGCCGAGATGTTGTCGGCAAAGCAGGACCCGAAAAACGCCAGTTTCTTGGTGTAGTCGATGCCAAAACCTGGCCTTGGAATGTCAATCTTCGTGAAAAACTCCATGCCGTAAATATAGTAGCAAGCGGGCACTCCTTGTTTTTTGTATCTTTATGATACTAGCCACTTTGGCAAAAGGATTTTTATGAAACCAGGAAAGACCGAACTCCGTCTGAATGCCGAAATCGAGAAACGGGGCGCACTGTTTGCAGTACTGCTGGACCCCGATACCTCTGACGAGGCCGCCTTTGTGAAGGCTGGGGCCATGGCTGCCGAAAACGGGGCCGACCTGCTCTTGGTAGGCGGTTCGTACCTGGGGAACTTCACGCTCCCCAAGCAGGTGGCCGCCCTCAAGGCCCACGTGGATCTGCCTGTGGTGCTGTTCCCGGGTGGAGCTTCACAGGTGGTGCCCGGCTTTGATGCCATGCTTTTCATGACCCTGGTGAGCGGTCGTAACCCCAACTACCTCATTGACGAGCAGGTTCGCGGCGGCGCCCTGGTCCGTGCCCTCAACATGGAAGCCATCCCCACGGCCTACCAGCTCATCAACAGCGGCAAGCGCACCACGGTGGAATACATCAGCGGCACCATGCCGGTACCCGCCAACAAGCCCAAGCTCAGCATGGTGAACTCCATCGCCGCAGAACTCATGGGCATGCGTTACGTTTACCTTGAAGCGGGCAGCGGCGCCGAGGAGCCCGTGCCCGTGGAACACATCGCCTACACCCGCAAGGCCACCGAGATGACCATCATCACCGGCGGCGGCATCAAGGACCCGCAAACGGCGGCTGTCCGCGTGGCCGCAGGCGCCAACATCATCGTCACCGGCACCCTCTGGGAAAAGGTGGAAGACCCCGCCCTCCTCAAGGAATTCGCCGCGGCTATCCACGTCAAGGGATAAAGCGAATGTGGAATGTGGGATGTGAAATTAAAAATGAAAAATTAAAAATGAAGAATTCTTAATTTTTAATTCTTAATACATTCCGTTTAAAATCACTCACCACACACACTCCACACTACACATTGATTTTATGGACCTGAACGGAAAGAAAATCCTCCTGGGAGTCACCGGCGGAATCGCCGCCTACAAGAGTTGTGAACTCTTGCGCCTGCTGCAGAAGAAAGGCGCCCAGGTCCGCGTGGCCATGACCGAAGAGGCCACCCGCTTTGTCGCTCCCCTGACCTTCGCGTCGCTTTCCAAGTGCCCCGTCTACCTCAAGGACGGCGCCGTCGAGGCTCGCCCCTTCCAGCACATCGACTTTCCCCGCTGGGCGGACCTCTACCTGGTGGTCCCCTGCACCGCCAACGCCATCGGAAAATTCGCTTACGGCCTGGCCGACGACCCTGTGTCCCTCTGCTTCATGAGCTGCACCTGCCCCCGACTCCTGGCCCCCGCCATGAATGTCGCCATGTACAACTCCCCGGCAGTCAAGCGGAACATCGAAACCCTCCGCTCCTTCGAGAACACCTACGTGCTGGAATCCCCCGCGGGCGAACTGGCCTGTGGCGAGGTTGGCTCTGGCCGCCTTTTAGAACCGGCAGACATCGTTTCTTTCATTGAGGGGGGAAGCCTCCCCTTCGCATCCGCCTCGGCTCCTGCTACCCCCTCTCCTAGGGGAGCAGCCCCTAAAACCCCCGCGGCCCCTCTCGCAAGCGACGCCCTCCCCGAGCAGGACCCGTCCCTCCCCGGGCACGGACGCCGGGTGCTCATTACGGCGGGCCGTACCGAAGAGGCCATCGACCCGGTGCGCTACATCTCTAACCGCAGCAGCGGCAAGACGGCGGTGGCTCTCGCCTCCGTGTTCCTCGCCAACGGATATTCCATAGAGGTAGTGGCAGGTCCCATGGAAGCCCAGTTCCCGGGCGGCGCCACGGTGCACCGTGTTCGCAGTGCCTGCGAAATGCACCAGGCCGTCATGGAACGCCTCTCCGGTGCAGATGCCCTGGTGCATTGCGCCGCCGTGGCCGACTACCGCCCGAAAGACCCCGCCCAAAGCAAGATCAAGGACAGCAGGAGCCAGCTGGTGCTGGAACTGGTGCCCAACCCGAACATTCTGCGGGACAGCGTCGCCGCCAAGAAGCCAAGCCAGGTGGTGGTGGGCTTCGCCCTGGAGACGGACCATTTTGAAGAACACGCCCAGGAAAAGTTGCGCAAGAGTGGCGCCGACGCCCTGCTGTTGAACGCCCCGGTGGCCAAGGACAGCGGGTTCGGTTTCGACAATGTGAATTACGCCCTGGTGACTCCGGGCGAAAAAGTTCCCGAAATGCAGATGGGGTCCAAGGTGGAACTGTCGGAAACTATTGTAGATTTTGTGAATCGCAAGTTGGAAGAGCGCCATGGCTGAGGAATTCGATTTCAGTGCCCTCCGCAGTTACCTCCAGGGACAGATGGACCTGGGGGATTCCGAGGTGTATCTGGACGAACCCTGGACGCCCAAGAAACGCGTGGCCACTCCCGCTGCTCCTGCAGCGGCGACCTCCAGACCCGCCGCATTCTCTGCTCCCGCAGTTTCCGCCGCTTCCGCTGTGCCGCCTACGAGGCCGGCTTCAAGGCCGCAAGTGGTGCAGCCATCGCAACCCCAGCCACCAGTCTTCATGTCCGACGCGATGCCTGCCCCCCGTTCCGTTTCCCGGACTGCAAGTCCCTTCGAATCGGCCTCTTCCCTCCAGGACTTTTACGCACAAATTAACAACGAAAAGATTTATACAGGCAAGACCCTCTACCGTTATGAGGGCCCTGAGCATCCGGCGGTATTGCTCCTGTTCCAGGCCCCTCACGTCGAAATCCCGGCAGGGCATTTCTTCGAAAGTTCCGTAGCGGAAATGCTCAAACGTATGTTTGCTAGCCTAAATGTCGCCCCCGAATCCATCGGGGTCACCTTCTTCTACAAGCTGCCGGAATCCAGGAATTTCCCGCCCCTGCTGGAGGCGGCGCTCCGCAAGATGCTCGCCAAGGAACTCTCCCTGCTCGCGCCTTCCACCATGGTGACCTTCGGGGAGCCCCTGTTCCATCAGGTATTCGGCAAGGGCAAGAACTTCATGGAATCCGCCGGTACGGACATGGAATTCGCAGGCGTCAAGACCTGCGCGCTGGTAGATGCCTTCGCCATGGAAGGCGACAAGCAGCTCAAGCTGCTGACCTGGAAAACCCACTTGCCCAAGTGCTCTTACTTTAAGCGTTAGGGATGTTAGCCCTATTGCCTTTTGTTTTATTAATTTGTATATTTTGAACAATGGAACCGACTTGACTGGTTGCCGCCTGGCCCTAGGCCAGTTTTCTATATGGTATAACAAAAGAGGAATCATGGCTCGCGAAATACGAGAGACCCCGATTTTGTTCGGCGAGGATGCTCGCCGGTTTTTAGCCCGTATGGAAGAGCGGCACCCGGAACCTCCGGAAGTTCGTGCCCGCATCCTGCGGAATTACGAACTCATGAAAAAGGCTTACGAACGAGGCATGGCAGAACAGCGCGTCCGAGAAGCAGCCAACGGAGGTGTTGATCCATGGTTCAAACACGTATAGATCGGCTGAATCTGGCTTTTATTAGATTGAAGCCATCCTATTCCGTTGAAAATTTCAGTTGTGGCGATGCTGATTTAGATGATTTTATTCTTCATCGTGCTTCCGCTTTTCAGAAACACCTGCTCTCGGTTAGCTATGCTTATGTGAATGCTAGTTCCGGTCGTATTCTTGCTTATTGCAGCCTTGCGAATGATAAGGTCTCTATAACAGATTTCAAGGATAAGGTGGAGTTCAATCGGTTTCGCAAGAAACGCGGGTTTCCGAACGAAAAACGTTTGAAAAGCTATCCTGCCGTGAAGTTGTGTCGCTTAGGGGTTGATGAAACAGCGAAGGGCCAACAAATAGGGACGACGGTGCTGGACTACATCAAAGGGATGTTCGTTATCGAGAATAAGACTGGGTGCAGGTTCTTGACTGTAGATGCCTACTTGGATGCCGTGCCATTCTACGTGAAGAATGGCTTCCGCTTTATGAATGCTGAGGACAACGACCCGCATACGCGCCTCATGTACTATGACTTGATGGACATCGTGGCCTAAACGGCATTGGATGTGAAAAAAGACGAGACTCACGACATCTATTGTCGTGTGGTGAATCTACATTCGTAAAAAATGGAGATCGCCTATGAAAACGATAATAGCTGTAGCTTTGTCCGTTGTCATGTCAAGCATGTTTGCGGGGTGCACCAGCAGACGCCTTGTAGAAACTTCGCCGAACCTTGATACGGTCGCCAACAGACCGCTAGAAGTTGTGGGTTTTGTGCGGTTGAACGAGTATTACGAATCAGTCCTGCCCTGCACCGAAATCAATTTCATCAATAAGTATGTGGGGACGGAAAGAAACAAGGTCTATATTGACAATGTCATCGACATCCACCGCCAGGAAATCGAGGAGACGGTGAGCCTGGGGTTTATCACTTTTGATAAAAAGTATAGGTGCACCTACTGGGGGCTCGGTGTGGAGTACAGAGTTGATAGCGAGGAGTAGGGGCTTAAAGAAAAAATGACTTTCTAACCTATTTTTTTGTTTTTTATTAGTTCCATTATGTAGAAAATAGGATATATTTCTCTTCATAGAGAGGGTAAGATATGGATAAAGAACCAGAAGTTTTAGATATGAAGAATTTGAACGGTGCGTCCCCATTGCAAAAGGGGCTCGCCGTTTTTTTGATGATCATGTCGCTTTTGTACACGGCGTCGCCCATTGACCTGGCGCCCGATGCTATCCCCGTAGTGGGCTGGATTGACGACATCGGATTCCTCATTACTGCAACCATGAATGCCGTGCAGCAGTTCGCGAAAAACCAGGACTCCGCCATGGTGAAAATCCTGAAATACGCCAAATGGTTTATGGTCATTGCCGTTGTAATTGTCGCGCTGTTGCTCGGCGGGCTTATTGCTGCGATTGTGGCGCTGATTGTGAAATAAGTGACTTTTTGTACATTTTAGTCCATTATATTGGATTATTTTCTGTATTTTAGTCCATTTTGCCGAATAAAATGCACTGGAATGGTGCAAAACTATATTTTGCCTAATGCCCGCCTTTACTAAGTACATCCAGAATGAGGAGCATTACTCCGAGGTTGTCTCGCGTATCGCGAAAGTTCGTAATACGCTGTGGATTGGAACCGCCGATATCAAGGACGTCTATGTTAAACATGATGGCGAAGCGATTCCTTTGTTGGGGCAACTTGCCGCTCTTTTGAAACGAGGTGTAGGTGTGCGGCTGATACACGCCAAGGAACCGGGCCCTAACTTTCGCGAAGATTTTGACCGTTTCAAGATTCTTGCGACGGACTTGGAGCGGGTCATGTGCCCGCGGGTACATTTCAAGATGATGATTTTTGATTTGGAAACCGCCTATATCGGATCTGCAAACCTCACCGGTGCCGGCATCGGCATGAAAAGTTCCCTTCGAAGGAACTTTGAGTCGGGAATCCTTACCAACGAGCCGGCCCTTGTTGAGGCGGCCATCAAACAGTTTGATACCCTTTGGATGGGAACCCATTGCAAGAATTGTGGACGTCAGGAATTCTGCGGCGACCGCATTAAGTAAAATTGCAGAGATTGGGCAAACGACGCTAATTGTCGTGGGCTCATTCTATATTCCTGATAGTCAACAGGGATTTTTATATGGCTATTATCGACATGATTAAATTGGAAGGGCAGTTTTTCATTGCCCAGGACGGGGAACTTTACGATAAGATTGTTGTCGCTCTTAGTGGACGACCGCTTTGCAAGACGGCAGATGAGGTCCAATCCATCATAGGCGATGAATGGAGGGGGATAACCCGCTCGGCGCAGTACCGCAAACTCAGAAAAGCCTGCAGCAGCAACACGCAGTATACAATCATCTATTGTGCTCCTGTAGATAAGGATTTCGTGCTTTCGGAGCATGGCTTAAGTACGGAGACCGTTCGGCGTTTTTTCAATATGTTCCGGACCGAAGAGGAGGAATCGGTGTCCTGGATAATGAACCAGCCGGAGATCTATATGGAGCGGACGCTCAGGTTTTTTCCGAATGGAGTTTCAGAATACATCAAGGACGGTTCTTCGGGATCGTCTCGCTTTATGTTGATCCCGCTCCACCTATGGCAGGAACTTCCTCTGCGTTTATGGGGCGGTGGGGCGTGAAACTTGGCGGCGACACCTGTTGACGTAGGTTTGGGCCATATTGATAAAAAAGCAACGAGATGTGGCTACATTTCCTGGCGTTGGGTCGATAGTTGTTTCAAATTTTGAGCATGAGAGAAAATTACTATTCTCTTTTGAAATTATTTAGGGTATATTTGTGATAAAAGGGGCCGCTTATGACAGAAGAACAAGAACAGATTGAAGAATTTAAGAAAATCCTTGAGAAGTTTAAAACATTCCCTCCCAAACCCGTGTATGAACCGTCCTGTCTAGAAATTTGTGAATATCCAGGGAGACGAACTGAGGAAATCTGCTCAAGACTATTGTCCTTCTTCTTTAATACTCGCAACCCTCATGGGATGGGAACTCTTTTCTTGAATAGCCTTCTTGAATTGTATTGCGAAAAAGCGAATGAAAAAATAGATATAGGGGCGGCTCTCAGTTGCTGTGCCGAATGTGAAGTTCATACGAAAGAAGGACGGATAGACCTGCTTTTGGTAAGTGAAAATCTTGTCGTTTGTATTGAAAATAAACTGTGGGCCCCCTTAGACAACCCTTTAGATGATTATTATAAATATGTTGAAGGAGAAAAAGGAGAGCGAAGAGCCTTATATATTATCATTTCTATGCGCGAAGATGTGGAAGACGAATTGTTGAAACATAGTTCGGTGCATAAGGATAAATATAAGGTTGTTTTTTATCGAGAATTTGTAGCGAAATTGAAACAGAATTTAGGAGAGTATGTTGCATCTTGTAATGCTAAGTATCTCGCAATTCTAACGGATTTCATCCAATTTCTAGACAGAAAAGGAGGACGTATGTCTAATTTTACTCCCGAAGAAATAGCTTTCTTTATTGACAACAATGCGTCTCTAGAAACTTTGATAAATAGACGAAATGAATTTGTTAAAGAAATTGAAAAGATACAACATAGCCGGCTAGAAGAAATTAAGGAACTTTTAAAAAAGAAAGAGCCTAATGATGAATGGTGGATTTATGCCAATACTGATTTAGGGATTACAATTAAAGAGGGAATTGGATTGGAATCGGGTTTTGATATTAAAGGACGCTATAATATTCAAATTACAATTTGGCAACCTTATAAATGGCCCGAGATACTAGAAAATTATCGTGGTGAGTTGATTAAGTTACATGGCAGAAGTTCTTATAATTGTGATAATACTAAGTGGGAACTGAAATTTGATCCGTTGGGAGAAAATACATCCCCCGAAGAAATTGCTGAAAAATTATATAGTATGTGTCGCCAATTGAATGAAATCGTGAAATCTGTAAATAAATAGTTTTTAAATCTACTTCATGCACGACATCTATTGTCGTACGCCAATTTTATATTGCAAGACAGAATAAACAGGTTCTGTTATGCAGTTACATTATCGTAATACTCCCGCCAACTATTTTCAGAATAAGGAAAAAACACTTGCACGAGAGCAAGTTGATGAAAATTTTGTTCATTCATCTCCATCTTTTATGGACTTGAAAATTATCGAGTTCTGGCGGCGTTTTCTGCGGGTCTGCCCGGACGGGGATTGTGAACTTTTTTGCAACAAGTACATGACCGAAGAGCGTACTGCTGAATTTGCGGATAGGGTGTATGCTATCCGTGACAATGTTGATTTTAAGGACTATGTCTATTTAGGGACAGATAGAAAGAAATACACCGAAAAGGAACTTCTTGATGCATTTCACAAGGGTCGGGAAATTATTTTTGCGCAGAAATTTTTAAAGTGTTCTTCGAATTTTGGGCTTGTAGATTCTCGCGTACGTCACTTGCTATTGCAGGTAATGGACGAATGTGCCACTGACTGGATTGCCAAGGGTTGTGGAGTGGATGACGTCTCCTTGCGCCGAACATTTGAATTAAAAAGAATTTTTCATCTTTCTGATGAGGCCATAGAACTGATTTTGTACCTGTGGTTACGGGACCATCAAGACATGGCTTTTAATGTTAAGGCAACTACGGGGTTGCCCAACTTCTTTAACTCTCTCGGCAGCGGCTCCTTTCGGCGAACTTCGTTAATTACGGGGCTGGAACCTTCAGTTCTTCATGAGCTTTGTTCAAAAGAGAGTCCGCTTGTGAAGTTTAGCCTGGTGCAGATGGAAGATGTTTGCCGAAATGCGGTTCTTCGCGTTAAACCGCGGGAACTGACTTTGGCAAGTGAGATCGGCGATTATCTGTATGGATTTTCCGATATTTCGAGAATTATGGATTTTTGTCCTGCCGCAAAACCGTCTGTTTCCTATGCGCAAATAGCCAAGACAAACCGTCAAGTTCCGTTTGTCTTGCAAATGCTGAAAACTCATCAAAAGGGAACTCCGCTGAACATTCTCTTCTACGGCCGTGAGGGAACAGGAAAAACCGAAATGGCCAAGGCCTTGGCTCAAGAACTTGGCGTTTCCCTGATATCGGTGGGCACTGGCGATGAAATGCAGAATGAAGAGTCGCTTTTACAGACCCGTTTGCGTTCTTTGCGTCTTGCCGACTGGGAGTGCGAACGGAGTGGAGGCGTCATCTTGATGGACGAGGCGGACCTGGTTCTGAACAAGGCTGAAAAAGGCCTGCTAAATGTTTTTTTTGAAAGCCTGAAATCGCCCGTTATTTGGATAACGAATCGAATTGGTGACATAGAAAACAGCACGCGGAGCAGGTTTGACTATTCTCTAGAATTTTTCTCGTTTGGAAAAGATGAACGCATGGCCATTTGGCACACTGTTCTCAAGAATCAAAAACTAGAAAACATCTTGTGTAATGATGATATCGAGCAGATATCCGAGGAAATACCAGTTCTTGCTCGTAGTTCTGTTTTGTCAGTTCAGTTAGCGGGGCGTATGCAGTCGGCCCAAATGCCACCCTCGCGCATCATTCGCGAAGTGGCTTCTTCACATGCCAAACTCTTGGGCGTACCCATGGTTCAGTCGGGTCTTGGCAATGAAAAATACAATGCCGATTATGTGAACATTTCCAATGGAGATATTCAAAGTCCTGATTTTGTCGTTCCGATGCTGAAAAACTTCGATTTACAGTGGAAAAAGAGGCAAATGTGCGGTAAAAAGGTGAATTTGAATATTTTCCTTTACGGACCGCCAGGAACGGGGAAGACCTCCTTTGCAAGGCACATTGCACGCGACATCCTTTGTCATGAGATTATGGTGGTGCGGCCAAGCGATATCTTGGCGATGTTTGTGGGTGAGTCCGAGCGGCGAATTCGTGGGGTGTTCCGCGAGGCGGAGCAAAGAGAGGCTGTTCTCTTTATTGACGAAGCGGATAGCTTTTTTGAAAATCGGGATTCCACCAGTAACCAGTGGGAGGTGACGTTGGTGAACGAGTTCATTTGCCAGATGGATTCGTTCAACGGCATGCTCATTGCGGCGACGAACTATGAAAAAGTCTTGGATTGGGCTGTCCGTAGGCGTTTCCAGTTGAAATTGGCTTTTGGGTATATGAATTCGCAGCAGATTTCAAAAGCGTGGACATTTTTTTTCGGGAACCATTGCCCCGAAGAGATTTGCCGCTGCGACAATGTGGCGATTAGCGACTTTCAGAATGTGTGCCGCAAGCTAGAATATGTGCCTGCCGAGTTGCGTACGAAGGAACTCATCTTGCAGAACATGCTCGAAGAACTCGCCAATAAAGACGAACACCAAGGTCGCAAACTAGGGCTGTAGAAAAAAGCAACCCTTTTAGTAGGCGACGTTTATTGTCATGAGTGTAGTCTATCTTCAAGAAAAAGGAGGCTTTTATGAACATGATAAACGAGAACGAAGTAAAACAGATGGAATTATATCCCGATGTGCGGGATGGCTTGATTTCTGTGCAGAGAAAAATTCTTTGGTCGTTTAGAACACGTCCCCAAAAAGAATTGAATCAATTCGTGAAATCTGCAAAAATTGTTGGTTATGTAATGGGCCATTTTTATCCATATAATGCCGACTGCATTTACAAAGGTTTGGTCAATATGGTTCAACTTACGGAGAAAGATCCCCTTGTTTATGGTCAAGGAAATTTTGGCTCTCGAACTGACCGAAATTCGTATGCGGCAATGCGCTTTACTGAAGTGAAAATTTCTTGTTTTGGAAGGGCTATGCTGGATGGGGTTGAGAAAAATGCGGTACCTTTGTACGATAATTTCAATGGCACATTTAAAGAACCATGTTATTTGCCGTCGATGTTCCCTAATCTGCTTGTGAATGGATTTAATGGTGAGCGCGCTAGCGTTCCTCCGCATGATTTTTCGGATGTTATTGCTTGTGTGCAAAATTGCTGTGATGCTGCCCCACAAATGCGTCATCCTTTGCTGGGCGAATCTAGAAGTTTTCCTGTTTGGACTGGCGAGAAAGTGGAGGAACTTTCGTTTGCACAAATTCTTGGAATGTGGGTTGATCATCGAATTGAATGTTTACGGAAGATTCTCGTCTGGGATGTTGAGGAAATAAAGAAGAAGTTGCATTGTCTTAAAGCGAAAAAGATATTCCTGCAAGACATTCCTGTAAATATAAAACGATTGAAAAAATTTAAGGACTTTCAGGAATTTGGTTCCAGTATGGGTTTTGATGAAGAGCAAAATAAGTATCTTAAAAAATTATCTTTTTTAGATATTGCGGCAAGTGATGTTGAATCGGAAATTAGCCTTGCAGAAAGTAAACTCGCTGAGTTGCGAAAGAAACTTGACAGTAGAGAAGCTTTGCTACGCATAATTGTTGAACAGTTGGAAACATTAGCGAATTTACCAAGAGCAAAGCAAAAAAAAGTTTAGGCGTTGACTGAAAATCTATATTTACAATGATGTCCGTTTTCACCAAGAACATCCAGAACGGGGAACATTACTCCGAAGAGATATCGCAAATTATGTCGGTCCACAAAAAATGTGGATTGGAACCGCCGATATTAAGGTTGCTTATGTGAAACAAGATGGCGACGCAATCCCGTTGCTTGGACAGCTTGCTGCGCATTTAAAACGTGGGGTCGGTGTTCGCCGGATTCATGCGAACGACCCTGCGCTTGTTGAGCCTGCTATTGAACCGATCGATACACTCTGGATGAGTTCGCATTGAAAAAAGTGTAGCCAGCATGAATTCTGCGACGACAGGATTAAGTAAATCCCCGTTCGTACATCCCCACCAGTTCCTTCGCGGAGTCCAGCACCATCTGACGGAGCTTGACTGGCTTTAGCACCTCGGCAATCGGCCCGAAGTACATGACCCACTGCTTGAGCAGGTCGTTGACTGCGACATTCATTGTCACGTGCAAGTCTCCGCATTCCAGTTCCTTGATTTTCATGCTGGGGTGGTAGGGCCGTTCCTGCAAGATGTTCTTGATGTACTTTGGAAAATAGATGACCACCTTTTCGCAAGGCTGGTCCTGATCGCCGGACAGCAGCGTGCCCGAGCGGATGCGCCTGCGGAGGATTTCGACTACCTTCGGGTCTTCGACGAATTGTTCGCGCAGGGGCTTTACCGATTCGATGCGCCTAAGCTTGAGGGTGTATGTCTTGCCGGGGAATCTTTGTGAGACGCAGCCTACATAAATTTCTCCCTGGTGGATGGCGACCAGCAACGGTACGCGGGGCTTGTCGGAAAAGTTCCCCCAGTTGTCGGTGTAGGCGATTTGAACCTTCTGCTTTTTGCGGATGGCGTCAAGGATGACGGGCAGGTTCTTGCCTACATTCTCGTCAACGTCGGGCGGCGTGCCTGTAAAGAGAATCCGCCCGTTCAGTTCCTTTGCGTAACTTGCCAGGGTGGCCTGTTCTCGTGCGGGCAGGTCCTGCATAATCCTTCCGGTAAGGTTTTCGATGAGGCTTGAAATGGCCGGGTAGATGTTCGCGATGCGCTGTAGGAACATGAAATGCAAAAGTGTGTCGCCGAATTCGGGGAACACGAGCTTGCCTGCCCGTTCGAGGGCCACCTGGTACTCGGTCTTGCCGCTATCGACGATGCGCCGGATGTAGCCCCCGTCGATGTCTGCCAGCGCCTGCATGTCGCGCTGGACGCTCCTCAGGTCGCTTTCGGGTATTTCCAGGCGGTTCATGATGTCGGCTACGCTGTAGCGGTTGTTGTAGTGCGCCATCAGGTAGGCGAAAATGCGTATCATTCGTTCGCCGCGGGTCTGTTCTGCCATAGGGCCTCCATTTTTGTCCCAATATACAAAAAGCGGACGACAATAATTGTCGCGGGCTTCTTTTCCCGTGATTGCGTTAGGGATCGTCGCGCCGTGCGGCGAGACGCGTAGCGGCTCGATGAGCCGCCGAGGTGACGAGGGGGCGAGCAGAGCCCGACCTAGCCCGTTTTTTGCGGACCTTTCGGGAACAGGGGCTAGGGAACGCCCAATTGGATGCTTCGCAAGGCATTTTTTCAGGCAAAAATTTTATCTTTATCGTGAATAGTTATGTCTGAAAATGTAAGTGACAACAGGAATTTTGAAAGCCGCCAGGTGCCCAACGACCTAGAGGCGGAACGCTTTTTGCTGGGCGGTATCCTCCGTGACCCCGAAGTCATGGGGACCGTCATTATGGTGGTTACCGAAGAGGACTTTTTCTACTACGAACGGCACAAGCTCATTTGGCGCGGCCTGAGCGGGCTATACCGCAAGGGTACTCCCATCGACCTTCTGACCCTTTCGACGGAACTGGAAAGCTACGGCAAGCTCGCCGAGGCGGGCGGCCGGGAATACCTTTTCGACCTGATGGAGTCGGTGGCGTCTTCGGCCAACGTGGAGTGGAACCTGGAACACCTGAAGAACAAGTCCACCCTGCGCAGGATGATCAAGTCGGCCTCGGAGACCATCAAGAAGGCCATGGACCCTTCCTTCAATCCGGACGATGTGATCCAGGATGCGGAGCGGGACATTTTCGCCATCGCCGACAAGCAGGTGAAGGGTGCTGTAAAGCCCATCGAGAATTTCGTTTCGCCCCTGCTGGAGCGGCTCAACAACCGCAAGGACGGCATCACGGGAATCCCCACGGGTATCAAAGAGTTGGACGAGCTGACCAACGGCCTCCAGAATTCGGACCTGATTATCTTGGCGGCCCGCCCGGGCGTGGGAAAGACCTCCTTTGCTCTGACTATTGCCGCCAACGCCGCCATCGACTACAACAAGCATGTGGCCTTCTTTAGCCTGGAAATGGACGGCATGCAGCTGGCCCAGCGTCTGCTTTGCTCCAGGGCCGAGGTGGACCAGTCCAAGCTCCGCAACGGCAAGCTGAACCGTGACGAGATGAACAAGATTATCGCGAAGGTGGCCCCTATCAACCAGTCCCCGCTGTATGTAGATGACAACGCCGACCTGGGCATCATGGAGCTCATGAGCAAGGCCCGTCAGCTCAAGCACAGGGGCCAGCTGGACCTGCTGGTGGTGGACTACCTGCAGCTGATGAAGACCGGCAACGAAGAGAACCGCGCGGTGGCCATCGGCAATATTTCCCGCGGGCTCAAGATTCTGGCCAAGGAACTGCACATCCCGGTGATTGCCCTTGCCCAGCTGAGCCGAAAGGTAGAGGAGAAGGGCCGTGACCGGCCTCAGCTCAGTGACCTTCGTGAATCGGGCTCTATCGAACAGGACGCCGATATGGTGTGGTTCGTGGAGCGCCCCTACGTGCGCACCCACAAGGAAGAAGACAAGAACGTGGCGGAACTGATTGTGGCCAAGCACCGCAACGGTTCGGTGAAGGACATTCCCATGGCTTTTATACCGGAATACACCACCTTCTACAATGCTTCACCAGACGGTGGCGACGAGGGCGGCGACCAGCCGTACTCTTACGACGATTACGGTGGCGGCTCTGAACCTGTCGGCTTTGGAGATTTCGGCCCATGATTCTGCTCAGCCCTATCATTTGGATCGGTAAGGTCATTGTCCAGGGTATCGCCAGCGTCGGCGAGATCGTGTGCCTGCTGCTTTCGACCCTGAAGCAGCTGCCCCACGTGTACAAGAACCCGGACCTGATTGTGAAGCAGATGATTTCCATCGGCGTGTCGTCTCTGCCCCTGCTCTTTGTGACGTCTATCTTTACGGGCATGGTGGCCACCATCATGGCGGAGTTCGAGTTCCACAACCTGGTGTCGGACAAGTTTGTGGGGACAGCCGCCTGCAAGATGGTGCTGATCGAGCTTGGACCCCTGCTGACCGCCATCGTGCTGGCGGGCCGTGTAGGCAGCGCCGTGGCCGCGGAGCTTGGCTCCATGAAGGAGAAAGAGGAACTGATGGCCTACACGGTGCTTGGGCTTGAGCCGTACCGCTATTTGGCCTTGCCCCGCTTTGTGGCCTTCATTACCATGATCCCTTGCCTTACCGCCATTTCTAACGCGCTTGCCCTGATTGGTGGCTGGATCGTGTGCGTGCTCGCCCTGGATATTACCACCTACACCTACTATACGGGTATGCAGTACCTGTTCGACTCCATGGATTTGTGGGCGGGTATTATCAAGTCCTTCGTGTTTGGAACCCTGATTTTTGCGCTGGCCTACTACAACGGAGTGAATGCGAAGCCTGGCGCCCGTGGCGTGGGCCTTGCTACCATGAACGTGGTGGTGTCCAGCTGCCTCATGATTTTGATTGCGGACTTTGCCCTGGATGCGGTGATGTTCTTCTAGGATTATAGGTAACGTTATGCCCAATGTAAAGATTGACCCGAACGATATTGCCATTCGCTTGAAGGGACTTCGGAAGTCCTTTGGCGCTCAGACCGTCTTGGAAGACGTGAATTTGGATATTCGCCGTGGGGAGACCATGGTGATTATCGGTAAGTCCGGCGGTGGAAAGTCCGTGATCCTGAAACACATGATTGGGCTTCTGCAGCCCGACGGTGGCGAGGTGTCGGTAGATGGCGTGACCATCAGTACGCCCAAGTTCTTTGACACCCATACTATCCGCCGCAAGATGGGCATGCTTTTCCAGATGGGGGCGCTGTTCGACTCCATGACCACCGGCGAGAACATCGCCTTTGCCCTGCGGGAACACCATCCGGAACTTTCCGAGAGGCAGATCCAGAACGTGGTTACCGAAAAGCTCAAGATGATCAATCTGGTGCCGGAATTCCGCACCAAGATGCCCTCGGAACTTTCGGGCGGTATGAAAAAGCGTGTGGCCCTTGCCCGCGCCATCGCCCTGAACCCTGAAATCCTTCTGTACGACGAACCCACCACCGGTCTGGACCCCATTACCAGCGACGTGATCAACGACCTGATTCTGGACATGCAGAGCAAGCTGGGCGTTACCTCTGTGGTGGTGACCCACGACATGGTGAGTGCCTTCAAGGTGGCAGACCGCATTGCCATGCTTTACAACGGTCGCATTATCGAGGTGGGGACGGTAGATGAAATCAAGAATACCGCCAACCCCTACGTGCACCAGTTCATTACGGGCCAGCGGAAAATGTCTGTGGAAGGGGAGCCGCAGGAATAGTTTTGGCGGCTTAGAGTCGCGTATTTTCTATATTTGGCGCCGGCAGCGCAGGTTGCGCCGCATTAACGGAGGCTAAAATGGCTCTACAGTTCTACAACACCGCATCGCGCAAGAAAGAAGTATTCACACTCCCCGAAGGCGTTCCCGCCGTGCGCATGTACTGTTGTGGCCCGACTGTCTATCATTTCGCCCACATCGGCAACCTCCGCACCTACATTTTCGAAGACTTTTTGGTCCGTACGCTCAAGTATTACGGTTACAAGGTGAACCACATCGTGAACATCACCGACGTGGGTCACTTGACCAGCGACGCCGACTCCGGCGACGACAAGATGGAAAAGGGCGCCGCCCGCGAAGGCAAGTCCGTCTGGGACATCGCGAAGTTCTACACCGACGCGTTCATGGCCGACTGGCACCGTTTGAACATCCAGGAACCGACCCGCTGGACGCCAGCCACGCAGCACATCCAGGAACAGATTGACCTGGTGAAGACCCTGGAAGAAAAGGGTTACACCTACCGCACCAGCGACGGCATCTACTTCGACAGCCTCAAGTTCCCGCGCTACGCCGACTTTGCCCGCCTCGACGTGGAAAACCTCCGCAAAGGTAGCCGCATCGACATGGGCGAAAAGAAGAACGCCACCGACTTCGCTCTGTGGAAGTTCAGCCCGAAGGACAAGAAACGCGCCATGGAATGGGACAGCCCGTGGGGCGTTGGTTTCCCCGGCTGGCACATTGAATGCTCCGCTATGGCTATGAAGTACAATGGCCCGACGCTCGACATCCACTGCGGCGGTACCGACCACATCCGCGTGCACCACACCAACGAAATCGCCCAGAGCGAATGCGCCAACGGCGTGACCTTCGCACGCTTCTGGATGCACGGGGAATTCCTGCGCACCGCTAGCGAAGAAAAACTGGAAGACGGCACGACCGAGCAGAAGTTCGGCAAGATGAGCAAGTCCAGCGGCGAGTTCCTGACAGTATCTCTCCTGATGGACCGCGGCTTCAACCCGCTGGACTACCGCTTCTTCGCCATCGGCAGCCACTACCGCAACTACCTGAACTTCACGTGGGAAGCCTTGGAAGGCGCCAAGGAAGGCCTCAAGAGCTTGCACAAGAAGACGGACCCGCTGATCGGTAAGGCTACTGCTATCACTAGCGAAGCCGCCAAGGCTTTCCAAAACGAATTCAAGGACGCTATCGGTGACGACCTGAACATGCCGCGCGCCCTCGGCATCATGAACACGATGCTCAAGAGCGATATCGGCGACGGCGAAAAGGCCGCCCTGGTGGCAGACTTCGACCAGATTTTCGGTCTGAAGCTCGATGAACCTCGCGAAGAATACGCCAAGAAGGGTGCGAACGACGGCGTGGATGTCGCAAAGATTGAAGCGCTGCTTGCCGCCCGTAAGGAAGCCCGTGCCGCCAAGAACTGGGCCGAAAGTGACCGCATCCGCGACGAACTCGCCGCGATGAATGTTGTCATCAAGGACAGCAAGGAAGGCACGACCTGGGAAATTAGGGGCTAGGATCTAGGGATTGGGATCTAGGGGCTAGCGTGTCCTGATAATTAGCGAGGTCCTTGGCAAGTTTTTCAGGGAAATGGTTGTCGTTCCCTGCAAATCCTGAGCCATAAGCCTGTGTCCCATCAGGTCGAAAATTTCCACACGGCGGGCGTTTTGGACCGTAAGGGTCTGGCCGTGATTTTCCAGGCGGATGGTTTTGCCAGGAATGTTCCTTGCCTGATAGATGGTCGTTGCGTTCCCGCTACTGCTTGATTTTGGTTGTGCGGCAGAAGAGCTACTGGTCGGCGGCTTGACTACGGGAGCCTTCTTGCTCAGCACGAAACGGCCTACCAGGTTTGCGCCAGTCTCCTTGTCGTAGTAGGCGGAATCGTTGGCGAAGCGGACTACGGAATAGTTGCTGTCGGCGGGCCAGTTCCCGTACTGGGAAATTCGGAGGTAGACGGCGTACTTTCCTTCGGCCAGCGTGTCGGGAAGCTGGGCCGCCACCTTCACGTCGTTGATGCCGTCGGAGACGGTTTCGGATTGCACGTTGCTGTAGTCGGCGATGTTCCCGTTGGCGTCAAACGCCGACTTCAGCACAACCTTTCGGCAGAGAATGTCCTGCGGGTCGAAGTTCCCTGCCTGCTTGAGTTCCAGCGGCGCGCCATAGACGGTGTTGCCTGCGGATTCGGTGACGCTCCTGAGCACGACGGTGACGGGACGTTTCTTGGTCATGTTGCCAAAGCCCACGTTCTGGATTTTCATGTCCAGCTGTAGCAGGCTGCCGGGCCCGAGAGAATCCATCATGGATGACCGGCGCAGTACGTAGCGGTAACCCAGATGGTCATCGATGTACTTGAAGGCGGAATTCTGCAATACGCCGTTACCGTCGGTGTAAGATTCGTAGGCCTTGTCGATGGTGTCCCGAGGGTGGAATTCCTCCAGCCGCCATTCGCCGCCGTCGGGCCTTGTCAGGGCCCAGGTGTGCTCGTAGTTCAGGTAAGAAGTGTGGGTGCGGAAAGCTTCGTAAGAAATGAATTTTGCGGTATTGATTTTAGCATAGCCGCTGGGAGGGGAGCAGGCCTCGCCGCCGTAGGGAACATGATGGGCGTAGTTCTCCATAAACGCCACCCCTTCTTCGCGACAGACGCTGCTTTTGCAGTTGCCACCCCAGGTGCCGTAGTCATATTCGGTGCCTACATAGCAGTCATTGTAGAATCCCGTCCGGTAGATGTCTTTGCCCAGAGAGTCCGCCTTCATCTTGAAATAGGGGTGCTCGATGTTGAAAGAAACGTTGTAGTTCCAGGCGGTGGTGTCACCTGCGTCGTTCAGCTCTGTTGTTGGGCTGAACCCGAGCCCGCGGGCAAGAACGCCGGGATTTCGCGGACCTACGTCCACGTCGTGGTCCGTGTTTTGTAAAAGTGTGGCAAGACCTTCGCCCACGTAGAGCGGGTTACTGATGGTGCTGGTATGTTGTTCCCCGTATGGGCCATACATGCCCTGCTCCACGAAGGTAATCACGTCCTTGTATTCGTTGAAGACGGTGCTCAGCTGCTTGACGTGTTTCAGGATCCATTCCTGGGGCGGCTCCATGTTGCCCTTGCCGTTGTACCAGGGGTCGTAGGAAAAGCGGACAATGACGGTGGAGTTTGTGGCACGTATCTTATCCAGGTAGGCGCGGAAAGAATTCAGCATGGCCTCGGTCAGGTCCTGGGTGGTGCCGTGACCGTCGGCAGCAGTGTCGTTCCAGACGGCGTTGCTGGAGAAGGCGGAAATTTCCGCCCGCAGGTGCATAAGGCGGTTTTTGTAATATGGATCCACCTCTATGGCTTCAGGCCGAAAGTGAATCACCTGGGGCCTGTAAAAGCCCCGGTCCGGATTGTAGAAACTTTGCAGTTGGTCGGTGTAGTCCAGCGGCTGTACCACAGTGTTTGCTGTGAATGCTGATGTGGCAGTGGCTAGGCACGCTGCGCCAAAGACGGCCAAAGTTTTGGCCTTGCATAGATACCCAAATTTCTCCATATATTGAATCTATACTAAAAAATCCGAAAATCCAAATCTTTCGCCTGTTTTGTGAGCAAATTGTAAGTTTTTTACTCTATTGCAAAGCCTAGGGATAAATCCCCAAGAAAGCTACATTTGCCGAAATTTGAGGATTTATGAAGCTTTGCCGTTACCCTAGCGTGGTGCCCTATTTCATTCTGGTTTTTTGCAGTATTTTTGTGCAGATGGGGCTGTTTGTCCACTTTCAACGGTGGCTCTCGTTCTCCTTCGAAGGTTCGGCGTTCTGGTGGCGCAGCATGTTGCTGCAGTTCGCCATCTTTGTTCCCAGCATCTTTATGCTGCCCGCGGCTAGCTACTTTGCGGGGCATTTCCGCAAGGGCCGCGTTATGGCCTGGGCCTCGGTGGGCATGCTGGCTTCTGTCATTGCCGTGGTGGTGTGCTATGTGGCCGGCGCCGAATGGGTGGCGTATGGTTTGTTGCTTTTGTATGGTATTTTCCTTTCGATTCTGAGTCCTGCAAAACTGGGCATCATGAAGGAGATGGTGGCGGGCGAGGACCTGGTGAAAATCAATTCCTGGTACATGGCACTGTCGGTGCTGGGTACAGCGGGGGCGGCGTTTTTTGCCATGGGGCTTTCGGGCCACGAGAATTCTCCGGTGAGTATCGATTTGACCCTGTGGATTTACCTGGGGCTTTCGGTGGTGACCACTGTGGCTGCCTTCTGCATTCGGGTGGGGGAGTCCCACGATTCCCTGAAGATGCGCTCTCCGGTGCGGGATTTTTCGGCCACCTGGAGTCACCCCATTGTACGGCTTTCGATTCTCGGGCTTTCGGCGTTCTGGGGCGTGACCCAGATTTTCTTGATTCTTATCCAGCGCATGAACGATATGTTGCATACGGCGGTGATTCCCGTGTCCATGTTCAGCGCTACCGTGGGTTATGTGGCGGGCGCCTTGACGGCGAGCCGTGCCTCCAAGGGATTTGTGGAGACGGGCCTGATTCCTTTTTCGGCGGCGGTGTCTGCCGTGACCATGTTCTCGTTGCCCTTTGTGGGTAACGACTGGCTGGAGGCTGTGCTTTACGGCGTCATCGGCTGGAGCGCAGGATCTGCCTACGTGATTTTGCGGACGGTGATCCAGAACTTTACCAGGCCCGATACGGCAGGGCGGATTCATGCGGTGGCAAACGCAATCCAGATGGCGTTTTTGGCCCTGATTATGGGCGGGCAGACCCTGCTTCTGATTTTTACGCCGGTGACCATCGACCATTGCTTCATGATCTTGTCGGTGATTCTTGCCCTGTGCTTTATCATGAACCTGCGGCAGACCCCCATGACTCTTTTGCGGGCGACGCTCCGTTTTGCCTTTGCCTTCGTGTTCCGTTACCGGGTGAAGGTGATTGGCGTGCAGAACATTCCGGAATCTGGGCCGCTGCTCTTGATTGGACCCCACTTCAGCTTTATCGACTGGGCGGTTCTGCAGATGTCTTCGCCCAGGCCGCTCCGCATTGCCAGTAACCGCAACACCTTTGCCGACTGGTACCAGCGCTGGTTCTTTCACGGGAACTTTTTGATTAGCATCAACCGTCGCGACCCGGCGCCTGCCATGGAGCAAATCCGCAAGGCCCTTTTGAACGGCGAGGCGGTGGTGATTTTCCCCGAAGGCGAAGTTTCCAAGACGCCCTTTGTCTCGAAGTTCTCGCTGGACTATTCCAAGGCCATTGAAGGGACGGGCGCGCAGATTGTGCCGTTCTACATCCAGGGGCTGTGGGGGAGCCGTTATAGCCATGCCTCTGAAAGTGTGAACCGCCCGCAATCCTTTAACCGTGTGATTAGCGTTGGTTTTTCGAGGCCGCTCCCGACGGATGCTTCCGAACAGAAAATCCGCAGCGACCTGCAGTTCTTGGCGGCAGACATCTGGAACCTTGCCATGGACCATTCCGAAAGCATTGTGCCGCTCTGGTTCAAGGCTATGGAAAAACGTCGCTTCCGCCCGATTCTCATAGACCCTGCGGGCCGACATGTGAACGGCTTTGGCATGATTCGTCTGTGCCGTTACTTTGGTCGCAAGATTCGGGCCGTGGCGAAGGGCGAAAAGAACGTAGGGTTCATGATTCCCACCAGCCGCGATGCCGCTCTCGGGATTATTTCCATCTTGGGCGCGGGCAAGACGTCTGTCAACCTGAACTATACCGCCCCGGTGGATACCATTCTTGGCTGTATGGAAAAGGCGGAGCTTTCTACCGTCGTCACGACCCGAGCGTTTTTCGAGAAACTGTGCGGCAAGAATCCGGCCTTTGCCCAGGTCGCCGAGAAGTGTCGCCTGATTTATTTGGACGAAGAGGAACAGAAGGTTTCGACTCTTGGCCGTCTGTTGGCGACGCTTGTCATTTTGACTTGCCCTGCGGCAATCCTTCGCAGGCTCTGGTTCAGTTCCGCCAAGCTGGAAGACGATGCCGTCATCTTGTTCAGTTCCGGTTCCGAAGGCACGCCGAAGGGGGTGGAACTGACCCACAAGAACGTGATTTCCAACGCCCAGCAGGGAGACCATGTTATCAAGCTTAGCCGAACCGACGTGATGACGGCGTTGCTTCCGCTGTTCCATTCCTTCGGGTTTACCTTGACCTTCATGATGCCCCTTTTGGACGGCGTGCCCATGGTGCTCTGCCCGGATCCCACCGACATCAAGACCCTTGCCCGTGTTTGCGCCCAGTACAAGACCACCATCCTCATGGGCACTCCCACCTTCTTGCGTGCCATCGCCATCAACCGCTGGGTTCACCCCATGTGTCTGGATTCCCTACGCTACATTATCGCGGGTGCCGAAAAGCTTCGCCCCGAAATGCGGGAAACTTTCAAGCTCAAGTTCGGCAAGGACATTTACGAAGGCTACGGCTGTACCGAACTTACGCCGTTGGCTACCATCAACGCGCCCAACGTGCTGCTGGACGACTTCTTGACCATGGAAAAGTGCAGCGACCATTCGAGTATCGGGCTTCCGCCTCCGGGAACCGTGGCCGCCATTATCGACCCCGAAACCGACGAGGTTTTGCCCCAGGGCAGCGAAGGTATGCTTGTGGTGTCTGGCCCTCAGGTCATGAAGGGCTACCTGAAAGATGGCGAAAAGACTGCGTCCGTAATCATTGAAAAAGAGGGCCGCCGTTGGTACAAGACCGGTGACAAGTGCGTGATTACCGACGAAGGTTTCGTGCAGATTCTCGGCCGCTACAGCCGCTTTGCAAAACTGGGCGGCGAGATGATTTCTTTGACGGCGGTGGAACTCCGCATTGCCGAAACCAAGATTCTCGACGGTCAGGAATTCGCCGTCACCGCCGTTCCCGATTCCGTGAAGGGCGAACGCATTGTGCTGCTGGTCAAGGGCGGCGACGCCGAAGACATTTCCCGCAGGCTCCGCAAGTCGGGAATCCCGCCCCTGATGCTGCCCGGTTCCGTTTTCTGCGTAGAGAGTGTGCCCAAGCTAGGGAGCGGCAAGTGGGATTTTAACGGCATGAAAAAGCTGGCCCAGGAACTGGTGGGCGGCAGATAATAAAAACTAAAATTTATATTTAACGGCATGGACCAAAGAACCATTGTCGCACCCATGACTCCCGCAGGCGTTAGCGCCGTGGCGGCCATCCGCGTAAGCGGCCCTCAGGTGCGTGACGTAGTTCTGGCCCTGTTCGGCGAAAGGGCTGTGGCCCGACTGGAAAGCCACAAGGCGCGTCTTGGAACGGCCCGTGACCCTAAAACCGGCGAAACCGTCGATAGCCTGCTTTACCTGTTTTTCGAAGGGCCCAATTCCTATACCGGCGAAGACACGCTGGAACTTTACCCCCACGGAAACCCGCTGATCGTGCGGGAACTGATTCTGGCCATCCGCAAGGTACAAGGCGTTCGTCTGGCAGAACCTGGTGAATTTACCCGCAGGGCCTTTCTGAACGGCAAGATGGACCTGGTCCAGGCGGAATCCGTAGCCGACGTGATTCACAGCGCGAACCGCGCAGAACTGAAAAACGCCCACCGCTTGCTTTCGGGAACGCTCTCGAAAAAGATTCAGGAACTGAATGAACAGGTGAAGGACATGTCCGCCCGGCTGGAACTGGATGTAGATTTTGCCGAAGAGGAGGCCGACCCGGATTACGATTCCTGGCGCAAGAGGATTGTGGCCATCGGCGAAAAGATTTCGGAAATTCTCCAGAGCTTCCGCGGCAAGGAAAACCTGAGCCGCCTCCCGCTGGTAGTGCTCTACGGTGCTCCCAACGCGGGCAAGTCCAGCCTGGTAAACGCCCTCCTGGGCGAAGACCGCATTCTCGTGAGCAGCGTCCCCGGCACCACTCGGGACTTCGTGGAGGTCCGGCTGTTTTTGCCCGGCGGGGAAATCCGTCTGGTGGATACCGCAGGCATTGCCGACCGGGCCACCGACGAGCTGGACGCCCTCAGTATGGAAAAGAGCCGTGAGATTCTGAAAGAGGCGGACCTGAAGATTCACGTGGTGGACGGGTGTGAATTCGGAGTTCGGAATTCGGAATTCGGAGTTGGAAATCAAAAATCTACAACAGATTCCGATGTTACCGTCATCAGCAAGTGTGATTTGCTGGATGAGAGAACGGCCTACAACCTACAACCTAACACCTACAACCTACTAATCTCCTCCAAGACCGGCGAGGGTCTGGCCGAACTCCGGCAAAAGATGGACGCCGCCCTGTTTACCGAAGGTCGCAGCCCCGAAGACATCTGGATTACCAGCGAACGGGAACGGGCCTGCCTCGCCGAAGCCTTCGAAGGGGTGAAACGGGCCCTGGACCTGCTCCAGAAACAGCCCGCCGTAGAACTTCTCGCCTTCGAGATGCAGCTGGTGCGCCGCTCCCTCCAGAGCGTGGTGGGCGAAATTTCTTCTGAAGATATTTTACAATCTATTTTCGCGGGGTTCTGCATTGGAAAGTAGCACTCTCAGCCTTATCGGCGTCTTTATCGGGATTTTCGCCTTCGGAACCTACATGGTCCCGCTGAAAAAGTATCCCGCTTATTCCTCCTGGTCCTATCTGGCCTTCATGTCCATCGGGGCTCTCATCTGTTCTGTGGGCATCACCTGCGTTACGGGGCAGTTCAACTTCCACCCCGTAGGCATCGGTTGCGGTCTCCTCTGGGTGCTGGGCGGTGCGCTGTGTTTCTGGGCGGTGCAGGCCGAAGCGGACCTGGCAGGGACCGGCCTACGGTCCATGAGCGTAAGCATTCTGCTTTCGTTCTTTAGCGGGGTGGTCATTTTCCAGGAAAAGACCCTGCTGTACTATTCCATCCCGGCTATTGCCTGCATGATTATCGGCATCTGGATTCCTGCCAGCAAGAAAAAATCCATCTGGAAAAACTGGCGCTCCCTCTTGTCGGGAGCGGTGTTCGGCACCTACCTGATTCCCTTCAAGTTCAGCGGCATGGGCGACATGGAATTCCTGTTCCCCTTCTCCTTCGGGGTCTGCATCGGGAGTCTCGTGCTGGTGGGCCTGGTGACATTTCGCCGCCGAAAGGACATCAGGCATTCAAACATTGTGCCCACCCTCCTTTCTATGGCGTCGGGCGTCATGTGGATGTTCGGTACCCTGGCCATTTTCTGGACTATTGCCGACGACGGCATGTTCGGCTACGCGGTAGGTTACCCGCTTTTGCAGTTGAACCTGGTGGTAAACCAGCTGTGGGGCGTGTTCGTGTTCGGCGAATATGCTTCCCGCGGAGGCCGCATCAAGCTTGCCATGTCCACGGTGGTCATCTTGATTGGAGCGGTCCTTTTGACCCTCTCCAAGATGTAGTGATTTGGGTAAAGGAATCGCCCTAGATGGCGGCGATTTCCTGGTTAATTTCTTCGGCGCCCTTGATGTCTTCGTTGTAGATGGCGTTCACCTTCTTGCAGCCCAGTTCCAAGAGCCTGCGGGCTCCTTGGTTGTCGCTTTGCCTGCGCAGTTCCCTGATAGCGCCGTCGATAAGCTTGATGTCGCGCTGTTCGGGATAATTTTTCATGAACTTGTAGAACAGGGCAATCTGATTTTCGTAGTCGCTGTCGGTTTCGCAGGCGAGCAAGAAGGGCACCACCCTGGTATTCAGCAGGTTGTTCAGGTCGCCCACGAAGGTATTGAGGCTCGCTCCTTCGGGGAACAGTTCTTCAGTTTCCCGCTGGATGTCGTCGTTGTCCATAATCTCGCCGTTTTCGAACTGGGAAAGCATCTCGTTCAGCAGGTTGATTTCTTCGACCTTGGCCTGTTCGCGGTAACGGGCCTGATAAAAGACGGGCAGCGTGGTCATGCAAAAGTGGGCCTGGTTCATGCCGATGAACTCGCCAATGTAATACACGTCGGCGTCTTCGTTCAGAATATCTTCTTCGCTGGCAAAATTGCAGATGCGGGCAGGAATGGGAATGACTTCCATGTTGGCCAGTTCGTGAAGGCGCTCCCGCAGGGAATCCACGTCCATGTCTTCGGGCAGTTCCACGCCGTCTTCTTCCATGGTTTCCAGCAGGTTGTCGATCTTTGAATCCACGGCCTTGTTGATGGTCCTGCGGTTAGGCATCTTGGGCTGCTGGCGGAAATCTCCTTCCAGTGCGAAAAGACCGTTTTTCACCATGTCGTCAAAAGGCGTGCCGCTTCGCTCCGCATCGGGGGAGGGCAAAATCTTGGCGTAGGCAATCATGCGCCCGCACAGGCGCTGGTCGTTTCCTTTTTTCTGTTCGATTCCCAGCATAGCCACAATATAGTAAATAGTGGTGAGTGGTGAGTAGTGAGTTATGAGGTATGAGTTGTGAGTTGCGAGTTGTGAGGTGTGAGTTGTCATCCTCACGCAGGTGAGGATCCGCTTACTGCAATCTAGCAGATCCTCGCCTTCGCGAGGATGACATCCCTCAAAGCAAAGCGACCTCAAACCCCTAGCCCCTAGATCCTATCCCCTAAATCCTAATTACTATCTTTCCGTCTGTGGAACAATCTACTTGGCAAAAGATTCTCGAGCTGTGCAACAGACTTTCCACTGTCACCTACGAGAACCTCACAAAGATTATCCGCCTGGAATCGGCGGGTTCTGCCACTCGTGCCCGCAATCTGGATGACAGTTTTCAGAATGATGTAGATTCCTGGATGGGTGGCGGCACCTGCTTCAGCATGACTTGGCACCTGTACCAGGCGCTTTCTGACATGGGACTTTCGCCCCGTCTGGTCATGGGCCATAAGCGCAAAGAAAAAAACATCCACTGCGCTTTGATCCTACCGGATCAGTTCGGATTTAAGAATTCGGATTTCAGAATTAATTCCGAATTCCGAACTCCGAATTCCGAATTCCTCTTCGACCCCGGTTATCTCATCTTTGATCCGCTCCCTTTGCCTGCACCCCAACCGTTTGGTTCCGGCGAGGCGTTTTTTCCGCTGGTTCCCAACTGCGTAAAGTTAGTGCGGCCTGCCGCCGATGCCCTGGAACTCTGGACCGGCGGCGCAGGCGGCCCTATGAAGCTCCGTTTCGAGTATCCGCTAGAAGGTGTTTCCGTCGAAGAATTCAAGCAGCACTGGTCCGAAAGTTTCTACCGGGAGATGATGACCTACCCGGTGCTCAACCGCTTGGACCGGGAACGGGGTGTGCAGTATTACTACCAGAAAGGCAACCTGGTCATCCGCGACAAGGACGGCTCCCGTATGGAACGCATTCCCGAAGAGCTCCGTGTGGAAAAGCTCAGCGAAGTTTTCCACATTTCGCCGGACTTAGTTGACCGCGCCCTCGGAATCCTAAAAAAAGAACATTCTTAAAAATTGTATATTTTCCCTCAAAAAAGGAACACATCTTATGAAAAAGCTTTTGATTCTCGTTGTTGCCATGGCCTCTGCCATGTTCGTCGCCTGCGGCCCTTCCAAGCTGGAAATGCAGGAAATGTCTTCTAGCCGCGACATCATCATCGAAGTCCGCCAGGTGCTGAACGACTCCATCAGCCTCATGATCGGCAACACCCTGTACCTGAACAGCAAGCAGGTAATTGGCGACAACCTGTTCCCCCTGCTGGTGAGCACCCGCGACCCGCAAGAAATCGAACGACTCACTGCTACCGACGTGGTGAACAGCCCCGAAGACCTGCTCAAGTATCTGCGCTTTACTTCGCCCGATATGGTGAACTTCGGCATCGTCATCGGCGAAACCGCCTACAACGAAATCGGCTTTGACGAAAACCACGTGGTGGAAACCCTGAAGAACATTTTCATCAAGGTGGACGGCGGTTCTCTGATCCTCTTCCACGAGAAGAACGGCGAACTCACCTCCGCAAAGAAGCTGTTCTAACAGTGAGGTCGCGCCTTCGGCGCTTTGAGGTTCGAGGCTTGAGGCTCGGGCCTATGGCCCTTTGGGGTATGAATAATGATTTTTGAAAAGTTCATCTTCGTCATCCTCACGAAAGTGAGGATCCGCTTGCTTTTCTGTAGTGGATTCTCGCCTTCGCGAGAATGACACTTCTTGAATCCAGCAATCCTAACCCCTAATCACCAACGGGCTACGCCCTACTAACCACTAATCACTGCTTCACTTCAACTTCTTCAATTCGTGCAGCAGCATGGCAAGCCCGATGAAGGCGGCACCTGCGTCGGCAATGGGCTGGGCCATGAACACCCCCTTCAGTTCAAGGAAGTGGGGCAGTACCAGCAAAAAGGGTATGAGCAGAATCACCTGACGGCACCCGTTCAGGAACATGGACCTGAGGGCCTTTCCCGTGCCCTGGAAGAAACTTCCCGAAACAAGTCCCAGGGGAATCATGAAGAAAGCCGCCCCGAAAATCCGCATGGCCCAGGCGGCGGTCTCCTGCAATTTAAGGTCGTTGGGCGCGAAAGGAGCAACCAGCGCTTCTGCCTGCCACATCATGAGTGCCCAGGCCACAATCATAAATCCGAAGGCGTAGATGAAGGTGAACTTCAGGGTTGCCTTGACTCGTGCGTTCAGGCGGGCGCCGTAGTTGTAACCGATGATAGGTTGGGTGCCGTGGACGAATCCCAGCAGCGGGAGCAAAATAAAGGAGGCGATGCTGTTCACTATACCGAAAGCCGAAATGGCCATGTCCCCGCCGGAAAGCACCCCGGTGTCGTGAAGGCTGATGTTTCCGTAGGTGGTGAGGCTCCAGGCCAAAATGGCGTTCATCAGGCTGTTGCACAGCTGCATCAGTGATGGCGGGATACCCAAGATGATAATCTTTCGCACGTAGGGGAACCGGAGCTTCATGTGCCGCCAGCGGATCTTGATGGGCGTGTCCTTTTTCACGAAGAACTGGGTAATGAGGGCGCTGGCGATAAGCTGGGAGGAAATGGTGGCCCAGGCGGCCCCTTCGATTCCCCAGTGGAACTTCATGATAAACAGCCAGTCCAGGATGATGTTGGACACCGCTCCGATGACTTCGCGGAACATGGCCGTTTTGGGGTGGCCCATGGAGCGGATAAAGTGGTTCATGCCCGGTGCAATGGTCTGGAAAACCGCCCCGAAAAGCAAGATGCGCATGTAGCTGGATGCTACCGGCAGGGTCTGTTCGCTAGCCCCGAACAGTTTCAGGAGCGGCACCATGAAAATTTCGCCCAGGGCGAAGGTGCTGACCGCCATCAGTATGAGCAACGTAAAGGAGTTGTTCAAGATGATGCTAGCTTGTATGTACTTCTTTTGTCCGAGACGGATGGCAAAGAGGGTGTTGCCGCCCACGCCGATCATCATGGACATGGCCATAATAAAGAGGCAAATAGGGAAACACAGGGTAATGCCCGCAATACCGAGACTACCTACACCCTGGCCCACGAAAAAGCGGTCCACTATATTATAGAGGGCGTTCACCAGCATGCTGATGATGGCAGGAACCGAAAACTGCAGCACCAGTTTCGGGATGCTTGCAGTCCCGAAGGAATTGAGGCGCTGGGAGTTCAAAGTGGACATTGCGGCGCCAAATATAGCAAAAGGCGAGTGCTATGACAACGCTTACGTTGGCCACGCCAAGCTATATGCGTTTATGCAAGTGAAGACAAGGTTGTAGGCTACAGGTTGTAGGTTTTAGGGAGAATTATGTCAAGGACATCTTATTAAGGCGGCGTAGCCGCGATAATTCACCTAATACCTAACACCTAATACCTATTACCTAGAACGCCACCTGATTCCGTCCGCCTTCCTTGGCTACGTACAAAAGACGGTCGCATTCCGCAATCAGGTCCTCGATTTTCCCGATATTTTCACCCTGCTTGCTTGCGAGCCCGAGGGAAATGGTCACGGGGATAATGGTATCCTTCCAGGAGAAGCGGTGGCGTTCTACCGCCATACGGAGACGCTCTGCGCTCTTTTTGGCGTCTTCTACACCGATTCCGCTGAGCAAGAGCACGAATTCCTCGCCGCCGTAACGGGCCAGCAGGTCCGATTCCCGCTTTTCTTCTTTGAGAATGCGGGCGATTTCTTTCAGAACCATGTCGCCGCACTGGTGGCCCCAGGTGTCGTTCACGTGCTTGAAGTGGTCGGCATCTACCATGATGGCGTGCACAAAGAAGTTGTTCCGGCGGGCAAGGGCAAGCTCGCCTAGGCTCCGGTCAAAGAAGTTCCGGCGGTTGGAAATCTTGGTCAGCGGGTCCATGGTGGCCGCCTCGTAGAGTTCCCGGTCAAAGGCCTCTTCGCTGGCATCCTTGAAGTCGATTTTCAGCACGTGCTTGCCAAGCTGCAGGCGGTTGTCGGAATCCAAGACCATCTGGCTCACCGGATTCCCATCTACATAGGTGCCGTTGGTGCTGCCCAGGTCCTGGACCGTGACGTTCTTGCCGTCAAAGGTCAGGCTGCAGTGCTTGCGGCTCACCAGTTCGTCGTCCAGGCGGATGTCGGCATCGGCCCCGCGACCAAGGACTACGGTGCCTTTTTCCAGGGCAATCTGCTTGAATTGAGTCTGGGGGTACAGAATTATCAGGTGTGGATGTAACTCCATGACCCTAAAGGGGATAGTGTTGCCTGGGGTGACGATGGTTTGGTCCAAATCCTGCATATTTTCTCCAATGACACGTTTAATATAGTAAAAGAGGTTTTAGGTCGTAGGTTGTAGGTTTTAGGTCCGACGGAAACAGGAGTAATGTCTCTAGCCCCTAAAATGTGATTTTCGGCAACATGTGACGGAAATCGCAGCATGGAATGCATACAATTATATTATTTTTATGAAAAATGATAGGGGGAAGACCGCTTCCCCTGGAGAGAGGTATTTATGGAACGTAGATTGAACCTGGCCAGCTTGATGGGCCTTGCTTTGCTATTTCTGGCAACTACGGTCGCCGCTGCGGACACGAATCCTGTTCAGGAGCAGGAATCGATACCGGGGGCTGTTCCCGGCAAAAAGTTCTGTGCGAGGTGGACTGTAGAAGATAGAGTAGTAGGGCAGCTTTGGCTAAGCCAGAAGTCCTACTCCTACGTACCCCAGGGCGACTCTACGGAATCAGTTGACGATTACACGATTGATCATCACGAAGAATGTTTCGACTTGTGGTATGACCCTTCGGGTGAATCTAATGATGTTTACTCCTTCTTGTCGAGTGTCGGTGGTGATGGCTTAATGCATATCCCGCTGTATCTGGAATCGGACCTTGATTTTGGCGGTGTCTCTGCGGACAGCAATTCCTGCGTGGC
This sequence comes from Fibrobacter succinogenes, assembly GCA_902768715.1. Taxonomy (GTDB): domain Bacteria; phylum Fibrobacterota; class Fibrobacteria; order Fibrobacterales; family Fibrobacteraceae; genus Fibrobacter; species Fibrobacter succinogenes_L. The sequence goes on along the minus strand of CACXMH010000008.1, from coordinate 30,519 downwards.
ATCCTTTAAGCCTATTTCTTTCATAAAATACGCCTCTTTCTTTGGTTCAACATATACCATCAAGAACTTGTGCTATATAGCTAAAAACGAAAGTTCTCCTGTGGGATTTTTTTCCAGCGCGATAGACATGGATTTTTATAGCCTGAAGTTTGAAAATGTTTATTTTAAGGTGGAAAATGTCAGCTCGTTCTCCACAGCTCCGGTAGGCGTGGTTACGGGTAGTCTGGACCATACGGAATTCGGGTGTTCGTTCAGGAACATCAGTCTCAAGAACGTGAAAATCGTGGCGGCCCAGGCGGGCGGCCTTGTTGGTCTTATCGGCGAAGATACCTCACCACTCATTCAGAACGTCTCGGGCGAGAATGTGGAAATTTTTGCCGCCAAGGGTACGATTGTATCTTCTATGGTGGCCCCTGATTATTCCACATATGAAGAAGAGCTGAAAGTCCACTTGGGCGGTTTGGTCGGTAAGGCTAGTTCGGGGGTGTCGATTCTCAACGTGGGAATTACGGGACTCAAGGTTCATTCCGATGTGGAATCCGTATTGCTGACACCTGAAAATCAGGAGGAATGCAATGATAACGATTGCGAATCATCCCAGGATATCTCAGGATACATAGGCGGCCTGGTGGGCTCCTTGTTGTCTGAGTACTCGGAGGTTTCTGTAGCCAACACCTACACGTCTGGCGATATTTCCTATAAGGGAGGGGATTACTATGCTGGGTTCCTTGCCGGCGTATTGTCCTTTGGTGAGAATGCGGCATATACCATTGCGAACAACTACCACTATGGTGCAACCGACTCCCAGGCGGCAAACATTGCTGGTCTTTTAGAGCTAGGAGGTGAAAATGTAGAGGCGAGCGAATGGGTTTATGCCTACCTTGGCGGTCGCAATTACCGCAACAGTATAGATGGGAAGATTCCTTTCGACGAAACCGATTTTGATAGCACGTCCTATATCTGGGATGGCGCGAATGGCGGGGCGATTCCCGCAGACCTTATGCAAAAAGGTGCTTTTGCTAAGGCCCTGATTGAATTTAAAAAGGAGGATCTGCAAGACTATGATGTGTCGGAATGGTCCCGCAAGGACGGCGTGAACAATGGCATGCCCGTGTTTGCCACTTCCGAGTTAATGCCTATTTATAGGATTGATTTTAAGGCAGGCATCCAGCTCTACGAAAACGATTCGACGATAGATAAACAAATATGGCTTGCTGCTGGTGCTACGGAAGATAGGGATGGTTTATCGCTTTCGGTTTATACCGACTATGCGGGAAAAATCCCCGACGAGAATTGGATGGAATATGCGCTCGGACTTAAAGAGGATGGCTTCTACTGGGAAGACTTCTCGGATGGCCGTCCCTTTAATCTGAAATCCTCCACCGCGTTTAATTCTGATAAGGTGTTGGACCTTATGAAAAACGTGACGGTAAATGTCCATTATGGGTTCCTCAGGGGTGACGCAGATGCGCCCAGCTTTGTTTCAGTGGCCGAGTACATGGAAACCGTCGGAGGAGATTTCTATTTCTTGGGACAACCCTTTGAAACGCTTTCCAGTACGGATGTGTGGGATGCTTTCCCGGAACTGGCCGTGATTAGCAGCACTGCAGATGGGACTTATTATGCCTATCAAAGATATACCGTCCAAATCAGGAGATGTGCTACGCAGGAGGGCGCTACGCAGCAAGTTTGCTCCTTTAGCGAACTCAGTCTTAATAGGTCTCCGTTCTATGCATCGGAGTACTTTAGTATTGCCGGATTGAGTGATGGGGGCGATATTTATGTGGTGTATGGCCAGCAGTCTTCCACTCAATCCAAAGGTGCTCTTTTTGTAGCCGATCTGCAAGTTGGAGACAATAGTCAAGAACCGGCCACCATCCAGGTGATGGCCGTCGATGTGAACGGCGAAATCGTTCCTACTGAAGCGACGTTTGATTTGCCGACGGGCGATGCAGATGGGCTTTCTAGCATAGTTTCTTATTCTGATAGTATCCCGTTCTCCCCGTATTTGAAGGTCAATTACAGTTCAGACATTTGGAACGAGGTTTCCGGAGTGGTCGCCCTTGTCGTTGTAGGCGGAAACTGGTCGGAAGGATCTTCTGACTCTAGAAGATCAATATCTGATGCTGTTGAAATTCTGGCGAGCGTGGACACGTCGGGATCCTCGCTTCTTCAGAGACACCCGCTTCTTCAGGATACGCTGACAGAATTGGGATCTGTTGAAGAGATTATTGCGGAAATGTCGCAGTATTCTTTGACGGCTTTCAAATATGCCCGTTATGTTCGCTTGAGCGCAGATGGAACTCTAAATTTGGAAAATCTGTTTAGAGCGATTGCTCCCTACCGTAGGCATGCAGAGGACAACCCCTTCTTTATCGGGTTCGCACCGATCCATACCGAAATCATGTACCGTATATCCTTTGATGTGAACACGGCTGATGCCTTTAACCTGTTTATAACCGATGAAGGACTTTCTGAAGATTTTTCGCTGACGAAGGATTTTTCTGTCAATACCGAAAGTGAAATTTTCTTTGAAGAATTCCCCTTCTACAGGACTGACGCCTGCTTTACAGGTGGTTGGTCCACCTCTCCGGAACTGGAATTGGATTCCAGTTACAGCTTCGAAGAGAAAATGATTTACTCTATCTGGAGTTTTGGGAACGACAGCATTAGGACGCAATTACCCTCTCTTGTTGAGGAGCAAGAAGATGGCGCTATGGCCCTGAATCTTTATGCGGTCTGGGATCCGAGCGGTGATTTTTGCGAATCCAGAGGTAACCGTTTGATTGCCCACAAGGCGGAGGATAGCCATGGCGAGATTCGTTTGCAGCAGGTGTGGAGGGGCGATACGTTGGTCCATTTGCCCACCAATATCAACGAGGGCAACTACAATGGTTCTTATGGATTCCTGATTCCTTGGGCCGGTCAGAACTTTACCCTCAACGTGGTTGCCGCTCCGTACCCCGGTTATGAGTTGGCCGACTCCATCACCTTTAAGTACCTGGATATGAGCCCCGAAGACAAGACTGAAACCGAAACGACGAAAAAGCTCAAGGATGGAGCGACCATTGTCATTACGCCTGAAATGTACGACAACATGGAACTATCCGCAAACTTTGTCCTCAAGACCTATAATTTGACATTTGAAACAGGCATGGAAAACGTATTCTACGGCGAGACCCCGGTTCTGAAGGAAACCTACAAGCTTCGGAACGAAGAAGATTCCATCGATTTCCCCATGTTGGTCTATACTTCGGATCGATGCGTGGAGGGTTGGACGGCTCGTCCCGAATTTGAGGACGAAGAGCCTGTTCCTGAGGATATCGAATGCGAAGGTGACCCCGCCTGTGAACAGCGCGAAAATGAACGTTGGTGGGTGTTCAAGGCGTTCAACTTTGAATTGTCTGAAATGTTGGTTTGGGATAACGCCAACATAGAGGAGTACTCCGTGTACGCCAAGTGGACCGATGCCGCAACCTGCGTGAATAGGCTGGGTTATGGACAGGCAACCTTGGTGGCCGAGAACGGATCGATCGAGCTTGAAGAAATTATGGAAAGCGAAGACGGAGAGCCGATTGTGCAGGTTCATGGATTCGCGGAAGACAGCACCATGCTTTTGCCTTCGGGCAAAGAAAATTCTGTCTATGTTGTCCATGCCGTGCCAGAAACAGGCTTTGTTCTTGATTCTATCGTGATGACTCTTGAGGGAGAAACCTTTGTTTATCACGAAGGGGATACGCTTTCTGGAGACATCTCCAAGGCCGTGTTCCAGGCTTACTTCGCAATAGACAACAGCACCCCCGTGGAATTTACCAGGGCGAAGCTGTTGCAGTCCGGTAATGCGGTCCGCTTTGATTTCGCGACTACAGAATTCAATGCCAGCGGCGCAGAACTTAGGATTGTTATCGAGAACGATGTCGGAGACTCAGTTGTCGATACCACGATTGCCATTTCGGAAACGCCTTTCACGGATTCTTGGGAACATTTCCCCTTACCGGCAGGCAATTACCTGTTGACGGCAACACTTTCCAATGGCAGGGGTAGTGCCCTGTTTGAACAGGATTTCGAAATCAAGGCGAAATTTGCTTCGGTCAAGGACGGTTGGCGCATGGTCGCCCTTTCCAACATGGTTGTAGATTCCAGCATGTTGGCCGATGACGATGTGCGGATTTACTGGTGGGATGATGCAAAGGACTACGGATACTTCTGGCGCTACCAGAGGCTGACCAATGAACGCGACATTCAGCCCCTTACAGGATACTGGTATAGCTCCATGGAAGGTCGTCCTCTCGTGACCCGTAAGGATGTGAAACAGCCCAGCACGGCCGTGGTCTGGAACATGGACAGCGTCTATACCGGCTGGAACATGGTGGCAAACCCCTACGGCTGGTACGTGGACCTCTATGGCGAAAACCCGAACGAGAAAAAGACCGCTACCGAAGAATCCAAGGTGGAGTTCTACAGCTGGAACGACAGCCTTGGCGACTACGAACCGGTGGATGTGGTAGGCCCCTACGAGGCCGTATGGGCGAAGGTCAAGGGCCCGAGCCGGTGGAAGCTTCCCTCTAAGCCCGCCTTCGTGGCGACAGTCGATGAGAATGGAAACGACTCTTTGATGAAACCCCTGAAGAAGACTGTCGAGCTTGCCTCCGGCGGCAAGGGCTGGGCGATTCGAGCCGTGCTTCGCGACGCCAAGGGCAAACGGGACAGCTGGAACTTCATGGGCGTCTCTGAGTCCGGATGGGCCTCCGAAGAGCCGCCTTCCGGCATGGGTGACCATGTGAACCTCTCTATCAAGGACGGCAAAAAGTCCCTGGCCAAGTCCTTCAAGAAGGCCGCCGGCGACAGCTACGAATGGACCGTCTCTCTGGAAGCCTCTGGCGACCGCACGGGCTACCTGCACTTCGAAGGTATCGACGCTCTCAGGGCATCGGGCCTCAAGGTGTTCGTGACGGTTGACGGAATCACCACCCAGATGGCAGAAAGAGACACCCTGAAGGTTTCCATCGGGAGCATGGCCAAGACAGCCGTGGTCCGTGTGGCGCCCTCCGCCCGTACCGTGGTGGCCCAGAAGCTGAACGGGCTCCGTGCCTTCCAGGCGGGTAACTCCCTGCAGGTGGGCTTCCAGGTCTCCGAAAGCCTGGCAGGAGTCAGGGCCTATGTGGAAATTCTCGACATGAAGGGCAAGGTCCTGTCCTCTGTTTCGGGAACGGCCGTGTCCGGTTCCAACGTCATGACCCTGCAGACCCCCAAGTCCGGACTCTACATGGTCCGTGTACGCGTGGGCTCTAAGCAGGCCGCCGGCTCTGTCGCCATCAAGTGACGCTCTCTTACATTTGACTTACAAAGTAGCCCCCGCCTAAATCGGGGGCTTTTTTTCATTGCCACCGGGGCCCATAATTTCTACATTTGGGCCCACTATGACAAAGGCAAAATTCATCAAGTTCATCATCGCGTCGATCCTTGCGATTGTCGCCCTCTTCTTGCCCTACGAATCCCTCGGGTTCGATGCCGCAAGCCCCATGGGAATCTTGAATCCCCTCGAAATCCGCGTCATCGGCGTATTCGTGATGGCCGCTCTTTTCTGGATTCTCCAACCGTTCCCGATTTGGTCCACGTCGGTGCTGGTCATCGTGCTCATGATCGTGACCATGTCCGACTCTTCCCTGACGCCTTTCCGCGTGGACGGCGTGACCATGATCAGCCACAAGTCCATTATGGCCACCTTCGCAAACCCCATCATCATGCTTTTCTTGGGCGGCTTCTTCCTCGCTGCTGCAGCCACCAAGTACAAGATGGACTTGAACCTGGCCCGCGTTCTCCTGAAGCCCTTCGGCAAGAACCCGAAGTTCGTGCTTTTGGGCCTTATGCTCATTACCGCCGTATTCTCCATGTTCATGAGCAATACCGCCACCGCCGCCATGATGCTTGCTATTCTCGCCCCGGTGCTCAAGCTCTTTGAACCCGATGACCGCGGTAAGGCTGCCTTTGCTCTTGCTATTCCTCTTGGCGCCAACATCGGCGGCATGGGTACCCCCATCGGTACGCCTCCTAACGCTATCGCCCTCGGTGCACTGAACGACGCCGTGGCCCGTGGCGACCTGGTGGCTAACCCCGTGACATTTGGCCAGTGGATGGCCTTCGGTATCCCCTACGTGATTATCCTCATGGTGGTGGCCTGGATTCTCCTCCTCAAGATTTACCCCATCAAGATGAAGGAGATGGTCCTGAACATCGAAGGTGCGGGCAAGTTCGACACCAGCCCCAAGGCGATTATCGTCTATATTACCTTTGTCCTTTGCGTGATCTTGTGGGTGACCGGTAAGAATGTCCACGGTATCAACGACAACGCTATCGCCATGATCCCCATGGCCGTGTTCGCCTTGACCGGTGTGATTACCAAGAAAGACCTGAACGCCATGAGCTGGGACGTGCTCTGGCTCGTGGCCGGTGGTTTTGCCCTGGGCGTGGGCCTGAACGCTACGGGCCTTGCCGCTCACTTGATCAAGACTATCCCGTTTGCAAGCTGGTCTCCGATTGCTCTCATGATCGGCTGCGGTATCATCTGCCTCTTCATGGCGAACTTCATGAGCCATACTTCTACGGCTACATTGCTTGTTCCTATCCTTTGTGCCGTGGGCATTGCCTGCCAGGACAACCTGATTGGCCTGGGTGGCGTGACCGCCCTGCTCGTTTCTGTGGCCTTCGCAAGCTCTCTCGGCATGAGCCTGCCTATCTCTACGCCGCCTAACGCACTTGCCCACGCCACGGGCTACACCGATACCCGCGGCATGGCCATTACCGGCGTTGTCATGGGTATTCTTGGCTTGATCGTTTCTTGGATCATGATGATTTTCCTCGCGAAGATCGCCTTCTTCGGGACTCCTGCTCCCAAGGCTGCCGAGGCTGTTCCTGCCGCCCCTGCTGCTGTGGAAAAGGTCGCAGAGCCTGCCGAAACGGCAGCACCTGCTGTTGACAGTACCGTGGCCGTGCCTGCTGACAGTGCCGCTGCTATCGCCGCCGATTCTACGGTCGCTGCTCCTGCTGTTGATAGCGCCGCCAAGGTTGAAGTGGCAGACTCTGCCGCCGCGAAGTAACTCTTTTACGTCATCCCGGGCCTAGGCCCGGGATTTGGCAAAGACTCTGGAATCCCCGGCAAAGTCGGGGATTTTTCGTATTCAGAAATTATCAAAGATTGTCACGCAGGCCGAAAAATAGGGGTGAAATTTCCCGCTTTGGGAATTTATGCCCCGGGCGGCTTTTTGTTAGGCGAAATTTTACCATAATTCTTGGCGGATTATTCCCCTAAAAAAGTATCTTTTAATGGAATAAACAACGGAGTTTCTATGCTCGACTTATTGGCTGTTCAATCCAGTACGGCTAACGCCACTATCATCACCTTGGCCTATACCCTATTGCTGGCCTTTGTGCTTTCTTCCATTATCGGTTGGACCTACGAACGGACTTTCTTGGGGCTTTCTTATTCCAGGAACTATGTGCAGGCTCTGGTGCTCAGTTCGGTGGTGGCCGCTACGGTGATGCAGGCCATCGGCGACAACGTGGGCCGCGGTCTCGGAATGCTAGGCGCTCTTTCCATTGTCCGCTTCCGCACCAGCTTCAAGGACCCTCGCGACATCATGTTCATCTTTGCGGCCTTGGGCGCAGGCATCGGTTGCGGCGTGTATGCCTGGGGCGCCGCCGTAGGCGGAACTTTGGCCTTCTGTGTTGTTGCCTTCTTGCTTTCTCGCACGGGTCTTGGCACCAAGCATTTCTTTGACGGCATGCTCCGCTTTGCCATGCCCAATACTTCTGAACCCCGCCTGGAAACAGAAAAGATCTTGCGGAAAAACCTGAAGACGTTTATCTTGATAACCATGCGGGAGGTGAACGGCGGCGAGCGCATAGACGTGGCCTACCAGATAAAGCTGAAGGCGTCTAAGCCTGCGGCCGAGGTTCTTGCGGAACTCTCCAAGGTGGAGGGGCTTTCTGACATCCAGTTCATGATGCAGGACGCCACCACGGAAATGTAGGGGAGGAACGAAAATGGCTCTGAAAAACACATTCCTCATTTCTTCTATTTACAAGCGCAAGTTATCTATCGCCTGGATTCTGGCCGTAGTGGCCGTGGTGGGTCTGGGGTATTTTTACCAGGGAAACGTCGCCCTGTTCCAGGGCATTGCCGAAGCTTCTGAAACCATCATCAGCGTGCCCAGTGCCACAGAAATCGTGAAGGTCCACGTGATGCCTGGTCAAGAAATCAAGGCGGGGGACACCATCGTGGAACTGAACCGCCCCGACCTGACTCTTCGCATTAACGAAGTGACCCGGGAACTGGACGCCATCGAGGGCCGTAGCAGCCTGAACAAGGCGGATATCGACCAGCGTGTGGCCTCTGTAAAGGCGGACCTCGCTACCCGCAGTGCGGCGCTCCGGTTCGAAATCAACAGGCTGGAAACGGAATACCAGAAGAACAAGGAAATTTCTTCTAAGTTGAAAAGCCTGAGCGGAAACAACGCCAAGGCTGGCGGCAACGACGGCATGGCCATGCAGATCAAGAACCTGAAAGACGAACTGGCCCTGGCCGAGAAAAACGCCAACGAGCAGATTGCCCTCTTGCAGGGGAGCCGTAGCCTTCAAAGGAAAAGCGGCGTTACCGAGGCCGCCACCTTGCACAAGGAACTGGAACAGCTCAAAAAGGAACAGGCGGACCTGGTGCAGATTGCCAAGGAAAACTGGGTGGTGGGCAGCGTGAATGTGCGTGAAGGTGAAAAAGTTTCCAGCTTTACGCCTATCGTGACCTTGACCCACAAGTCCCCATCTTTAATCCGCGGCTATATCAACGAGCAGGTTTACCAGCGCATGAACCTGGGCAAGGACGTGGAAATCCGCACTCTGGGCGGCAAGGGCAAGCCCATCAAGGGTGAGGTGGTCGGCCTTTCTAGCCGTATCGTGGTGTTCCCGGACCGCATGTGGAAAATGCCCGACATGCCGGTGTATGGCCGCGAAGTGACCATCAAGATTCCTGAAGAAAATTCCTTCTTGCTGGGGGAGATGGTGGCCATTTCCGAAGAAGGCAAGATCAAGGACCTGGCGACCCGGATTATGGAAGCCCTTTTCGGGAACGGCGATGAGTGATGAGTTGTGAGTAATGTATAGGTTTGTGAATGTACGATAATAGGTTTTTTATTACTGCGTCTTTTGCGGCGTTCCTTTCCGCTGCCGCCGTTGCCGCCCCCTTGACCTGGGAGCAGCTGGTGGAGTCCGTAGATAAGGACCCGGTTTACCAGACGTCGGAGAAGCGCTCCCAGGCGGCTTCCCAGGAGGTGGGAACCAAGCTGTGGGACAACCTGGAATTCCGTTACCAGCTGGACGGTTTCAGTTTTGCAAAGCACGACTTTGAACTGCGCCTCAAGCCCAAGGCCTTTGGGGTGGGGAGTGCGGACAAGCGCCAGTACGAGACCCTTCGGGATTACCAGAAGGCCCGTCTGGCGGTGGACCGTTCGTACCTGCTTTATGACCGCTATGAGCGGGCGCTCCGCTATGTCATCCGCCGGAAAATTGCCGAAATTGACAAGCAGCTCTATCAGGTGAACCTGGACCGAATCGAAGTGCTCCACCTGAAGGCGGGGAGCGAGACCTTCAATTCCCAGGACCTGATTGTGGCCCTGGAGCAGGAATCCGCCCGCCGTGCGGAACTCCTGGGAGACAGTACCGCCCTGAAAGATGCGGAACTGAAACTCAAGTCCTGGGTGCCTGACTTTGATTCCGTGGGCCTGGATACCTCGTGGCTCCCTACCATGGATGAACTTGCCAAGGGACTGCAAGACGGCATTGCGGTAAACGACCAGTTCCCCGAAGTCATGAAGGCCAAGTCCAAGATGGAATACGAACAGGCCAAGTCCAAGCGGGATCTGGCCAAGGGGAACGATTTCATTTCCCATATCGGCGTGGGGTATTCCTTGCAGGTCGAGTCCCTGATGAAAAAGTACAAGGAACTGGATGCCGGCGATGTGGGCCCCTATGGTGCCTACAACGACTATTACAAGGATTGGCTGGACAAGACCGGGTGTTCTTCGATCAACTGCGACGGAACGGCAGAATTTTTGGTGCCTGACAAGGATGACCGCCAGCTGAAGGACAAGTTCTTTGTGAACCTGGCCATAAGGCTCCCGTTCTTTGACGACAACAACGGGAACGCCTTGCGCAATCAGGTTGACGAACTGGACGCCGAAAGCGATTACCTGGATGCCGTGCGGACTCTGACCCAAAAAGTTTCCCGCCTGTCCGAAGAAATCGTGGCCCTGGTGGCCCAATGGAAGGTGCAGAAGGACTTTGTGGAGAAGGTGAATGCCGGAAACCTCTTTGAGGACTTTGCCCAGTCGGCAGGGGCGGACCCGCTTCTGCTTTTGCGTGCCCGCGAGAGCGCTCTGGAAAGCGACCTGAAGGCCTTGAAGTTGGAATACGATATCTTTGAACGGTATCTGGTCTTGCTGACCTATACGGGTATCTTTGCAAATCCCAATGTGAAAAACCACTTGCGCGAGGGCCTCAAGTAATGGCCGAAGCCCGCGGTTTTAGCCTGTTGGAGCGATTCGAGCTCAAGTACCACATTCCTGTGGCATGGGCGGACCGTATTGGCGAATTCATTGCGCCCTATTGCGAAGAGGATCATTACTCCCAGATTACGCCGGGTCATTTTTACTGGATTACGAACCTCTACCTGGATTCGGACCGCTGGACATTCCTCGGCTGGAAAAAGGCCAGGCTGCTGGACCGCTTCAATATGCGTATCCGCACCTATGGTGAACACCCGGCACAAGACGGCACCTTCCATTTCGAAAGCAAGCGGAAGGTGAAAGAGGTCTGCTACAAGAGCCGCGCCACCGTCAAGGGGATAAGCCCCGGCGAAGTCTGGAACATGAAGCCGGAAGATTGGCCCTGCAAGAGCGATACGGACCGCAAGTACCTGAAAGATTTTCTGTACAAGACCCACCTGCACAACGCCCACCCGAGACTTTTGACCCAGTACAAACGCCGGGCCTGGTTCGGGCTCCGTGAAGAATATTCCCGTGTGACCATCGATACGGGCATGCGCTTTCGCGAGGAGACGGGTTTTGACTATACGGTGGATTCCCACTACATGCATTCTACAGGGCTGCCCCGCTTTTTCAAGCCGGGCTGCGACGCCGTGCTGGAACTGAAGTGCCCCTGTTCCCAGGTGCCCTTCTGGATGATTGATTTGATTCGCTTTTTGAACCTGCGACAGGGCGGTTTTTCTAAATTCGGAAACGCTGCCGCAGAATGGTCCAGGGTCTATGAACATCCCAAGGATTTCAAGGACCCCTATTGGACAAGGCTCGCGGGAAATTTTTAATGGCGGTGTGTCCGCAAAAAAGGGAGGCTCTATGCTCTCGAAAAAATGGTCTATAGTAGGTGCGGTGGCGGCTTTTGCCATGGCAGGTTTGTTTTCGGCTTGTTCCGACAGTTCTTCTAGCAGCGGTGATGACCCGAAGGGCGAAGACAGCGGCTACGACCAGAATTCCACCGAGGCAGGCGGCGCCTATGTGATGATTACCGAAGTCATGTACAACGCTCCCGAAAATTCAGCTCTTGAATGGGTGGAACTGAAGATTATCGGCGGGTCTGCCATGAGCGACATGCAGTACTTCAATCTCCATTTGGACGGAGCGGTGACCTACTATTTCCCGGCGGAACCCTTGGATACCAGCGAATACATCGTGGTGACCAACGACCCCGACCTGTTCAAGAAGACCTACAAGGATTTCAAGGGTCGTCTGTTTGGCCCTTGGGATAAAGACATAAAGACAGATTCCATCGCCAAGCTTTCTAACGAGGGTGACGTTATCGACGTGAAGCTGACGGGTGCTGGCGATGTGAGCTGTGCCTTCAGCAAGGAACCGCCTTGGCCGAGCCTTGCCGACGGTAACGGTAGCAGTCTGGTGTTCGTGGGCGGAAACCCCAGCCAGGCCAGTGCCTGGGCCGCAAGCAAAAAGGAATGGGGTAATCCCGGTGCTGCCGACGAATATGTGGAAGCCATTACGGTTCGCTTGAACGAAATCCAGCCCTTTGTGTTAGACCCAGAAGAAGCAGGCTGGGTGGAACTTTACAATTCTGGCGACAAGGAAGTTGATGTGGCTGGCTGGATTTTTGAATCCAAGTACAAGAATGCGTCATGGACTATCAAGAAGGGTAAGGTTCCTGCCAAGGGTTACCTAGTGCTCCCTGCCGATGACGAGTCCGTGTTCGGCGAAGAAATCATTTTGAACGCCAAGGGCGGTTCTTACTACCTGTACGAAACGGTGGGCGGCAAGAAGACCGGTGGCGAATCCAGTTTGCTCCTGGCGGCCAGCAAACTGAGTAGCGGTATCATAGATGTGAGCGACGGCTCTACGGCCCAGGGCGCCATGAAAAAGGCCACCAAGGGTACTGCCAATGCGGCCCTGAAGGTGGGACCTCTCTTTATCGACGAGATCTACTACCACCCCATGGAGGGCGGTGCCGTGCCTTTCGAATTTATGGAGATTGTGAACAAGGCCGATACGGCGGTGAACCTTTACGTGACCAAGTCCGCCAAGAGCAAGGGCTGGAAGGTAGAGGGCATCAACATGGAGTTCTCTTCGGGAACTATCGTGCCTGCAGGTGGCAGGGTGCTGCTGCTTTCTGATTCCCTGGTGAAGGATACGGGCGCCATTCGCACCGATTACAAGATTGCAAGCGATGTGCAGATTTGCCTCTATAAGGGCAAGCTTTCGAACCGTGGTGAAACGGTGGCTGTAAAGGAGCCTTTCGATTTTGATGATGCCGTGTACAGCGAGACCGATCCGACATTAACATCTGTAGTCCAATGGTACTACGACTGGTCCGATGCCACGCTCTATTCCGATACCTGGAAAGGTTTCGAAGAAACGGACGGTTTTGGCAAGAGCCTACAGCGAGTGGATTACAGTACCATGGGTTACGAGGCTTCTGCCTGGAAGGCTGTTGAACCCACTGTTGGAAAGTAGGCTAGGCGAACACGCTTTCGGCAGGCCGCATTCTGCCGTGAGTGTGGACCTTTTCGATTTCGTAATGGACTTTTTCTTCGTCCATTACCTTGCGTAGCTTGTCTATCAGACAATCGTCCTTGCTGCTTTGGCTGACGGATAGGTTGATCCTGTCGTTGAACGTGTTGCCGATGATTTCCATGTAGTGCATGCAGTCGGCGAAATGGTAAACCTCGTAGTTTTCCATGTACTGTTCCATTTCTCCGAAACTGTGGGCGTTGGTGGCCTGGGAATACGAGATGCCTGCCGTCATGGCGTTGCAACCGTCGTCGAATGCCTTGGCCTGGGCTGCTAAGGTTTCCGGGTGCTCCAGGAGAGCCTGGGTGGCACTGTTCATCTCGTTGCAGTTTTCTATGGCGTTGTCCTTGTCAGAAAGCAAGAACAGCTGGCCCTTGAAGGCTGTTTCCACCAGCTTGCGGTCCAGCTTGCCCATGCGCTTGATGTCGTAGTTCAACTGCGGAATGATGATGCTCTTTCGGTCAGAGATGCTCTTGAACACCCCTCTCATACTGACGGGAATGCGTAACTTGATTATTCCCTCGGATTTACCAAGAGCGAGTTCCATGGCCTTGGCTATAATGTAGGCCACCACGGTAAAGTTCGAAGTCTCGCTTTCAATGGAGTATTTCTTGATGTCCGGGAGGGAAAGGCTTATGCGGTAAACGGCCACCTTTTCTGGATTGGTCTCGTAGAATTCTGCGGGAATGTTCATGGCCGCGCCAAAGCTTGGCTTGTAAAAACTTTTGACGGCAGGATTCCCGTTGACTTGGAACATGTCCTCCATGGTGCGCCCGATGCTTTCGTCTGGCACATGGCCCACGGGAGTCATGAACATTACCCCTGTGCGCTCCAGGTATTGCCGGAGCACGGCGAACAAGAAACACAGGGTGCCGCCACCATCGGTGAGCGCGTGTATGGCCGAAAAACTTATCTTTTTCCCGGTGTAGGCGATAACCCAAGGGAAATTATTGTAATCGTCTCCGCCATATACAATTTCCTTATCCCAGTCGCATTCCTTGACAACGGGTTCCTTGGAATTTTCGACAAGGGCGTACAACCCGTTTTCTTTGACGAGTTTTGTCTTGAAATGGGGGTGGTAACTGAGGGCGGCGTTTACCGCCTCGCTCAGTATTTTTCCATCTACAGGCTTTTTTAACGTTACTGTAAAACAAGGTAGTGCCGCCTTGTTGGCGGCATACATCTGTTCTGTGTAGTTTAGGGTGTATTTGTACATCAGACGGATCCGTGGAACATCTGTGCCGCCTCCACGCTGTAGGGGTAGGCGGGGTAGTCCGAAAGCACAGAGGCCTTTCTTAGGTATTTTTCAAGAGCGGGCCGGAACTTGGGGTGTGCGCAGTTGTCAATGATGGCATGGGCGCGCTCGATGACGTTGAGCCCGCGAAGGTCAGCGACGCCCTGTTCTGTCACAATCACCTGCACTGTCTTGCTGGTATGGTCGATATGGCTTACCAGCGGGACGATAGAAGAAATAGTTCCGTTTTTCGCAGTGGACTTGGTGATGAAAATGGAAAGACCGCCGTTCTGGCAGAAATCTCCGGAACCGCCCACGCCGTTCATGAGGCGGCTTCCGCCCACGTAGCTGGAGTTGGTGTTTCCGTAGAGGTCCGCTTCGATGATGGTGTTGATGGCAATCACGTTCAGGCGGCGAATCACTTCGGGACTGTTGCTGATTTCCATGGGGCGGAGCACGATCTTCCCCTTCAGCGAATCCAGTTTCTCGAAGAAGGCCTTCATCTTTTCTTTGGACATGGTGATGGCGGTAGAAGAGGCCGCATCCACCTTGCCGCATTCAATCAGGTCCACCAGGGAATCCTGCATGACTTCGGAATAGACGGTCAGGTGCTCGAACTTGGACTTTTGCAGGCCCGAGAGCACTGCGTTGGAGACGGCTCCGATGCCCGCCTGGATAGGCGGCAGCGGATTGCAGAGCCTGCCCGCTTCCACGTCTTTTTCTAGGAAGTTGATCAGGTTCTCGCTCATCTTGTTGTAATCTTCGTCGCCGGCATTTTCTGGGATGCCGCAGTCGGGAATTTCGCTTTGGACGATGGCTACAATCTTGGACGGGTCGCAAGGAATGTAGGGTGTACCGATACGGTCTGCCACCTTGGTGAGCGGAATCGGCTTGGTATTGGGGGCCAGTTCCGTCATGTAGATGTCGTGGATCCCCTTGATGTTTTCAGGAACGTAGGTGTTGATTTCTACAATCACCTTGTCAGCGCTGGCTACATAGGCTTCGGATGCGCCCACGGAAGCCGTGGGAATGATGTTTCCGTTTTCGTCGATGGAGCTGGCCTCTACCAGGGCCACGTCGATATGGTTCAGGTATCCGCTGCGGACCCATTTGGACATGAGGCTAAGGGGTAAATCCACGTACTTGACCTTGCCTTCGTTGATGGCGTTGCGCAAATCGGTATTTGTCTGGTAGGGCATTCTGCACTTGAGAGCTCCTGCCCGTGTCAAAAGTCCGTCGAAGTCATCGCCCAGGGAGGCGCCTGAATATACGGTCAATTCCAGCTTTTCACCGCGGTGAGAACGCTCGGCAAGAGCCTTGGCGACTTCTTTTGGGTAACCTGAGAGGGTGAATCCGCTAACGCCGATGGTCATGCCTGGGGTAATGTAACTGGCGGCCTCGCTGCTGGAACGGATTTTTTCATGGAGTTCAGGACATTTGATTCTTTGTTTCAAAGTTTCGTACATGGGTAACCCTTTTTCCTTACAGTCTAGAAGATAGAAAATCTACTTTCTGTTTGCTACCCTCTATAGAAGTGATAGTGGAGTAAGTTTCATTTTTCTTATAATACATCAAATTTCACGAAATTATTTTTTCGTAAGATTTATCAGTGCCTGTTTTTGTATCTTTTACAGTTATGGGAAAGTGTTTTTTGTCAGTTCTTTTTGGGGTGGCGCTGGCGTGGTCGGCGCCGATTACCCTGCAAGAAGCGCTGGAGGCGAGGCCCGTTCCCGTTTTATGCCTACGGTAAGCCTGAGCGCAGGCGTTACGAGAATTAATGACCCCATTTACATTGATTTAGGTGAAATTCAGCAGGCCCTGAGCGGTATTGCCGGGGGGCTATCTACGGTGGCTCCGGCTGCCGCCTATTCCAAGGCTTACATTGACGCCTATAACCAGGCCAGTGCAGGGTATGCCCAGGCCTACAACGGTGCATTGGCTCAGGGGCTGTCCGAAGCCCAGGCCGACGCTTTCGCCAAAAGTAGACTCGGAGGGACCGCCCAGGAAATCGCCCAGCAGAAGGCCGACGAGTACGCCGCCGCTACTCAACAGCAGATGGATGCGGCAAAGTCCCAGATTGACGACGCCGAATTTAGGATGAAGGTTCAGGACGAGTTGTTCTTTAACGCCCGCGTGACCGCTATCTGGCCTATCTTTACAGGGCTCAAGATTTATTCCGCCTACGATGCCGCCAAGGAAAACGTAAACGCCAGGAAGGCCGCCTTCGACATGGCGCAAAATGCCATCTTGATGGACGTGGCCACCAAGTACTTTACCCTTAGGCTGGCCGAAGAACTGGCGGTGATGCGGGAGAACACCAGGAAGAACCTAGAAGAACACCTGGAGCGCTCCAAGAAGCTGGAGGCCAGCGGCCAGATCAGCAAGGCGGAAAGGCTCCGTGCCGAAGTGGCGCTGGCCGAAGCGGAAAACGCCTACGACGACGCCCTGCGGGACCAGTCCCTTGCCCGGATGGCTCTTGCAAGCCTGCTCCATACGGACACGAACATTACGGCGGTTACTCCGGTGGAAGCTCCGGAGAGTGTTCGGACCATGGAAGAAATCAAGCAGAAGGCCCGGGAAAACCATCCGGGACTGAGACAGCTCCGTACGGAGCGCAAGCGCAGCCAGGATGCGGTGAGTGCCGCCCGTGCGGACTATTTCCCGACGGTAGCGCTTTTTGCCTACAAGGAACTCTACACCAAGGACCTGACCATTCTGGAGCCTGAATGGGCCGTAGGGGCCAAGGCCCAGTGGGATTTGTTCAAGGGTGGCGAGACCCGCTCCAAGGTGGCAAACGCCAAGGCCATGGACCGCTCCCTGGCCAGCATGGAAGAGCAGACCCTGGACAATATCGGCCTTTTGGTGGAAAAACGCTGGCGTGAGCTGGAGCATGCCAAGGGCCGTCTGGAAAGCCTGAAGAAAACCCGGGAGCTTGCGGACGAGGCTCTCCGCAGCCAAAAGCTGGCCTACGAGTCCGGCCTTGCTACGGGCCTGGACGTGGTGGATGCAGAGCTTGCGCTGTCGCGCCTCCAGGTGGCCGATTTGAAGGCCCATTACGATGCGGTCATCGCCTGGCTTGGCCTGCTGGAAGCTAGCGGCGAGGTGGAACAGGCGGGAGCCATGTTGAATAGCAAAACTGTGGGGAAGGAATAATGGACAAGATTAAGTTTGCAAGCAAGATTTTTGCGATTGTCGTGCTGGTGGCCCTTATGGTGGCGGCTATTCTGCAACTTCAGGAATTTGCGACAAAGCCGAAGGACAAGTACTTGCAGGGCCAGATGGAGGCCCGCCGCGTGTTGGTGGCGGGAAAAGTCCCCGGACGTATAGAAAAACTTTTGGTCCGTGAAGGCCAGACCGTCAAGAAGAACGCCCTGGTGGCGGTCATCAACAGTCCCGAAATCGAGGCCAAGAAGATGCAGGCCCAGGGAGCGCTGGGGGCGGCCAAGGCCCAGGCCAACAAGGCGAAAAACGGCGCCCGCTCCGAAGACGTAAAGGCCCTGAAGGCCATGGCGGCCCGTGCACAAGATGCCGCCAACCTGGCGAAGAACACCTACGAGCGGGTGCAGAAACTCTATAACGAAGGCGTGCTCCCGCTGCAGAAGCGGGACGAGGCCGAAACCCAGATGAAGGCCTCCCAGGGGGCTGCCGATGCGGCCCGGGCCCAGTACGAGATGGCCCTGGCAGGCGCCCGCGACGAAGACAAGGAGGCTGCAGAAGCCCTGGTGAAGCAGGCCGAAGGTGCCAACGCCGAGGTGAACGCCTACTTGGAAGAGACAAAAATCAAGAGCCCCATCGCGGGCGAGGTCACCTTGAAGGTGGTGGAAGAAGGCGAGGTCGTGGGGGCGGGCATGCCGGTAATCGCCGTGACCGACCTGAAGGACGCCTGGGCGGTGTTCCACCTGCGTGAAGATTTCTTGAAGAACGTGACCAAGGGAAAGACTTTTGTTCTGCCGGTTCCGGCATTGAACGCCGCCGTGGAGATGGAGGTGTCCTACATTGCTCCCGTTGGGGACTATGCCACCTGGAAAAGCTCCAAGGAAAGCGGCGGCTTTGACCTGAAGACTTTCGAAGTGCGCCTGCGCCCGACGGTAGAGGTGGAAAACCTGAGGCCCGGCATGAGCGTGTTGTTCCCGCTGGAGCAACTGAAGTAGCGTAATTGTCATTCCCGCGAAGGCGGGAATCTCCTTGGTGTAGGAAATAAAATTGTTCAGGGCGTTCATAGACACGGTCAAGAAGATTTATTTCAGTCCAAACATCGTCTTGTGGCTGGTAATTCTCTTGTTGCCCGTGGGAACCTCCGTGTTCATGGTGGAGTTCTTCTCCGCCCGCATTATTCTGCACGTGCCCATCGGTATTGTCCGTCAGGATGCGTCCCTGCTTGCGGATAAACTGGAAAACGCGCTACGGTCGGATCCCGTTCTGGATGTGGTCCAGGACTGCAGCGACATCGGGGAATGCGAACATGCGGTGATCCGTGGAGACCTGCAGGCGTTTCTCGTTATTCCGTACAATATGGAACGCCGCGCCCTTCGCCTCGAGACGCCTGTGATTCCCGTGTTTTCCAGCGGGCAGAACTACCTGACCAATTCCTTTGCCTTAAAAGAAATCCGTGCGGTAGTGACGAATATCGGCGAAGGGCTCTTTACCGCAGGAATCGGCAATCCTGTTCAGGTGGAACTCCATTCCGTCGGCAATCTCGAAGGTAACTACCAAGGGTTCTTGGGGCTGGGGCTGGTCAGTGCCATCTTCCATCTGGCGGCAATTCTTGGAGCGGTTTACGTGTTCAGTTTCCCCTTCAGGGACCATACGGTCCGCTGGATGATCAGGCGCGCCGGAAAATCCCGCGCCGTCCTTATGTGCGCGACCATGTTGCCCTTGATTATTATCCAGTGGCTTGCCTTCATGGCGGTGTATGCCTACGCCCATAGCATGCTGACCCCCATGACCTTTAGGGAGTTCGTCTTGGTATCGGCGGGCCAGCTGGCCATGATTCTGGCCTGCACCGGGGCGGGCGCAACCTTTGTGGGCATTACGGGAAACATGCGTATGGCTACAAGTGTGGCGGGTGTGATTGGCGGCCCTGCCTTTGCCTTTGCGGGGCAGACCTTCCCCCTGATGGCCATGCCCTTTGTGGTGCGCTGTTTTGCCTACCTGTTGCCGCTGACCCACCTGCTCAAGGTCCAGTCCGCCATGTTGGTGGGCCCTGCCGGCAGCGCGCACGCCTGGGATAGTATCGTCACCCTTCTTTTTATGGGACTGTTCTGGCAGCTGCTGGCCACAAGGCTCCTGTATGTGCGCTGGTTTGCCTCCAAGCGCAAGGAATTGAACTGGGTCCGACAGCACGGATCTGCGAAAGACAAGATTAAGGCGGCCCTGGGCGTGGTCGCCGACGATTTGAATCCTGCGAATTACGGAATCGGGAGCAGGTACGGGACTCGAAATACGGAAAGGCTGCACCTGAACCTGATGAACCCGCAGATGAACCATAGCGAAGAAAATCGACCGCCGGAGGTGTCAGATGATTGATGCCCTCAAGCGGTTCTTCATGGTGGCCGTTGCGGAATGGAAACTGTTCTATACCGATGCGGCGGCGGTGCTTTTGCTGGTGGTGGCGGGCGTGCTCTATGCGTTCTATTACCCCATGCCCTACAAGTACCAGACCGTTTCCAAGATTCCCGTAGCCGTCGTGGATATGGACCACAGCAAGCTTTCTCGCGAACTCGTCCAGATGGCAGACGCTTCCCAGCAGGTGAGTGTGCGGCAAACCTTCGGCCAAATTCACGATGCCGAAGAATCCATGGCGAACGAAGATATATATGGATTTATGGTCATTCCCAAGGGGATGGAAGCGAATTTGCAGAAGGGCGAGAATGTGGTGGTCAACGTGTTTACCCATGGCGCCTACGTGATGCTTCACGGAAACATCTCTACGGCTTTTTCCACTTGTGCCTTGACTCTCGGGGCTACAACCAAGGTCAAGCGCATTGCCCTTTCCAAGAAGGTCCCTGCCGCGCAGGCCATGGCCATGCGTGACCCGATTCCCCTGGGCATTCAGACCATGTACAACAATACGGGTAGCTATTCCAACTACGTTGTCCCAAGCGTGCTGGTGCTGATATTGCAGCAGACCTTGGTGATTGGCCTTTGCCTGCTTGGGGGCGCCCGCGCCCACCGCAAGTTCCGTAAGTTGCAACGCAATACCGCTCATGAAAATGAAGGCCTGTTCTATCGGTACTTTGGTCGCTCCTTCGCTTACTTTGTTCACTATTGTAGCTTCATACTGCTTTACCATTTCGTAATCTACGATGTCTTTGACTTCCCCCGTCGTGGCGAATTCTTGCCCATGGCGGTATTTACCTTTATTTTCCTGCTTGCGGTCATCAATTTCGGCATGGTGGTGTCCCAGGTGTTCTTGCGGCGCGAAACCAGCGTGCAGCTGTTCCTGTACATGTCCATTCCGCTCTTGTTCTTGTCCAATTTCAGTTGGCCTGTTGAATTGGCCCCGATTTGGATGAAAGGCCTTTCCAGCTTTTTCCCCTCGACTTTTGCCGTTCCGGCGTGGCTTGCCATTGAACAGCGGGGTGCAGGCATTGGCGATGCCGCTACCTACCTCTTGCCTCTGGCGACCCAGGCGGTATTCTACATGGTTTTAGGCCTGACGCTTACCCACCTGCGGGACGGCTCCAGACTCAAGACCGGAGATATGTAGTTTTTTGTATATTACCTCCCAGGAGATCCGCTTATGATGTTTGACCCTTTGTATATGTCCATATTGCTTGTGACCCTGGTGCTTTCCGGTGCCGTTTCCATGCTGGTCAAGAGCCGCTTTGCGGCGGGCCAAAAAGTCCGCATTACGAGCGGGCTTACCGGCGCCGACGTGGCCAAGGCTATTTTGATGGACGCGGGCATTACCGACGTGAAGGTCCTGGTGCATCAGGGATTTTTGTCGGACCATTACAACCCCCTGAACAAGACTCTGAACCTGTCCAAGGAAGTCTATTACGGCCAGAACGCCAGCGCCGCAGGCGTTGCCGCCCACGAGGTGGGCCACGCCATCCAGCACGCCCAGGGGTATTTCCCCCTGTGGCTCCGTTCCTTTATTGTCCCTGTGGCAAATATCGGCTCCAATTTGGGACCCTGGCTTGTGATTCTCGGAATTATCTTGATGAGCGCCGGTCGGGCGCTGGGGTATTCTCTGGCCATTGTGGGCGTGCTGCTTTTTGCCATTGCGACGTTTTTTACCCTGGTGACCGTCCCTGTAGAATTTGACGCCTCTTCCCGCGCCAAGAAGGCCCTTGCCCGTATGGACATCGTGGCCCAGGGTCGGGAATACAACACCGTCTCCGGTGTGCTCTTTGCGGCGGGGCTTACCTATGTGGCTGCCGCCATTTCCTCCATTTTGCAACTGCTCTACTGGGCGTATCGCGCGGGCCTTATCGGCGGGCGCAGGGATTAGGAGGCTCTATGGCCGTGAGAACGCTGACTGTCGAATGCCCCATGTGCAAGGGCGAAATCGTGGTGGACGCCGATACCGGTGAGGTTCTTTCCCACAAGGAGTTCAAGAAGGAACTCAAGTCCTTCGACGACTTCTTGAAAGAACAGAAGTCCCGCAGTTCCGAATTGGACGCCAAGTTCGCTGCCGCCAAAGAAGCCCAGAAAAGCCGTGCAGAACTTCTGGAAAAGAAATTCGAGGCCGCCAAGCAAAATAAGGACCTTAAGGACCCGCCTCCCAGCATCAACTGGGATTGATTACTAAATTTGTCTGCAATGCATTACCTGATTGTCCCTGGATACAGCAATTCTGGACCTACCCACTGGCAAACCTACTGGACAAAGAGCCTGCCCGACGCAAGCCGTGTCTATCAGCACAGTTGGGACCATCCCTTAAAGGCGGACTGGGTGTCAACCCTTGACGAAACCGTGTCTGGCCTGAAAACGGATACTATTCTTGTGTCCCACAGCCTGGGGGTGGTCACAACGGTCCGCTGGCTTTTGGAGAAGGCGGCAAAAGGCGGAGTCCCCGGCAACGTCAAGGCGGTTTTTCTTGTAGCGCCAGCCGATGTGGATAAGCTTGACCTCGCAAAAGATTTTGCGCCTGTACCCCTGCAAAAATTGCCCGTGCCCAGTTGCGTTGTGGCTAGCGAAAACGACATCTACGTGTCCATAGAACGGGCCCGCCAGTTTGCGGATGCCTGGGGCTCCATGTTCGTGGATGTGGGATGCCTCGGGCATATCAACGCCGACTCCAACCTGGGCGAATGGGAACAGGGCCGTAAAATACTGGCCGAATTCGAAAAGACGCTAGGGCTGTAAGGCTCTTTCTTGACATTCCCGCGACCTGTGGTGAGCGAAGTCGAACCAAGGCGGGGATCTTTAATCTTTCAGATAAAATTTCTGCCCGCTTTTGAACATAAGTATAATGGGAAGGGTCGGCGCTTCGAACAAGCCGTCCTCGAGAACGCCGCTTTTCAGAAGCTGACCGTTAAGGCTGAACATCCTGTATGGGGAGCCGGGCTTGACGTTTGCTATGCGGTAACGTTTTTGTCCAAGCCTCATAAAGCCTGCTTTCGCCTGGATAGGTTTCAGGCTTGTGGTAGAGGAGTCTCCGACTGCATCCACCGACTTGACTGTTGGCGGTTTGTAATAGCCCGAATCAAGGGAGAAGGCCGTGGAATCTATTCCGATGAACGGGGCGGTAGAATCCGTCGCGATTACAGGACTGTCGATAGGTTGATCAATGGGCTGATCAATAGGCTGATCGTTCGCTATTGAATCATTGTATACTACAGGTCGGCTTATTCTTGTTGAATCGTTTGAAGATGACTGGCTGCTACCGGGTAGCGAAGTCGTTGTCGAGTCTCCCGTGGTGTCAGCTGACGGGTATTTTAGTTCACTGCAGTAATTCAGCGTGTCGAGAAGCCAGGTAAATTCGCCGGCAACGGCTGCAAGTGCGAGAGGCATATCGACCTTGTCGATGTCGTGTCCACCGTTTCTTCCTCTCTGTTCGGGCGGATTGAATTCACAGCCGGCGTAACCGAGAGCTTTGCTGTATAATTTCTGGCATAATTCAAAGACATGGGTCACGAGGGAATCTGCCTGCGCAGCTGTGCCTTTGAAAACGCCCGCCTTCTGTAGACGCGGGAATTCATCCTTGTACACGTCTTTGTGGTTCACGGTGAAAAGGGTGTCGGCAAGTGCGTTCTCGTCTTTGGAATAGGCAACGCGCGCCACCTTGACGACCTTCTCGGTGACGATTACGATCATGGTGGAGTCCAGTTCGGACCTGTACACCCATGCCGTATCGGTGCCGGAGACGTTCTGAACGGCGGGGGCGCGCTGGTCCATCTTAGAGAGGTCCAGGTAGTCGCCTTCGAACAGGTAGAGGGCGGTTGCAGGGTACCCCAAGTAGACATCGGTGCTGCCGCCACTGCCCTGGTGGTGGGTGACGTTACATTCTGCCGCGTACAGGTTTGCGACTCCGATACCTGCGGAAAGTATGCTCGCGAAAAGAAAAGGCCTGATTTTCATTTTACTTTCCCCCTTTTACCCTCTTTGATAATAGAAAAAAGGCGCTCCGCACGGAACACCTCTTTTAAATTTTATTCCAGCCGTCATCCCCGCGAAGGCGGGGATCTCCCTGGGCGTTCCCCGCACTGCCCGTGCGGGTCGGTCCCAGGGGGTCACGCCCACAAGTGGGCTATCCCTAACGCTTTTTCGCGGCAAAGCAACCTTCGCCTGTAATTGCAACAAAGATGTTGTTCCCCAGCATCAGTGTGTCACCCGCCCCGATGTGATAAATATTCAAGATCTCGTTGCCGTCAAAACGGTCGTCGTGACAACGCTTGTAAGGTGGCGTTGTCTCGCGGCATTCCGTGTAAGGATAGTCCAGGCGTGTATCGAAACACCTTTCGAACTCAGAAATCCGATAACAGACCTGCAGCGGATCGTCCTTGTTTTGCAAGACCTTTACACGAAAGTCAACTTGCGTTTCCTCAGAAAGATCCGTCCGATTTAGGCAATGGATTTTTGCGACACTGTTAAAGTTCGAAGAAGCTTGTTCATCGACGCGTTCTTTACCACCTTGCGTAGAAACGCAAGCACAAATGAGCTGGGCAAGCGCAAAGACGGCGATAAATTTTCTCATTTACCCATCCGTTTTCCGTACACGCTCCCTGGTCGTTCCCATTGGTCCCATCCGTAGCCGGGTTTCAGCTGTATCCAATCGTACGTGTCGCGATACCTTATCTGGTTTTCGTATTTCTTGTCGAACCTGTCAAGGACATCCCGAGTATTGGATAGTGTCTGCCTGATGGGTGCACCATCCTCGTAATATATGGCCTGGTTCTCCATAGGTTTGAACCAGTATTCGCCAATTACGTCGAACCCACCATTGACGGTAGCCAGTATGTCGGGGCAATTCTCACGGTACACGTCGTTGGTCAGAAAATTGCCGCCCATATCGGGAAAAGACCAGTCGTATGCACAGTACAACCCGATAATCTTCCCGTTCTCTTCCATGGCTTGCGCTTTGGCTAGGTGCAAGATGAGTATGTCGTCACAGGTGCCGTCCCTGTTGGGCGGAAAGTTAATCTGTCCGACATAATGGCATACCTCCTTGTCGCCAAGGTCGATTATGGTTCCCGGATGGTTCCATGCAGTAGAATACATGGAATTTGTGCGGGCGAAACGCCACACGCCTGTCGGCTTATCGGCAAAAGCCAATGCAGAAAGGGCAAGTGCCAGCAAAAGAAGTTTTTTCATAGAGGTCTCCGTTCATATATCGCTTTATGTTTCGAATTTGTCAAATTTCATCGTCATTGCGAGGGGCGATTGTCCCGAAGCAATCTACTCGCATTTTCCCACGAAATTTTCTTCCAGCCCTTACCGTTGTTGTCCTATAGAGTGTATGCAACCACGATTGCAATTACAACTATCGCAATTATGGTTGAAACCCATATACATCCATGATTATCCTGAATCAAAGAGTCTTTGTCCTTTTGCATTAGGTCTTTATTAGACCATTGCGGATATTCTGCTAAAAATTTCTTCTTAGCGTTATTAACAATTTCTCTAAATTTTTCTTCTAGTTGTAAGTCAACGGAAGAATCAAAACGCCCACCCTCATGAATGGGTGATGGAGGAATGTCTTCATCGTCGTTTCTTATTTTTTCTTTTGCAATATTGAAATACTTTTTTGCCCAGTCTTCTCCAAATCTCTCAAATTCCCACGGCATAAGGCTTTTAATATTGCCTATAGAACAAATTCTGTGGGTTTCAAGTAAATAGACGAATTGCCATGTAAAAGCATATCGTTCTACATTATTAAAAGGATACTCTACTATTGGGGGATTACAATTGTCTTCAAAATTAATAGAAGAGAGATACGCACGTATCATTTCATGTACAATCCAGCCATCGCAATCTCTGTTCGGGTCATAGTCTAAACGAAAATAAATTGTATTTGTATTAACGTCATATTCCGCAGGAGCATCTTTCTCCCATATATCGGAAGGACGAATTTGTGGTATTACCATGCAATCACCTCTAAAATAATTCTATTTTTATGGCTCACTATTTTTGAAAATCGAACGAACGAAAATATTTGTGAGTCACTTTTGACGCGTAGTCCAATAAAATTTGTTTCATAATTTATTGATTGATCAAGAACTCCATATATGCGGTATTGCTGGTTCTCAATATCCTCAATTTCAACTGTAGGAGCAATAACCTTCCCATCTTTTGTTACAATTTTTTCGTACATGCTTATTTTGTAGCCCTAATTTGGATTGAAAGTTCATCATATACATTGGAAAAATGTATATGATGAACATTTTTTTTGAAATTGAATCACTTATCCATTAACCCAATGAATAAGATGTCCTATTTTATCGAAATCAGGCTCTTTACCGCATTTCAGACTTAATAACATGGGCATGGTCATCGAAGTATACACGGCGTGGACCATTAGATTCGTAATCAACAACAACATAGTTGTCATTGACTTTTACTACTCGCGCGGTTTCATTCAAGCAGCCACAACAGCCATCATCATACTGGTAGCCGGTTTCATCATAAATGATGAGGCGCCAGCCATTAGTATCCTTAACTTCTGCACGATTTATCATGATATACCTCATTTATCCCGCAGGTTGTTACAATCCATGCAGTGCAGGTTCCTGCATAGAAAACTTTAAAAAGTTAAATGGTTGTCTGAATGTTCCCGTTTTCATCATAAATTCGGGTACAACTACCTTGTTTTACAGAAACGGTTGAAGAAGTATAGCCAACAAGTCCATCTTGTGCGGATATCGTTGTCTTGCATTGTCCGTTTTCATCATAAATTCTTAACATACTTCCTTCTTGTTTAACCGTAGATATCATGATATGATCTCCATCAGGATTTGTTATCCCGCATTCTGTTGCGCACCATGCCGCGCGGGTTTCGGCACGGTGCGTTTTGCATTTGCAAATGGTTTAGATTGCTTCATCGTTTCCCTGCTTTTTGCCCTTGGGCCAAAAGTTCCATAGCAGAAAGAATAGTGCCGTCACGATTTCAATTACAATGAATATTGCCGATCGCGTTTCGGGAGTTGCATCACTTAAAAGGAACGCGGACGAAGTCATAAGGATTGCGAGTATCAACAAACATGTGACAATCCTTATTAGGACTAAGCCAAACTTCATGAAGAAGAACAGAGATAATGCAGTCATCACGGTCCAGATGATTATAAGATTTTCCTTAAAGAAATCCTTGTAAGACGGACAAACCTGATTAACAAAGGCCAACAGCAAAATCATCGGCAAGAAAGCGAGAATGGCTGAAATGAAAATGCGAACAAAAGCCTGAGCGTACTTGCGAGTGGAATATTTCGATGCATGACATGGAAGGGCCATAAGCCAGGTTACAAAAGCCCCAACCGTTTTGAAACCAGTTTTATCGATAAGGCCTTGCGCCCTTGCCTGCGACTCCCTGTCCAGCATATTTTTCACAAGACGCATATGAATGTTGATTATCTTGCTGTCGCACCAGCCGAAAAAACGTCCGATTTTTTGAACGAAACTGGGGCGCTTGATAAGTTCTTCATTTTCCATAGGGCAATAACTCCATTGTTTGTGTTGTTGGAGTTCCGCCCCTGCTCAGCAAGGAACCATGCCATTTTTTGTAAGGAAACAAAAAAGGCGCAGATCGTTGCGTTTACCTGTACGGGGCTCTAGACATGCCTCAATGCGATAAACGCAAACGACCCACGCCCCCAAAGGGCTGTTGCCCTTGGTTATACAACCAAGAACCGGTTAAAAAGCCGGTCACGACAAACCGAGATACACCGCAAAACGGCATACCTGCGTGAGCGTTCGCCTTGTCCTCGTTTAGGGAAATGGTCGAGATTTCGCATGGAGGGCAAGAGCAAAAACTCTTTTACTCTTATAAAATAACATAAAAATGGACGAAAAATTCAAAAAGTTTTCAAAAAAGTGGATTTTTGATGAAAATTTCCAGGAAAAGCCTTACTGTAAGGCAGATGTTGTGTTTCCGCATATAGGGTGTTTGGCGTTTTTTGCTTGAATAATGTATATTTAAGGTATGGACAACAGAACGCTTGAGTTTGTGACCTATTGCATCGGGCAGCTCTCGCTCTTGCTGAAACTCCCTCAGCGAGAGGTTTATAAGCGTTTGAAAAAATCGGGTATTTTATACGATTATATCGTCCCCTCTTACGATGTCCTGCATACGTTTGGCTCCCACTACCTTATGGAAGACCTTACGGAATATATGAAGGAAAAAGGGGTGCTGGCTTAATGAGATTGTATCATTCCTCGTCGGTTGTTGTTGAACGACCGGATTTGGAACATTCTCGTAAATATCTTGATTTTGGACGGGGTTTTTACCTTACATCTATTTTGGAGCAGGCTCAAAGGTATGGAGATCGCTTCAAACGTCGTGGAAAGGATGCGTGGCTGAATGCCTATGAGTTTTCCTATGACGAAACCGAGTGGAAAATTCTCCGATTTGATGCTTACGATAAAGCGTGGCTTGATTTTATATCTAAATGTCGGGCGGGTGAAGATGATAGCGATTACGATTTAGTTGTTGGCGGCATTGCCAATGATAGAGTCTTTTTGACTTTGGATCGATATCTGACTGGCGAAATTTCATTGCAGGAAACCTTGGGTTTGTTGGAGTTTGTGACTCCGAATATTCAGTATTGCATTCGCTCTGAAGAAATGCTTCGCCGTTGCTTGGCCCATATCGAAAGTGAGCGTTTATGACTGATGCAAGCAAGCAAATCTTGAAAAGTGCGAAATGCGCTAGGGTTATTGCTTGTATTAGCGATATGTTCCATATCTCTTTGCAGGAAGCGACAGACATTTACTATGAGTCTGAAACTGCAGAGATGATAGAAGATGGAGTTGCTGATCTCCATTGTCGCAGCGACAAATACTTGGCCACAGAAGTTTGGGCTGAACACACAGAAAAGAATAGCTTGGAAAAGTAAACGTTGAATGAAAACGAAAAAAGAGATGTTCTTTGAACATCTCTTTTAAATTTGATTGCCACGGCTCCTTGCGGAGCCTCGCAATGACGTGAGTTAGCGCAGTTCCTTCAGCGCAGCTTCGTTCTTCGCGATAATGTCCTGCTGAGTCGCAAGCTTCGTCCTTTCGGCGTTCACCACGGCTTCGGGGGCGCCGCTCACGAACTTTTCGTTCGAGAGCTTGCGTTCAATCGAAGCGGCGAATGCCTTGGCCTTTTCGATTTCCTTTTCCAAGCGGGCGATTTCTGCAGCCGGGTCGAGGATACCTTCGAGCGGGATGTAGAGTTCGCCACCGGGCACCACGGCGCTGGCGCTGAACTTCGGCTTGGCGGCCTTCACAGCGACGCTCAGGTCAGAGAGGCCCGAAAGTTCGGTGATGATTGCCATGCAGTCCTTCACGCTGGCTTCCGTTGCGGCGTCATCGACGCTCACCACGGCGCTGAGCTTGGTGGCGGGGCTCACGTTGTAGCGGCCACGCACGCCACGCACGCTTTCCACCACGGCGAAAGCCTGGTCGAATGCGGCTTCGATCGACCCGTCGATGAGGGATTCGTCGGCCTTGGGCCATGCGCGGCTGATTACCAGTTCAGAACCCTGGAACAGAATGCTGTTGAGCTCTTCGGTAATGAACGGCATCACCGGGTGCAACAGATCGAGCACGTTCTTCAGCACGTAGCTGAGGATGGCCATGGCGTTCTTCTTCTCGGCGGTGAGCGTCTCGCTGTTGATCACGGCCTTCTTGATTTCAAGGTAGCTGGAGCAGACGTCGTCCCACACGAAGCGGTACAGGAACCCGGCGAGTTCGGCGAAGTGGTATTCTTCGAGCATGCGAGTGGCGTCCTTGATGGTCGTCTGCAGGCGGCTAAGAATCCACTTGTCTTCCAGGGCGAACAAGTTCTTGTCCATCGGGAGTTCGGCGGCGAGAGCGCCGGCCTGTTCGAGCTGCGGGTAAAGGAAGCGGCAGGCGTTCCACAGCTTGTTGCTGAAGTTACGACCGATTTCGAACTTTTCGCTGGTATTGATTTCGCGGCCATCCGGCTGCTTTTCCTTCTTCACCGGCAGGCGCACGTCCTGGTTGTCGGTGCAGAGGCTTGCCATCACAAAACGCAGAGCGTCGGTACCGTACTTTTCTTCGATATCCATCGGGTCCACGCCGTTGCCCTTGGACTTGCTCATGGTCTGGCCATTGCCGTCCAGAATCTTCGGGTGGATGTACACCGTGTGGAACGGAACCGTGCCCATGTTTTCCTGGCTGAAGAGCACCATGCGGGCGACCCACAGCGTAATGATGTCGCGGCTTGTCACGAGCACGCTGGTGGGGTAGTAGCGCTTGAGCGTGTCGGTATTTTCCGGCCAGCCCATGGTAGAATGCGGCCACAAACCACTGGAGAACCACGTGTCGAGCACGTCTTCTTCCTGCTTGAGTTCGTGACCCGGCACAGCGTCTTCCTTGAGGTCTTCTTCCTGGCTGCACACGAGGTAGCCGCCGTTTTCGGCCTTGTAGAAGTAGATGTCGTCGCGGCCCGCGAATGCGGCCTTCAGTTCGTCTTCGCTAGCGTCCGTGTGCCAAATGGGAATGCGGTGGCCCCACCAGAGCTGACGGCTGATGCACCAGTCGCGCTTTTCGGCGAGCCAGTCCAGATACTTGTTGGCGTAACGTTCGGGGATAATC